>CAYYAM010000012.1:14631-54585 GCA_964469965.1 uncultured Muribaculaceae bacterium | reverse complement strand
TCCGGCAAGCTTTTAAAGCCGGTATAGATTATAAAGTCGAAAGATACTAACAGTTTAAAAAATACAATATGTCAAATTTTAGGTTAAAGGTATTTTTTACCGTTGCTACCAATTTGAGTTTCTCAAAAGCATCTGAACTACTCTTTATATCGCAGCCGGCTGTTAGTAAAAATATTAAGGAGTTGGAGGCCGATTTAGATATTAAGCTCTTTGAGAGAAAGGCCGGAAAAGTAAAGGTAACAGATGCAGGAAGGTTGGTATTAGATTATGCACAACGTGTTTTGGAGATGGAGAAGAGACTCCGATTTGATATCGGCACAATAAAGGGCAGGTATGGCGATGAGCTGAAAATTGGAGCAAGCACAACCGTTGGCCAGTATGTACTACCTCCTCTTTTGGCCAAATTTAGAGAGTTACATCCAAAAGTCTCCCTACTACTCTTGAATGGTAATACTCATGAGATTGAGGAGGCACTTCTTAAAAACGAAATAGAAATTGCAGTTGTTGAGGGTAGCTCTAAAAACTCTCAGATTAAGTACACTCCATACATAAAGGACGAGATTGTAGCTATTGTACATAAAAATAATCCACTCTATAAAAGAGAGCAGATCACCCTAAGCGAATTGATGGAGATACCTGTTATTCTAAGAGAGCCTGGATCGGGGAGCTTAGAGGTGATTATGGATAGACTTAAAGGGTTTGATATCACCGAGAGAGATCTCAATATAGTGATGCATATGGGTAGTACCGAGGGGATTAAAACTTACTTAGCCAACTCGAATTGTATTGGATTGATTTCTGTAAATGCTGTAACTAAGGAGATAACCAAAGGGGAGTTTAAGATTTTAGACATAGTGGATGTTGAGTTTTCGAGGTATTTTTACATAATTCACACTCATGGAAAAACATTTGGATTAGCACAGCTTTTTCTCTATTTTTTAGAGAGCTCCATAACTAAAAGTTATAGTCTATAACTATTATTGATATAATTCTCTCAACTTTTTCTCTCAGATTTGCAATCACAAATTTGAAAGAAAGGGAGATAAAATGAAGAGAGATTTTTGTAAAAAACTACTGTTTATTTGTTTATGCGTTGCTTGTTTAGCCCCCTGGGTCTCTACCCCTGTTGCTTTAGTTGGAGGCGTACTATTCTCAATAACACTTGGAAATCCATTATATGTTATGAGCAAAGGGTTGTCAAAAATAACTCTTCAACTCTCTGTAGTTGGATTGGGATTTGGCATGAATGTAGTTGAAGCAGCAGAGATTGGTAGGGATGGTGTTATGTTTACGGTTGTTTCAATTACTTTAACCTTAGCTGTTGGATTGTTACTAGGAAGACTCCTCTCAACTCCTTTCAAAACAAGTTTATTAATCTCTACAGGAACAGCAATTTGTGGAGGAAGTGCAATAGCAGCAATGGCTCCGGTTATTGATGCAAACGAAGATGAGACATCACTTTCGCTTGCAGTTGTGTTTTTACTTAATTCAGTTGCACTATTGATTTTTCCCTATCTTGGCTATCTGGTAGGTATGTCACAAAAGCAGTTTGGGTTATGGAGTGCCATTGCAATACATGATACAAGCTCGGTAGTAGGGGCTGCTCAAAAATTCGGTAACGATGCTCTAAAAATTGCAACTACGGTTAAGCTTGAGAGAGCTCTGTGGATTATCCCTGTAACCCTCTTCTTCTCTATATTGCTTAAAAAAGGGACCAAAGGGGTAAAAATACCGATATTCATTCTTTTTTTTGCAGGGGCAATGGTTTTAAACAGCTACTCAACCCGTGTTGCAGCTATCTCTCCCTATATAGTAATGGGGGCAAAAAGAGCTTTGGTACTTACCCTTTTTCTTATAGGTTCCGGTATCTCTGTAGACTCTTTAAAGAGGATCGGCTATAAACCCTTGATTCAGGGTATATCTATATGGATTTTTATCTCTACTCTCTCCTTGGTGGCTTTAAAATGGGTAATTTACACCAAACTGTAATGAATATGTATTCTCCCTAAACCATTTAGACGGGCCTATCCAGACTTTTCTATAAGGGTCATGTGCAATCATACCTAAATCTAATCTAAGAATTACAAAGTCTAAATTTAGCCGAGCTCCCAACCCCCAATTAAGGGCAACGCTTTTGTAGAAGTCGCTAAATCTGAACAGACCACTCTCTCGCCCTCTCTCGCTTCTTAGTGTCCATACATTTCCTGCATCGGCAAAGAGTGCCCCCTCTACCTTCCAAAACATACTGAATCGGTATTCAATATTTGCCTCTATCTTTAAGTCTCCCGTCTGATTTGGAATTGAGAATGTTGTGTCTACCGGTGCCGAACCCGGGCCCAAAGATCTTGCCTGCCATCCTCTCATACTATTGGCACCCCCAACATAAAATAGCTTTTCAAAAGGAAGGGATCCTGAGTTTCCATAGGCATACCCGACTCCAATATTGAAACGTGTGGCCACTGCCATAGAGGGTTGTGGCTTCCAGGTATATCCCAAGGTAAACTCGCTTCTTATATATTGAGCATAAGGTGTATTCCATACCATCTTAGCGCCCGTTGTGTCTGATGGTAGAGATTTGTTAAAAGCACTCAGCAAATTCCCTGCAATGTCATTGGTCCACCTGGCATAAAAAAAGCTCTTTTTAGGTATCACAGATGCATCTGTGGTGTAGTAAATTGTAGCTCCAGAGCCCAAGTCGAAGTGGTTTCTATATGCATTTCTCAAAAAAGGATCTGTCATTGAGTCGTAAAACTGGGTATTCATATTGAACAACCTTATGATATTCAACTGTATAGGATTAACAAAATAGAATAGTCTATCTCCCGACCTCCAGTTGTAACCGTAATTAAATGATATCAAATTTCTAGTAAACTCGGGCCTATTCTGATAGTTGTAGCCCACACTTATATCTGTTCTGGGAACATTTGTTTTAAAGATAGAGTCGGGCAGCATTAAGAAGCTTGGAAAAGAGATGCTTGAAGATATTCCCAACTCGGTAGATTTAATAGGATCGTTAAGCTTAAATTGGAAATTACCCATAAAACCTAAAGTAAACCACTCACCGCCCTTAAAAAGGTTTTTATGGTAGTAAGATGCTGCCGGAGAAACACCCAGTAGATTATTTGAGTTGCTAGATGCCTCCAGATTGAGTTTATATCCTTGGCTTTTAGAGGGAGTTAGTCTAATAACACAATCAACCTCGCCAGACTCTCTGTTTTCCTGCCCATCAACTTCGTCGAACTGAATATTAACTCCAGAAAAATATCTCAAAGATACCAGTCTGTTATATGTGTTTGTTGCTTTTTTCTCGTTGTACAACTCTCCCGGTTTAAGAGTATTCAGCTTCTCTAAAGTAGACGGCTTTATTGAAATTTTATCTCCACGATAATATATATTAAAATCCCTCATGGGAACAATCTTTGAGGCCGCAAGGGAGTCCTCTCTCAACCTCATAGGATCGTAATCGGGGTATAGAGAGATCTTTCTTATGCGATACTGCCTGTGTAGTCTGGCATCTTTTGGTGTTTCGTTTCGGGTATGGTTCTCTATTGTTACCAAGAGGTCTGCTTTGCCATTGCCGGCTAAAGTATCTGCAACAAAAAAGAAGTAGTTTTTACTAAAGTTGTAGTACCCATTCTCACGCAATACCGCCGTAACTCTTTCACTTTCAAGATCGAGCAATTTTTCTGATAAAAACTGTCCAGGTTTTATAAGTGAAAGACCCGAACTTTGCTTAACAAACCGGTCTATAGATGTGTCTCTTACTATGTAATTAATATTATTGATTGTGTATCTGTTTCCTACGGTAATAAAATAACTGACTCTGCTTCGCTTTCCTTTTGTAAATATGCTGTCTGTCACTGTGGAGCTGTAGTATCCGGTAGATCTGAGATGGTTAAGAAGGTTTTCTCTGCTTCTCTGAACTAAAAATGTATCCAGAATTGCGGGGGGTTGCCCTATTCGTTTCACAAATCTATCCCACGCATTATCTTTATTGTTACTCCAATTATATATAATCAAAAATGGGTTAAACCCAAAGAGGAAAGAGTTATTTGGCTGTTGTCTCAGATATGGATTCAGCTGAGCCGGTTTCACCGACTCAGAATTCAAAACCACAATTTTATTCTCTTTTAAAGCGCTTTTCCCTTCGGGAACTACTCTCACTGTACTGCAAGACAGAGACAATGATACAAGAACTGCTATTGGAATATATCGGAAAGATAACCCTCTCATCTGACTTTAGTTTGCACAAAATTAATAATAAAGATATAATTATTGTAATAAGTTGTTTTGATAAAAGTAAAAAAAGATATCTTTGCATTCCAAAACCGATGTAACCTTGTTACTTTGTCTTTTTTTATACTAACTAACTCACTTACATTTTAAAAATGAAGAATAAGTACATAGATCTGGTAGAGCAATCTTTCGACTTTCCTCAGGATGAATTCAAAGTAGAAGACGGTGAACTCTACTTTCACGATATACCTATGATGGACATTATTGAGCAATATGGAACTCCTTTAAAGATAACATATTTACCAAAAATATCATCGCAAATACAGAGGGCAAAGAGAATGTTCAATGTTGCCATGGCCAAGGTAGATTATAATGGAGATTATCACTACTGCTACTGTACCAAAAGTTCGCACTTCTCTTTTGTGATAGAGGAGGCGCTTAAGAACGACATACATCTTGAGACCTCTTCTGCTTTCGATCTCAACCTTATTGAATCTCTGCAAGAGAGGGGCGTTGTAGACAAAGAGCTCTATGTTATATGCAATGGCTATAAGAAAGATATTTATATTGAGAACATTGCAAACATGATCAACAACGGTTGGAAAAACACCATACCGGTATTGGACAATATGCAGGAGTTCGACGATCTTGACCTCTGTGTAAAAGAGCCCACCAAAATAGGTATAAGAATAGCAGCCGAAGAGGAGCCGAAATTTGAGTTTTACACATCCAGATTGGGAATAAGGTACAGTGATGTAATCCCTTTTTACGAGAATAAAATCAAGCATAACAAAAAGTTCTCGTTAAAGATGCTGCACTTTTTTATTAATACCGGTATCAGAGACAACGCATACTACTGGAATGAGTTGTCTAAATGCGTATCTGTCTATTGCGATCTTAAAGCCATCTGCCCCGAACTGACCTCGCTGAATATAGGAGGTGGCTTTCCTATAAAGAACTCTCTTGCTTTTGATTACGACTATGAGTATATGGCAGAGGAGGTAATTGCACAAATAAAAAGCATTTGCGGTCAAAGAAATACTCCAGAGCCAAACATATTCACCGAATTCGGAAGCTTTACTGTTGGGGAGAGCGGTGCTGTTATATATCAGGTTCTGGACCAGAAGCAACAGAACGACCGCGAGAGATGGTATATGGTAGACAGCTCGTTTATGACAACCCTGCCCGATACTTGGGGTATAAAGCAGAGATTTATTCTTCTGCCTATAAATAAATGGAAGAATGAGTATCAAAGAGTGTTTCTTGGAGGTCTTACATGTGACAGTCAGGACTACTACAATGCCGAAGCACATGCTAACGCAATCTTCCTCCCTGTAATAAACGGAAGCGAAGAGCCGTTGTATATTGGTTTTTTCCATACAGGTGCATATCAGGAGTCTATAGCCGGTTTTGGAGGAATTCAACACTGTCTTCAACCTGCACCAAAACACATTACCATTGACGTTGATGAGAATGGCGAATACTACACTAAACTCTTCAGCAAAGAGCAGACATACAAATCTATGCTAAAAATTCTCGGCTACTGATGACCATTACCAAAGCAGAGATAAAGCTTATTAAGTCTCTTGAAAAGAGAAAGCATCGTGCAGAGCACTCTCTGTTTGTTGTAGAAGGAGAGAAGTTATTAAAAGAGGCCATTTCATCGGGGGCCGATATTGTTAAGGTATTTTACAAAGATATAATTGGAGAGGAGAGTATGAGCAGGATTACTCACCTCTCATCTCCCTCACCTGTACTTGCTTTAGTAAGAATACCAAAAGCAGAAGAGATTGAGCTCCCTAAGCGGGGCGGACTCTACCTTGCTCTAGACTCTATTAAAGACCCCGGCAATCTTGGAACAATTGTAAGACTTTCTGAGTGGTTTGGTGTTGATGCAATCTATTGCAGTGAAGGGTGTACAGATATCTACTCCTCTAAAGTGGTCCAGGCAACCATGGGTTCGCTTTTTAGGCAGAAGATTTACACCTGTTCGTTACCGCAATTAATAGACAAAATATCTGACTATACCGATATCTACGGAACATTTCTCTCCGGGGATAGCATATACTCAAGCAAATTTAGATCTACTACTATGTTTGTGATGGGAAACGAATCTGAGGGTATTAGTGCCAACGTTGCCTCAAAAATAGCACATAGAATAACAATCCCATCATTTTCAACCACTCCCGAGGGAGGTGAGTCATTGAATGTAGCTATTGCTGCAGGAGTTGTATGTTCTCAATTTAGAGGATCTTCTCTCCAGATCTCTGGCGAACTATCTCAAACATAACAACCGATGCTGCAACTGAGACGTTGAGCGAGCTTATCTTTCCAACCATTGGAACCTTTACGAGTCTGTCTGAGAGCTCCAGTGCCGATTTAGAAATACCCTTCTCTTCAGATCCCACAATTACTGCTGTTGGCTTTGTAAAGTCGGCTGTGTATATAAGGTCTGTTGCCTTTTCAGAAGCAGATACAATTGAAAATCCGCTCTGTTTAAGGTAATAGATTGCCTCTCTAATATTGGTTACCTTGCAAACAGGTATTCTCATAAGAGCACCAGCCGAGGTCTTTACCGAATCGGAGTTTACAGCTGCACTACCCTTAGCCGGAATGATTATTCCGTCTGCCCCTGCGCACTCTGCAGAACGAGCAATAGCTCCAAAATTTCTCACATCGCTTATCCCGTCCAAAATCAGTATAAATGAGCTCTCTCGCCCATTGGCCCCCTCTACAATCTGCTCTAGTGATATGTACTCTATTTGAGGTAGAAATGCTATTACTCCCTGATGGTTAGCTCTGGTAATCTGATTAAGTCTCTCCATAGGTACAAACTGAACTTGTATATCTCTCTGCCTTAGTTTCTCCAATAGCATACCAAACATATTTCCCTCAACGGCACCTTGCCGAATCATAACCTTCTCAATTTTTCTGTTGCTCTCCAGTGCTTCCAATAGAGGATGCATTCCGAATATGTAATTACTCTCTTTCTGTTCCATAGATTTTATTATTAATTGTGAAGTCTCTCCCACTCCTCCATCATTGATTCTAATTCCGACTTTAGTGCTTGATATTGCTTCAAAGTCTCGTGTAAAGATACCTCTTTATGGTTACCAGACAATAGTTGCTCTATCTTGGATATCTCCTCTTCTATCTGTGATATCCTCTCTTCACACCTTTCTATTGCCTGCTTTTTTCGTTTCTGCTCCCTCTCCCTCTCTTTTTTCTGCTGATAACTCTCTGTAGATGTGTTGTTTTTTGTAGTAACCTCCTCCGCAACAATACTGCTTTGTTTCATCTCATCTAACGACTCAATCTTTTTTCTCTCTAAAAAATCGTTCAAGCCACCCAGATGCTCTCTTACTCCGCCATCTTTAAACTCATATATCTTATCTACTAGACCATCTAAAAAATCTCTATCGTGAGAAACAAGTACAAGAGTACCGTCGAAACTCTTAAGAGATTGTTTAAGGATATCTTTAGATCTAATATCCATATGGTTTGTAGGTTCGTCGAGGGCTAAAAAATTTAAAGGTTTAAGCATAAGTTTTGCCATCGCCAGTCTCGATTTCTCTCCACCACTCAAAACTTTTACCCTTTTATCTACATCCTCTCCCCTGAATAGAAAAGCACCAAGTATATCTCTTAGTTTGGTTCTTATATCTCCTACAGCAACCCTGTCCAATGTTTCAAAAACAGTAATTTCATGATCAAGAATATCGTCTTGATTTTGTGCAAAATAACCCGGTTTTACATTGTGTCCGTGCTCTATTATGCCCGATGTAGGTGTTAATTCACCAACAATAAGCTTCATAAAGGTACTTTTACCCTCTCCATTTTTTCCAAGAAGAGCTATCTTCTCTCCCCTCTCAATCACAATGTCAACCCCACCAAATACTCTCTTTGGTCCATAAGAAAATGATAGGTCTCTACATTTTAACACAATATTTCCCGAACGAGGAGATGGAGGAAATCTAAGGTGCAGCGCAGAGTTATCCTCCTCCTCTATCTCTATTCTATCTATCTTCTCCAGCTGTTTGATTCTGGATTGAACTTGATTAGATTTAGTTGCCTTGTATCTGAATCTCTCAATAAACTCCTCTGTCTTCTCAATCATCTTCTGCTGATTTTCAAACGCAGCTCTCTGTTGACTAAGTCTCTCTCTTCTAAGCTCTACATATTTGGTATATGATACTTTGTAGTCGTTAATCTTTCCAAGCACAATCTCCACGGTTCTGCTTGTGACAGAGTCTAGAAAACGCCTGTCATGTGAAATCAACACAATGGCACCTCTGTAGTTTTCGAGATAACTCTCTAACCATCTTATAGATTCAATATCTAAGTGGTTTGTGGGTTCGTCTAAAAGGAGAATATCGGGTCTTCTTAAAAGCACCTTTGCAAGCTCTATTCTCATATTCCACCCTAAACTCAGCTCTGCTCTCTCTCTGGAAAACTCTTCTCTTTTAAAACCCAAACCACACAAAACCCTCTCGGCTTCGGCCTCTCTCTTTCCCGAAGATACAACACTCAACCTGTCTGTGAGATTGTTCAGATGAATTAGGAGTCTTGCATACTCTTCGCTTTCAAAATCATCTCTTTGAGAGATGGTTTTATTTAAAGTCTCTATCTCGTTCTCGATAGTATTAATATGAGAAAATGCCGTAAGAGTCTCCTCCATTACAGAGATCTCTTTGTTATAATCCATCTCCTGAGGTAAATACCCGATTGTAAGATCGGATGGTCTTGAGATATCCCCCGATGAGGGTAGTGTTATTCCGGCTATAAGCTTTATAAGGGTTGTCTTTCCGGAACCGTTTCTTCCAACCAATCCAACTCTGTCGCTTTGGTTTATGTGAAAATTGATCTGCTCAAAGAGGGAGAATCCTCCAAAGGAGACCGAGAGGTTATTTATCGATATCACGGCAAACCAGTATACTGAATTCGTAAAGCATATATAGTGGCAATCCAACCACAAAAAGTGTAAATGCGTCTCCGCTTGGTGTGATTATAGCGGCAATTACAATAAGAATAGCAAATGCGTGCTTTCTGTATCTCTTTAAAAACGATTTGGAAACAATACCCATACGTGATAGGATTGCGGCAAGTGCAGGCATTTCAAATACGATTCCCATGATAAGTATCAACCATGTAAACATGGAGATATAAGATTTTAAAGAGATTTGATTCACTACCCAATCACTCACCTGGTATGTGCCAAGAAAACGTAATGTAAGAGGAAACACAAACACATATCCCACCAAAACTCCTGCAAAAAATAGCAAGGAGGCAAATGAAAATGCTCTTCTTACAGACCTCTGTTCGTTTGGATAAAGCCCGGGTCTTACAAAGGTCCAGAGTTGATACAGAATATATGGAACAGACAGTATGAAACCAAGAGTCATAGATACGCTCACATGTGTAAAAAATTGAGCCGAGAGCTCTATGTTTATAAGATTGATATTAAAATCACCGGGAGCAGCAGCAGGAACTCCGGCCAATGATGCAACCGCCGAGAGCCATCTGTATAAAATAAAGTCGGAGTCTATAGGTGCAAAGATAATTGTATCGAAAACAAACTTTTTGTTTACGAAAATCACAATTGTAAATAGGAGCACCGATACAGCTGAGCGAAAAAGCACCCCTCTCAACTCATCGAGGTGATCCCAAAATGTCATCTCTTTAGCCACCTAAGATCTATTTTTTTTCGCCACTCTCTTTATCATCTTTTATCTCATCTTCAATTCCCTTCATCCCATCTTTGAAGCTCTTAACCCCTTTGCCAATACCCTTCATAAGCTCGGGAATCTTTTTACCGCCAAAGAGCAGTAAAACTATTAGTGCAATGATGATTATCTCTGTGGCACCAAGTGTTCCAAATAGTAAAAAGTTGTTCATTTTTTTATGCTTTATTCGGTTTTATTAAAGTAAGGAGCAAACAGATCAGATACAAAAGTGGGTACCCTTGTTGGTTTTCTGGAGTGGGAGTGTATAAAACCCAGAGTTACACTGCCATCACAGATCACTTTTTGTTCTTCGTTAAAAATGGTAGTGTAGATGATAATTCTAGCTTTTGGCATCTCATTAATTGTAGAGACTACTCTTATAATATCGCCCTGTTTTGCAGGTAATTTATAGTTGCACTCCACCCTTACCACAGGCATCATTATACCTTTTCGTTCAATCTCTTGAATAGGAAGACCCAGATTAACAAGCGCTTCATGTCTTCCACACTCAAAATACCTTATGTAGTTTGAGTGGTGAACTATACCCATTAAATCTGTCTCGTAGTATCTTACCTCTAGTTTTGTTTCGGAAACGTACATTATTCAAGCTCTTTAAGTAAGAATGTCAGTTTTTCTATCTTGGTGTTAGCATCTGATTGCTTCTTTCTCTCCATATCAAGCACCTGCTTTGGAGCATTTGACACAAACTTCTCGTTGTTTAACTTTGCGTTCACCGACTTTAAAAAGTTCTGCAGATGATTCAGCTCTGCCAAAATCTTTTTTATCTCCTCTGCTTTATCTACCATTCCGGTGAGCGGCACAAAAAACTCCGATGTTCCAACCATAAAAGATGCTCCTGTAGAGTTGGACTCTTTCATGCTCATATCATCTATTTGAGTAATATTTGCGCACTTTTCAACTATTACGTACATATTTTTGCACAACTCACCCTTTACAAACAACGTTAGTTGCTCTTTTGGAGATATCCCTTTAGATTGTCTTATATTTCTTATGTTAACAATAACACTTCTGGCTATTTCGAACTCTTCAATTATCTCTTTTGAGTAGCTGTAACAACCTGGCATTTGTGATACCATAACAGACTCACCGCACTCTCTTTTCTCCAGATTTTGCCATAACTCCTCTGTTATAAAAGGCATAAAAGGGTGTAAAAGTCTGAGTAATTTATCAAAGAAAGTGATAGTACTGTTATAAGTTGTATAATCTATCTTTCCACCGAAAGATGGTTTTATAATCTCCAGATACCATGCACAGAAGTCGTCCCAAAATAGTTTGTAGAGAGTCATTAAGGCATCGGAGAGTCTGAATTTGTCGAAATGGTCATTAATAAGCTCTATGTTCTGAGAGAGTAAGCTTGAGAACCACTCAACTGCCCTTTCACTCCCCTGAGGTTGAGGCGCATTATGATCTATTTCCCAACCTTTTACTAATCGGTATGCATTCCATATTTTATTGGAGAAGTTCCTACCCTGCTCTACCTGGCTCTCATCAAAGAGTATATCGTTACCGGCACTACTGCAAAGAAGCATTCCAACCCTAACACCATCGGCACCATACTCCTCCATCAATTTTATTGGATCGGGAGAGTTCCCAAGCGATTTAGACATCTTTCTACCCAGCTTATCTCTGACTGTACCAGTTAGGTATACATTTTTAAAAGGCAGGTCGGAGCAGAATTCATGCCCGGCCATAATCATTCTTGCAACCCAAAAGAAAAGAATTTCGGGAGCAGTCACAAGATCGTTGGTTGGATAGTAGTAGGCAAGCTCACTGTTTGGTTCTCTATCTGGAAAACCCGGTTTTGAGGCATCAAAAACAGATATTGGCCAAAGCCACGATGAAAACCAAGTGTCAAGAACGTCTTCGTCTTGCTTAAGTTGGTCTGATGTTATTTGAAGATTGCTTAATCTGGCTTTTTCTAATGCTAACTCTTTGTTTGGAGCAACAAAAACCTCTCCCGAAGGTGAGTACCAGGCAGGAATCTGTTGACCCCACCAAAGTTGCCTTGAGATACACCAATCTTTCACATTCTCCATCCAGTGACGATAGGTGTTTCTGTATTTATCGGGTATTAACTTAATCTTATCTTCGGTAATATATCTCAATGCCGATTCGGCTGCTTGGTCCATCTTCATAAACCATTGGAGAGACAGTCTGGGCTCAATCACTGCATTTGTTCTCTCGGAGTAACCTATCTGAGAGTTATAGCTCTCCTCCTTAACCAGATGGTTGCTCTCTTTGAGCATCCTAACTATCTTCTCTCTTGCTACAAATCTATCTTCACCAACCAGAATAATTGCCTTCTCATTCAGTCTTGCAAAGTTATCCAGTATATCAATAACAGCGAGGTTATGCCTAATGCCAATCTGGTAATCGTTTATATCATGTGCAGGTGTAATTTTTAAACAACCCGTACCAAAATCCATAGCTACATAATCATCTTCTATTATAGGTATCTCTTTGTTAATAAGAGGTATAAGCACTTTTTTCCCTTTAAGATGAGCATACCTAGAGTCATTAGGATTGATGCATACGGCAGTATCTGCCATAATTGTCTCGGGACGAGTGGTAGCAATGGTTATGTACTCCTCCGAAGCAACTCCGTTATTGGATAGGTGATAGTTTAGATAGTATAGTTTGGAGGGTGTATCTTTATGTATAACCTCTTCATCGCTTACTGCAGTCTGGCCCTCAGGATCCCAGTTGACCATTCTTATACCTCTGTATATAAGCCCCTTATTAAAAAAATGAACAAATGTATTAATTACAGCTTCGCTTAAATCGCTGTCCATGGTGAATTTTGTTCTCTCCCAGTCACACGAAGCTCCCAGCTTTTTAAGCTGCTCCAGGATTATCCCTCCGTGCTTCTCTTTCCACTCCCAGGCGTGCTCCAGAAACTGCTCTCTGCTGATAGAGCTCTTCTCTATACCCTCTGCCCTCAACTTTGCAACAACTTTTGCCTCTGTAGCAATAGATGCGTGGTCGGTTCCGGGTACCCAACAAGCATTTTTTCCAAGCATTCTGGCTCTCCTCACCAAAACATCCTGAATTGTGTTGTTAAGCATATGTCCCATATGAAGAACACCTGTAACATTTGGAGGGGGAATAACTATTGTATAGGGCTCTCTGTTATCTGGAACCGATCTGAAATAACCCTTGTCTAACCAATATTGGTACCATTTATCCTCTGTTTGAGCAGGCGAGTACTTTGCGGAGATTTCCATCTGTATGTAAACTGTTATTTTTTATCCAAGCCACAAAGTTAATCAATTTATTTTATCTTTGCGTTGATATTAAAAGACCAAATGGACATGAGTGCTGATAATGAACTAAATATCGAATTAAGCAGTGAAGTTGCACAAGGATCCTACTCAAATCTTGCAATAATCACTCACTCTAGCAGTGAATTTATTCTCGACTTTATACGAATGATGCCTGGAGTACCTAAAGCTCAGGTAAACAATCGAATAATCATGACCGCTCAACATGCTAAGCGGCTCTTCATGGCTCTAGAGGATAATATTTCTAAATATGAGAGCCAGTACGGCCAAATTGAGATTCACAACGAACCAATTAACAAAGTACCTATAAACTTTGGCAACAACTCTGCCGAAGCCTAAACTTCCATTATTATTAAATATGACTAAAAAATTCAAGATTGTTGTTCTGGCCAAACAGGTGCCGGATACGCGTAATGTTGGAAAAAACGCCATGAAAGAGGATGGTACGGTAAACCGTGCCGCGTTGCCCGCAATATTCAATCCCGAGGATATGAATGCTCTGGAGCAGGCATTAAGGTTGAAGGATAAATTTCCGGGAAGCGAAGTTCTGCTTCTCACAATGGGTCCATCAAGAGCTGCAGAGATAATCCGTGAAGGGCTATATCGTGGAGCAGACGGAGGTGTTTTACTTACCGATAGAAAATTTGCAGGTGCCGACACTTTGGCCACCTCTTATGCACTATCAATGGCAATAAAAAAGATGCAACCAGATATCATCATAGCTGGTAGGCAGGCAATCGACGGCGACACAGCTCAGGTTGGTCCTCAGGTTGCAGAGAAGCTTAATTTGCCTCAAGTAACTTATGCCGAAGATATTACCGGCTTCGAAGGAGATAAGCTGGTTATAAAAAGAAGACTTGAGAGGGGCATTGAGAGTGTAAAAACTCCACTCCCTGCAGTGATTACAGTGCATGCAACTGCACCCGATTGCAGACCAAGAAACGCTAAAAGATTAATGAAATACAAACATTCGCGAACTCTCACAGAGGAGCAGGACAATGAACACAACTCATACCTTCCTTTAAACTCTGCAGATACTTTAAGAATTCCGGAGTGGGGAGTTACAGATGTGGGAGGTGAGGAGATTCACTACGGATTGTCGGGCTCACCAACCAAGGTTAAAAAAATTGAAAATATCGTATTTCAAGCTAAAGAGTCAAAAAGAATGAGCTCTAGTTATGAAGAGATAGACTCACTAATGATAGAACTCATTTCATCTCATACAATTGGATAAATCTGCAGAAAAATGAATAACATTATTATATATATAGAAACAGAGGGCGGAAAAATTGCCGATGTAAGTCTTGAGCTGCTTACCAAAGGAAGGTCACTTGCAAAAGAGCTCTCATGCAAACTGGAGGCACTTCTTATTGGGAATAAAGTTGATAATCTTGCCGAAGAGCTTTTTTTATACGGTGCACAAAAAGTGTATATAGCACAAGATGCCCGGCTGGAGAACTACCTAACCCTGCCCTATTCAAGCATTACAATAGATCTTTTCAAAAAGGAGAAACCCCAGATTGCCCTTTTTGGAGCAACCAGTGTAGGACGCGATCTTGCACCCAGAGTCTCTAGCGCACTTGTTAGCGGCCTAACTGCAGATTGTACATCTCTGGAGATTGGTGATCATAAAGAGACCAAGAGCGGTAAAGAGTATAAAAACCTTCTTTACCAAATAAGACCCGCTTTTGGAGGAAACATAATCGCAACTATTATAAATCCCGATTGTCGCCCACAAATGGCTACCGTAAGAGAGGGTGTTATGAAGAAGGAGCCACTGGCTTCTGCTGTAAAGGGGAGCATTGCTAACATAGATGTGACCAAAATTGTAAAAGATGAAGATTTTATTGTTGAGATTATTGAGAGACACATAGAGGAGAGGAAGATAGATATAAAAGGATCTCCGGTAATAATTGCAGGGGGATTCGGAGTTGGGTCCAAAGAGAACTTTAACCTTCTTTTTGAGTTGGCCTCTGTATTGGGAGCCGAGGTGGGTGCATCCAGAGCTGCAGTTGATGCCGGATACGCCGAACCGGCCAGGCAAATAGGACAAACAGGAGTTACCGTTAGACCAAAGCTATATATTGCAGTAGGTATTTCAGGTCAGATTCAACACACTGCAGGTATGGATCAATCTGCAATGATTATTTCCATCAATAACGATCCCAACGCTCCAATACATCAAATTGCAGACTATGCAATAGTTGGAGATCTGAATGAGATTATACCCCGCATGATTAAATCCTATAAACTTAACAGCAAATAAAATGGCTAATTTCTATAAAGACAATAAAGATCTCAAGTTTCAGTTCGGTCACCCTGCAATGTCTAAGATAGTAAGACTAAAAGAGCAGGATTTTAAAGATGCAGGTGTATTTGATTATGCACCATCAAACTATGAGGATACAATAGACTCCTACGATAAAGTTATGGAGATTTTGGGTGAGATTTGTGCCGAAACCCTTGCTCCAAATGCCGAAGAGGTAGACAAACATGGTCCGCATCATGAAAACGGAAGGGTTACTTACGCTCCGGGCACTCAACAGAATCAAGATACTCTTACGCAGGCGGGCCTTTACGGCATGTCTCTGCCAAGAGAGTTTGGAGGTTTAAACTTCTCTATGGTACCTTATGTGATGGCTGCCGAAATAGTGGCCCGTGCCGATGCCGGCTTTGCAAACATCTGGGGCCTGCAGGATTGTGCCGAAACCATACATGAGTTTGGATCAGAGGAGATTAAACACGAGTTTCTACCAAGAATCAACGAGGGAGAGACCTGCTCTATGGACCTTACAGAGCCCGATGCAGGTAGCGATTTACAGGCAGTTATGCTGCGAGCTACCTACAATGAGAGCGATGGAATGTGGTATCTTAACGGAGTTAAAAGATTTATAACCAACGGTGACGCACAAATTAAGCTTGTTCTTGCAAGGAGTGAAGAGAACACTACAGATGGAAGAGGTCTATCGTACTTTGTTCATGATCAGGCGTGGGGAGGCGTTACTGTTAGACGTATAGAGAATAAACTTGGTATCAAAGGGTCGCCAACTTGTGAGCTTGTCTTTACGAACGCTCCTGCAAAAATAGTGGGAGAGAGAAGGATGGGGCTTATTAAGTATGTGATGTCTCTAATGAATGGTGCTCGTCTGGGAGTAGGTGCTCAATCGGTAGGAATATCCGAGGCGGCATATCGCGAGGCCCTTAAGTACGCTCATGAGAGAGCTCAATTCGGTAAGCCGATTATACAGTTTCCGGCAGTTTACGAAATGTTGGCGCTGATTAAAGCAAAACTACAGGCATCCAGAGCACTGCTCTATGAAACCACTCGTTATGTAGACCTCTACAAAGCTTACGGATTTGTTGCAGAGAGTCGTAAACTCAATCCAGAAGAGAGAGGCGAGGCAAAACAGTATCAAAAAGTGGCAGATATGCTCACCCCTATGCTTAAGATGATGTCATCGGAGTACTGCAACCAAAATGCTTACGATTCGCTTCAGATTCACGGAGGTTCGGGTTTTATGAAGGATTATCCTATTGAGAGAATATATAGAGACGCACGTATTACAACAATATATGAGGGTACTTCGCAGTTACAGGTTGTTGCTGCACAACGCTATGTTACAAACGGAGGTTACTTAAATTTAATTAAGGAGTACGAAAACATTCCTGTTAAAGCAGAGTACGAGCAGCTTAAAAAGGTGATTACAGACATGACTGTTCAATATGAAAAAGCTGTAGCAACACTCGAAGGCAAAGACAATGAGTACATCGACTTCCAAGCCAGAAGACTTGTAGAGATGGCAGCTCATATTGTTATGTCTTATCTTCTGCTATTAGATGCTCAAAGAGATCCATCTTTCGACAACTCGGCCCAGATATTTATCAACCGTTCCAAGTCTTGGAATGATGAGAGATACTCATACCTTAAGGATTTTTCTCCATGCCAAATGAGTTCGTTTATGGCAGTAAAGGAGGAGAGGGTTGTTGAGGCATAGTAAAGACTTTATCGGTTAATTAAGAACCCCGAAAGCTTGATCTCTTTCGGGGTTTTTTAATCTCTATTTACATGGTTCACAAGAGTAATCGCACTCCAGACTCTCACTCATTGTCTCAGTTTCTATTGTTACGTGAGATATCCCGTAACTTGCCGCCAACTGCTTGACCATCTCTTTTGCTGTAGATGTTCTGTTTTCAAACTCAATCTTTACCACCAGGTGAAGCGTAAGAACATGCCTCTCTCCATCGAGAGTCCACAGATGCAAGTCGTGAATTGAGTGTGTACAATCCAGCTTGAGTAAATCACTCTTTAGTATCTCTATATCGACGCTGTTAGGAACCTCCTGCAGCAGTATCTTTACTACAGATCTAAGGTTTCTGTACACATTCACCAATACCCAGATTGTAATAAAGATAGAAAGAAGAGGATCTAAAAAAGGGAGATTCACAAACAACATAACAATACCGGCTATCAGCACTGCAACCCAACCAAGAACATCCTCCATGAGATGCAAAAAGACTGCCCTCTCATTGTGAGTGGTCCCCTTTTTCACCCTCAGCACTGCTGCCCCATTTACTATTATTCCAAGTATAGCTAGAAGCAGCATCCCCTTGGCATCTACCTCCTGAGGTTCGAGTAATCTCTTAACGCTCTCCTCAACAATAAAGATAGCCCCAATAAGCAAAATAAGAGAGATGAATATCGACCCTAGCAATGAGAAGCGCCTGTAGCCGTATGAGTAACGGTTGTCTCCACCTTTTTTTGATACCCTTTGTAAATATAGTGCAATACCAAGGGATAGTGAGTCTCCAAAATCGTGAACAGCATCGGACATAATTGCTACCGAATTGGTAATAAGCCCTCCTACCAATTCAACTATCGCAAACACCAAATTTAAAACAAATGCAAATGTTAGATTTTTTTCGGCTGAGTTGTTTTGATCTGCCCCCTTATGCATAGTATTTCATATATATTTTAGTGACTAACTACTATAAACCATTGAACCCCGTAATTGTTTTCAAAAATAAAAAATAACTAACTTTGTTGGAGATAGCAAATTTCAAAATGGATAAAAAGCTTAATATCATTGTTCTATCTTCTGTTCTTAATAACGAGAACAGCTTCGATATAGAGGGCAGAGCATCTCTGAGGGAGATAAAATGCCTGTTCGACAACAGCAATATTGTTGGTCATAATAGTGTAGACAGCTATGATAAGGAGGCGTTTACAGTTGTTTTTGTTGCTACCGGCGGTTCAGAGGAGCAATTTATGCGCATTAAGGATAAGTTGCCCAAACCTATTGTTATAGTTAGCGACTCATACCACAACTCCCTCCCCGCCTCTCTTGAGATCTCAACTTGGTTGAAGAGAAGCTCTATACCATTTGAACATATAAACGTCCCGTCGGAGCCCTCCTCAAAATTCAGAGAGGAGCTTAGAGAGAGCGTAGAGGAGCTTTATGAGGTACAACTTGCCCTGGAGAGGATAAAAGGAAAAAGAATTTTACTTATTGGAAAAGAGTCTCCATGGCTAATTGCCTCATCTACAAATACAAAAGAGCTAGAGCAGAGGTTTGGTGTAACGTTTATTGATGTTCCTGCCACACAGTTACTGGAAAAATACAGTAGCACAACTAGAGACGACAAGGGGTGCATAGAGATTTTCGATGCGATAAAAGCTTCAAAAGAGAGTACAATTTCGGATGAATCTTTATGGGATGCCATTAGGGTTTATAAATCGTTGCAATCAATCTGCATTGACAACAGAGCAGATGCTCTCACAATCAGATGCTTCGATCTTCTTGAAACTTGTCATACAACAGCATGCCTCGCTCTTGCCCTACTTAACGACAATGGGGTAGTGGCCGGGTGCGAAGGCGATATCCCCTCTCTTTGGAGTATGATACTTGCCAAAGAGGTATGCAAATCTGAATCTTTTATGGCAAATCCATCCTCTATAGATTACCTTGACAATAGTGTCGACTTTGCCCACTGTACTGCCCCTCTTAGAATAGGCGACTCTTTTAAGCTTACAACTCACTACGAGTCGGGAATTGGTGTAGGTATTGCATCAAAAATGTCTCTTGGTAAATATACGCTGCTCAAATGTGGCGGTGAGAATCTGGAGCAATATTTTACAACTGAGGGGGAGGTTGTTCAAAATACATGCGTTAAGGAGAGGTGTAGGACACAAGTGAAATTTATATTCAAATCGCAGGATAAGCTAAAATCTTTCCTAACATCATATTTAGGCAACCATATTGTTTTAATTCCGGGGAAGCATAAAGATAAGATAAAACAGTTTATGAAATATCTCGCAACACTGCTTGCTTTATTTACGCTAAGCACAGCAACACTCTCTGCTCAGAATATAAAAGTAAGAGATCAATTTATTCAAGAGAGTGTAGAGGAGCTATCTTCAAAAAACATGAGAGAGTCAATAGAAGATCTTGTTGCGTGTCATACCAGACACAATATGAGTAAAACAAACTCTTCTAAAGAGGGTATCGGTGCTGCAGCAAACTTTATTGAAGAGAGACTTAAAAAACAGGGCGTTCAATCGGGAGGATTTTTCATGGTTGAAAGATTTAGCTACAAGGCAGGAGGCAAAGGTAGTAGAATTCCAACAGAGAGGACCTTAACAAATATTGTGGCCACAATCAAAGGGAGCAGAGAAGATGACAATAGAGTAATAGTACTTCTTGCGCATTACGATTCAAGAGTAGACGATAACAGCGACTCTACCACTTTTGCTCCGGGGGCAAACGACAACGGAAGCGGAGTAGCCGCGCTGCTGGAGATCTCGCGTATTCTCTCTCATAAGAGGCTTCCTCTTACAGTTAAGATTATGTTTCTTTCGGGAGAGGAGCACGGGTTGCTTGGCGCAGCTCATATGGCAGCTGTTGCAAAGAGCGAAAATTGGAATATTGCTGCTGTTTTAAATAACGATATGATTTCAAACTCCCTCTCAAGTGAGACCGGTATCAGAAATAATAGTATAGTGAGGGTTTTTTCGGAGAACATTCCATTTGTTGAGAGTCAAGACGAGCAGAGATCAAGAGTTTTCAACTCTTCCGAAAATGATAGCGAATCAAGACAACTGGCAAGATATATAAAGGAAATCGGCGAACGTTATGTTAGCAATTTAGAGGTTAAGCTCATATACAGAAATGATCGTTTTGGAAGAGGTGGAGACCATACCCCATTCAGTAGAAACGGGTTTACGGCGGTACGTATTTGTGAGTTTTACGAGAACTATCACAGAACACATCAAAAGGTTGGTACTGTTAATGGAATAGAGTTCGGAGATGTTATTGCCGGAGTAGATTTTGAATACCTGCTTAAGAATACTGCGTTAAACCTCTCCGTGATAATGAATATGGCGCTTGCACCAGCTCCACCTCAAGATGTGAAAACCGATGTCTCTTCACTTTCTAACAAAACTGAAATTAAATGGAGTGCCCCAAATGTTGGACCAAAACCAGAAGGTTATTATCTGCTAATCAGAGAGACCGATCAATCTATGTGGCAACAAAAGATTTTTGTTAAAGGAGAGAGCATAGAGGTGCCCATTAGCAAAGACAACTTCTTTTTTGCCGTTCAATCTGTAGGAACAAATGGAAATGAGAGTGTTGCAATCTTCTCAACAGGGTCTAGATAATGGAGAGAAAAAGCTACAAAATATCCTTCATAGGTTGTGGAAACCTCGCCTACCGGCTATCTATGGCATTAAAATCGTCTGGTCATCATGTAGAGTATATTTTTGGAAGAGATGCCAACGAGGCTCAAAAACTTACGTATATATTAAATAAACCGGAGAGTGTAAATAACTCCCCTTTTTTAACAAGCAGCACAGAAAACCTATCAGATCTATTTAAAAGCCAAATAGTAATTCTTGCTGTGAATGACAACTCAATTATTGATGTTGCAGATGGTTTAAAATCTATAGGTTCAGATTTTACCAAAACAACTATACTTCACTGTAGTGGTGCAACAGATATCTCTCCATTAAAGAGTTTTGTCAATCATGGAGTTCTCTATCCACTTATGACTCTATCCAAAACAAAGCCGGTAGATTTTTCTATTGTACCCTTCTTTATAGAGCATAGTAATAAAAAGGTTCAAGATGAGCTTACAAATATCTGTTACTCATTAAACTCTGAATATAGAGAAGTTGATTCAAAGAGTAGACTAAAAATTCATTTGGCTGCCGTATACGTGAGCAACTTTGTAAATTACATTACCGGCTTAGCTTTCGATCTCTCCAAACCTAATCATATGTTCCTTATGCCCCTGGCAATAGAGACCATTAGAAAAGCCTTCCTCTACGAACACCCCTCCTTAGTGCAAACAGGACCCGCAATTAGAGGAGATGGCGAGACAATAGAAAAACACCTCTCTCTTCTTATAGACAACTCACCTCATAAAGAGGTCTATAAACTTATTACTGAATATATTAAACAAAAGAAATAATCAACAATGTCTAATTATAAAGTTAAACTATCGGGAATCAAAGCATTCGCCTTTGATGTAGATGGAGTATTCACAGATGGAACAGTACTTGCAACCGAAACAGGAGACCTTTTAAGGTCTCACAACGCAAAAGATGGCTACGCAGTGAGAGCAGCGGTGTTGGCAGGTTATCCCGTAGCAATAATTACGGGTGGCTCATCTGAAAGTATTGTAAAGAGATTCGATCAGCTTGGCGTTGAGGATGTCTATCTAAAATCTGTAATTAAAATGCCGGATTTTCTTAAATTCTGCAAAAAACATAATCTAGAAACGAGTGAGGTACTTTTTGTAGGAGACGATATACCCGACATTCCTGTGTTAAAAGAGTGCGGACTTTCTGTATGCCCATCAGATGCAGTGAATGAAGTTAAAGAGTGTTGCGAATATATATCTCTATACTCCGGGGGCAAGGGTTGTGTAAGAGATATCATAGAGCAGACAATGAAAATACAGGGTAAATGGTACAACAATCAAGAGGCCTACTCGGGTTAATTCTAAAAAATAAAAAAGTTATACTTGCTTCAGGGTCACCTAGAAGAGTAGAACTTTTAAAAGGTTTGGACATAGATTTTGAGATCTGCTCAAATCTGAATGTCAATGAAGATTTTGCAGCAGAGGATGATATTATGACCGTTCCTCAAATTTTATCTCTTAGGAAATCCTTGGGTTACAAAAAGAGATTAAAAGATGATGAGATTATAATAACAGCAGATACTGTAGTGATTTGTGATGATGAGATTTTAGGAAAGCCATCGAGCAGAGAGGAGGCGATAGGAATGTTGATGACCCTCTCCGGTAGAAGCCATACTGTTGTAACAGGTGTAACAATAAGGGACTGTAATAGAGATCATACCTTCAGCTCTCGTACAACAGTTTTTTTTAAAGAGATCTCTCGGGAAGAGGCGGAGTATTATGTAGACAACTACTACCCCTACGACAAAGCCGGGTCGTACGGTGTTCAGGAGTGGATAGGTTACACTGCAATAAAAAGGATTGATGGTTGCTACTATAATGTAATGGGATTACCGGTTCAGGAACTTAGCGACAAGCTGATACAATTTATAACAGAAATAGAATAATCATCTGCTGTTAAGGTAAAGGGTCTCATTCTCCAAGCGGACCCCGCCTCTGTCAATCATAGATCGGAGAATATCCAGATAGCATCTGGTTTCGTCGTTTACAAGTGCAGATATCTCATCTAATCTTTTTGGGCCATCCATTAAGATCTCAATGATCCTCCTCTCTATGGTCTGCTCATACCCCTTTTCGTCACGGCTTTTCCTTGCAGAGATACAGACATCACAAATACCACACAATGCAGACGACCCCTCTCCAAAATAACGGGACAGATATTGCGATCGGCATATAGTACTCTCTCCTGCATAGCCAATTACAGATTCTACTCGGGTTTCAAAACTGGCTCGACGGCTCTCGTAGTTCTTACCGGAGAGATAGAATCCCCTCTCCTCCTCTCTCTCTTCATTAAACATA
The DNA here is from genome assembly GCA_964469965.1 of uncultured Muribaculaceae bacterium. Classification (GTDB taxonomy): domain Bacteria; phylum Bacteroidota; class Bacteroidia; order Bacteroidales; family UBA932; genus Bact-08. The sequence goes on along the minus strand of CAYYAM010000012.1, from coordinate 31,325 downwards.
AGCAGAGGAGATCTCGCTCCGGGTATATATGATACTATTCCCATACCCGAAAGCTTAACCAACATAGAGACTACCGCTGCTTTACTGTTTCTAGACAATCTTGCAATATACTCTTCGTCTATAGATACATAGCCCGAGAAAAGACCTGGGTAGATTCTCAACAGAGTCTTGATAAACGCATCCATTGAGTCACTTTTAAGTTGCACCATATAAAGCTCATCTCTGTTTACAATAAATGTTATTCTGGAAGGGTTATCTAACTCCTCTGTAAGTTTTAACAGACCCTCCCCCTCCAGATACTTGATTGCGTAATAGGCCGATGAGGCATTTATCTTGTTTTTCTTCGAAAACTCATGGAGATTGAATCGGAATATATCGCCTCTTCCGCTTCCATACGCCAAGTTATAAAAGCGATATAGCTTCTGATAAACCTCTTTTATAAAGTCGGGTTTTGGAAATGTAAGGTTAACTATCTGCCTCAATCGCTTTACATCTGAACTGTTCCACAACATTACGGCGTACGATCTCAAGCCGTCTCTTCCTGCTCTTCCTGCCTCCTGATAGTACGCCTCTACCGACTCCGGCAGATCAAAATGAATCACAAATCTAACATCACCCTTATCTATACCCATACCAAAGGCATTGGTTGAAACAATTACCCGGGTAGATCCCAACATCCAATCATCTTGCTTAGAGGTGCGATTGCCCGAAGAGTATCCGGCATGATAAGAGTCTGCAATAACTCCTTGTGAATTGAGGAACACAGATACCTCTTCGGCTCTTTTTCTCTCTCTAACGTATACTATTCCCGAACCATTAACAGAACGGCAAACCCTAAGAAGCTCTCCATATTTATCTTCGCTATATCTGACCACATAAGACAGGTTGGCTCTAAAGAAGCTTCCTCTGATTAAATTACTCCTCGCAAAACCAAGTTTTTCCATAATATCATCGGCTACCGATGGTGTTGCAGTTGCAGTAAGTGCAAGGGTTGGCGGATTACCGCACAGATCTTTGATATCTTTAATTTTAAGATAGTCTGGCCTGAAATCATATCCCCATTGCGATATACAGTGCGCCTCATCTACTACCAGATAGGCCACATTCATCTTCTTTACCCTCTCCATGAATATATCTGTCCTAAGTCGCTCGGGAGAGAGATACAGAAACTTGTAGCTTCCATATATAGCATTATCAAGAGTAGCATCAACCTCTGTTCCTGTCATTCCTGAGTGAACTGCGAGCGCTCTTATACCCTTAGATTTAAGGTTCTCTACCTGATCTTTCATTAATGCAATCAGTGGAGATACAACAATGGTGATTCCCTCGTTTAAAATTGCAGGTATTTGAAAACAGATCGATTTCCCTCCTCCGGTGGGGAGCAGTGCCAGTGTATCTCGTTTTTCGAGAGCAGAGTTTATAATCTCCTCTTGAAGCGGCCTGAAGCTTTTATGAGACCAATATTTCTCAAGAATTTCAATTGGAGAAGCCATAGTACAGATTTTTACAAAAATAGTAATAATTTAGATGGTTCAAGTAAGGATTTTTTCCTATATTCGTATTAACACTTACCAAAACTTAAAAAATCCAGCATCAATTATTACAATTTATGGCAATCTTAGACCTTTCCATTTATGGAATTAAAAATGTAAAGAGGGTAGTTTACAACCCCACCTATGAAGAGCTTTATAAGGCAGAAATGTCGGAAAAAAACGAGGGTTTCGAACAAGGAGTACTAACCGATACAGGCGCTGTAGCTGTGAAAACAGGCGTTTTCACCGGGCGCTCTCCAAAAGACAGATATATTCTTAAAGATAGTGTCTCGCAAAATACAATTTGGTGGGACGGTAATATAAATAAACCTGTTGAGCAGAATGTTTGGGACGATTGCTATGAACTTGTGAAAAAGCAACTTTCAGATAAAGAGACACTTTACGTAGTAGACACCTTCTGTGGAACTAACGAAAATACAAGGCTAAAAGTGAGGTTTATTATGGAGGTGGCGTGGCAGGCCCATTTTGTGACAAATATGTTCATCAGACCATCTAAGTATGAACTTGAAAGCTACGGAGAGCCCGATTTTGTATCGATAAATGGTTCAAAAGTTACAAACCCCAATTGGAAAAGTCACGGTCTTAACTCCGAGGTTTTTATTCTCTTTAACTTAACAAAAAAAATGCAGGTCATTGGGGGAAGCTGGTATGGAGGAGAGATGAAAAAAGGTATCTTCTCTATGATGAACTACTATCTCCCATTAAAAGGAGTTGCATCTATGCACTGCTCTGCTAATGTTGGAAAAGATGGCGATGTAGCAGTCTTTTTCGGCCTCTCGGGAACCGGAAAAACAACCCTCTCCGCCGACCCAAAAAGATACCTTATAGGAGACGACGAACACGGATGGGACGATGAAGGGGTCTTTAATTTTGAAGGAGGTTGCTATGCCAAGACTATAAACCTGAGTGAAGAGAACGAACCCGATATATGGAGAGCCATCAAAAGAGACGCACTGCTGGAGAATGTTCCTGTAAGAGAGGACGGTTCGGTAGACTTTGCAGATGCTTCAATAACAGAGAACACAAGGGTCTCTTACCCTATATACCACATTAATAAAATTGTACTCCCTTCAAAAGCGGGGCATGCAAGTAAGATTATATACCTATCTGCAGATGCATTCGGGGTATTGCCTCCGGTATCTATTCTAGACAGCAATCAGGCTCAATACCATTTTTTATGCGGCTATACATCAAAGCTTGCCGGAACAGAAAGAGGCATTACAGAGCCGGTTCCATCATTTTCTCCGGCATTTGGTGAGGCCTTTTTGTCGCTCCATCCAACTGTGTACGCCTCGCTGCTTGCAAAAAAAATGGAGAGATACAACGCTAAAGCATACTTGGTAAACACCGGTTGGAATGGCGCAGGCAAAAGAATATCCATAAAAGACACACGGGCAATAATTGACTCGATACTCGACGGATCTATTGAGAGCTGCGAAAGGAGAAGAGTCCCTTTACTAAATCTTGAGATTCCGCTACATGTAAATAGCGTTTCAGACGGAATACTAGATCCTAGAGATACTTACAAAGATGTCAGCGAATGGGAAGTAAAGGCAAAATCACTGGCAGAGAAGTATATACGCAATTTTGAACAGTATTGCGACAATGACGCAGCAAAAGCACTCATCTCCTCGGGACCACAAATCTGATTATGAAAAAATATCTTTTTATTATTTTAACCCTGATGCTGATTTCAACATCGGGGTTCTCTAAAAGAGAGCGTTGCTACTATGTTAGCATAGAGACTACCAAAGGTAAAATAGTCATTAGACTGTATAACCAAACACCACTCCACAGAGATAATTTTATTAAACTGGCTAAAAGCGGATTTTACAATGGAGTTATCTTTCATCGAGTAATAGATAATTTCATGATTCAGGCAGGCGATCCTGAATCTAAGGAGAGAGTAAAAGATAAACTCTATGGAAACGGCGGTCCTGGATACGATATACAGGCAGAGATAGTTGAGGGCCTCTGGCATCAACGCGGAGTTGTTGCTGCTGCCCGCCTTGGAGACAAAGAGAATCCCAATCGAAAATCGTCGGGCTCTCAGTTCTATATTGTTAAGGGTAAACAATTCGATCAAGAGAGTCTTAACCAGATGGAGGAGCGGATAAACACAAGGAATGCGGCAAATGGCATCGACAAAAAGCACACAATTCCCGAGAAGTGGAGAAAAATCTACAGCGAAATTGGTGGAACCCCTCATCTTGATACTCAATACACAGTGTTTGGCGAGGTGGTAGAGGGTTACAATATTGTGGAGATTATCTCTGCAGAGAAGACCGACAAAAACGACAGACCGCTGGAAGACATTGTAATATTGAAAACATCAATAAAAAGAGGCAGATACCTATGAAAACAAGAATTTTAATAGCAGCTTTGCTCATAATTGGAGCAGTGAGTTGCAAAAACAGAGATGAGATGGAACTTAGTAAGATTATAAAAGAGTCGCAAGAGTACTTGCAACCTCTGAACAAAGAGGCAGCTTTGGCATACTGGATGGGAACAACCACCGGCGATGGCAGCTATTTTGATAAATACTCCGAGTTGAATATCAAAATATCTGGCTTTTACTCAGATTCGTCTCTCTTTTCAAAACTTAAAGCTATTAGAGAGAGGGGTAAAATTCAAGAACCTGCCCTACAGAGGCAGCTGGAAATTCTTTATAACAACGCCCTCTCAAATCAGGTAGAAAAGAGTCTTATAGAGGAGATTATAAATAAAACCTCTGCTCTGGAACAGAAATATGCATCATTCCGAGCAAACTTAAGAGGGAAAAGGGTCTCAGATAATGAGATTGAGAGAATTTTGCAAAACTCTACAGATAATGGTGAGCTTAAAGATGCATGGCTAGCCCACAAAGAGATAGGAGTATTGGTGTCTCAAGATATCATTGAGCTTGTAAAGCTTAGAAATAGAGTTGCATTAGAGCTTGGTTTCCAAAACTACCACTCAATGAGTCTTACATTATCGGGACAAGACCCCAATGAAGTGTCGGCACTTTTCGACGAGTTGGATTCTCTTACAAAAGATTCATTTGATAGCGTAAAAGATGAGATGGATGAGATTTTTGCAAAGAGATATGAAGTGAATAAAAATTTACTCATGCCTTGGCACTACCAGGGGAGATTCTTCCAGGAGTCTCCGCAAATATATCCGGTAGATTTGGATAGCTACTATAAGGGTAGAGATATTGCAGAGATCTCTGCCAAATTTTACGAGAGTATAGGTTTAGAGACAAGAGGTGTAATTGCAAAAAGCGATCTATTCGAGAGGGAGGGAAAGAATCAACATGCATACTGCATAGATATAGACACTAAAGGCGATGTTAGAGTGTTGGCCAATCTTAGCGACACCGAGCAGTGGATGGGAACTATGCTTCATGAACTTGGACATGCTGTATACTCACTGGGACACAGTTATGAAGAGCTGCCCTATTTCTTAAGAAATGCTGCACACCCATTTACCACAGAAGCAGTTGCAATGATATTTGGCAGATTATCTCGCAATCCTGAATGGATGGAGAAGATGCTGGATATTGAGAAATCAGAGATAGAGAAAATCAAAGAAAATTGCAGAAAATCGCTTGTATTACAACAGCTTGTATTCAGCAGATGGGCGCAGGTTATGTACAGATTTGAAAGGGAGATGTATAATAACCCCGATGGAGATTTAAACACACTCTGGTGGGAGTTGGTTAGTAAATATCAAAAACTTACAAAACCGGCAGATAGAGATATGCCTGATTGGGCAACCAAGATACACGTAGCTCTATACCCATGTTACTATCATAACTATCAGCTTGGCGAGCTTCTGGCATCGCAGATGCATTACTACATTGTAGATAATATCACAAAATCGGGTAATCACATTTATGACCCCTACATTAACAATCATGAAGTGGGAAAGTGGATGAAGGAGAGTATTTTTGTTCACGGAATGAGATATAACTGGAATGAGATGATAGAAAAAGCAACCGGTGAAAGGTTGAGTGCAAAATACTACGCTATGCAATTTGTAACAACAAAATAAAAAGAATGAAAACAAGCAGAATAGCCACGATTATAACATTAGTGCTCCTCACCTTTTGCGCCCCATTATCGGCTCAGATTATACCTTCACCTAAAGATTTTCTTGGTTTTGAACCCGGCGATCACCATGTTAGTCACGACCAGGTTCTCTACTATATGAGGGCTGTAGCAGCAAGCTCCCCAAGGGTAATATCAATAGAGAGGGGAACCTCATACGAAGGCAGGCCGCTGATATTCCTCATTATTAGCTCCGAAGAGAATATTAAGAATATTGATAAAATAAAGGAGAATCAACAAAAACTAACCGATCCTTCCCAATCGGGTAAACTAGATTTAAAAAGTATGCCGGCAGTTGTTTGGCTGGGATACAGCGTACATGGAAACGAAGCAAGTGGAGTGAATGCCTCTTTAGATGTTGTCTACAATCTTGCCACAGCAAAAGATAACCATCTTGAGAAGATGTTAAATGATTTGGTGATAATCGTTCAACCGGCTCAAAACCCCGATGGTATCCAGAGGTTTGCAGGTTGGGTTAACTCTGCCAGGAGCTATTCTATGGTAACAGACCCTATGTCGAGGGAGTTTAGAGAACCAGCACCGAGCGGCAGAAGCAATCACTATTGGTTTGATCTAAACAGAGACTGGCTCCCGGTACAGCATCCTGAATCTTATTATAGAATGGAGATATTTCACGAATGGCATCCGGTTTTAGTTAATGATTATCATGAGCAAGGGAGTACTAATGGCTCCTATTTCTCTCCGGGTATTAAAAACAGTACCAACTCATTGGTTCCGGAGCTAAACAGAACACTCACAGAGGAGATATCTCTATACCATGCTCAATTTCTTGAAAACGAAGGAGTGCTTTTCTTTACAAAAGAGGGTTATGACAACTTCTATACCGGAAAAGGAGCATCCTATCCCGATATGATGGGGGCAATAGGGGTGCTGTATGAACAACCCAGTTCCAGAGGCCATTTTCAAATCAGGAATGGTGTTGAGCTGAAGTTTAAAGACATAATAATGTATCAAGCAATCTGCTCCTACTCGGCAATTACTGCTGCCTACGATAAGAGAGAGAAGCTTAACAGGTATAAAGCCGATTTTTACCGTGAAAATTGGGAGCTTGCCGGAAGGGGCACAGCAAAAGGTTATGTAGTATCTACTTTGGGAGACGCTGGTTTGATGAGGGAGCTTGTTAGAATACTAAATACACATAACATTGATTTATATACAGTTAAAGATAACATAACTATTGAGGGAACCAATTTTTATGCAGGTAAAAGCTACTACATACCATATAATCAGAAAGAGTACAGATTGCTGCGCACTCTTTTCGATAAAATTACAGATTATAAAGACAGTACCTTTTACGATGTCTCTGCGTGGACGCTTCCTCTAGCTCTTAATTTACAGTACAAAGAGGTAATTAATCCAGAAAGAATAAAAGGAGATAAGGTAAAGCAAATAGATAACAACATCTCTCTTCCTACCGAGGCCTCCTCATTGGCTTACCTGTTTGAGTTAACAGAGAGCAGCTCCTACTCATTGCTTTACAATATAATGAGAGAGGATATCAATGTTAGAATCTCAGATTTGCCATTCTCAATTGAGATCTCAGGTAAAGAGATGAAGTTTACTGCAGGTACTGTAATGATCCCGGTAAGGGGACAAAAAGCCGATAAAGATGCACTTTACAATAAATTGAAAGAGTTATCTTCACAATACATGATATCTCTGTATGGTGCAACTACATCTTTTGGCAAAGAGTTCGATTTAGGCAGTGCCCATTTTAGAAGGATAACTTCTCCCAAAGTTGCCTTGATTGTTGGAAGAGGTGCCTCATACGGTACTCTGGGTGAGATATGGCACCTTCTAGACCAAAAATACTCTATTCCTGCTTCAATACTAGATGCCGCACTTCTCAACGATATAGATTTAAGAGAGTACAATACCATTATTTTGGCCGGAAACTACAGATTCCCCAAAGAGATTAATGATCGGCTAAAAGAGTGGAGTATGTTACCTACTAATCGAATTATTGCAATTGAGCAGAGTTATCTTACTCTAAATGAGATAGGGGTTTCCGATATAAAAGAGTCGATGGGTAGGGATAACGCCCCTGGGGTAATCCTTAAAAGTAGAGTGAACAGATTGTCTCCTCTGTTTTATGGGGTAAATTCCCAAGATATATACTTCTTTAAAAGGGGCAGAATCTTTGTCTCTCCAGGAGCCGAAGGTACAGTTGCATCATACACAAAAAATCCGCTGGTGAGCGGCTATCTGTCGGCAAAAGCGCTCGAAAAGGTGCAAGAGGCACCTGCAGTTCTGGCAGGTAGAGGTGCTATCTATTTTACGGATAGTCCAAACTTTAGGGCATACTGGTATGGAACTTCAAGACTTTTACTGAACGCGATTATTTTTAGAGAGCTTTTTCCCGGAGGTAGAATATCCTCGAAATAGCACTACAGATCGAACCCCATATGATCTCTCCTCGGCAGGCAGTATAGATTAATATCGCACCCAACTCTCACTCCCATCAAACTTAAAGACTCCATTGCAGAGTTATAAGCCAAAATGGGAGTGTTGTTATTTTCACTCAGATGGCAAAGAAATATGTTACGAATACCCGGGTGGTATAGATTTCTTATAGCTTGTGAGGCCTCTTCATTACTCAGATGACCATTACCACCGCTTATCCTGTCAATCAAATATTGAGGATAGGAGCCTGAGTTAAGCATCTTTGTATCGTAATTAGACTCGATAATGAGGTGGTTAGATATTCTACAGAAGTCAATTACTCTTCCGGTCATTTTCCCTATGTCTGTTACAAGAGTAAAGCGCTCCCCTTTAAAGTCTATAAAGTAACCAAGGTTTTCCGAAGCATCGTGAGGAACATCAAAAGCAGTAATTGACACCCCTTTATAGAAGAAGGGTATCTCTTTGTCTATATAAACTCTAAACTTGCCCGACTCTCCCTTTGTAAATGGATGTTTATCCAGAGAGGAGAAGAGTTTTGATGTAGCCAAAATTGGTTTCATAAGCTTTTTGCTTATAGAGGAGAGATGCTTTATGTGGTCGGCGTGATCGTGTGTTACCAAAAGATAGTCTATGCACTCTATATCTATAGAGTACTCTGCAAGTCTCTTTTTAACAGCTCTTAAGCTAATGCCCGCATCTATCAGCAAAGAGACCTCGCCATCTCCTATAAAATAACAATTACCACTACTGCCGCTAGAGAGACTAATAAACCTCAAAGTGCTCATATACTATTATTTATGAGCGATTCAAGATTATCATCAATTTTATAGAGTAAAGAGTTTATACCAATCAATCTAGCAGCTTCAATATTGGCGGGTGCATCGTCTATAAAAAGAGTTTCGTGGGGCTTAAGAGCCGATTGGGTAAGGAGAGTTTTAAAAATCTCTTCACTCGGCTTTGCCATCTTCATTTTATATGACAGGTAAAGTTTTTCGAACATTGTTTCAAGCGTATACCCTCTATAGTTGAAAAAAGGTTTCACGGCATCTATTGCAATAGGGTTTGTATTACTCAGAAGAAATGTTCTAAACCTGCTTTTAAGATTAATCAGAAGATCTAGCTTATATGAAGGAACGGGTTCCAGAAAAGCAGCCATAGCTCGCTCGATCCGTTGATTATCTGCAGCAGATTTGAGAGGTTCGTCTATGTGCTCTCTGATTTTTTCTTTGAACTCTTCTGTGTCTATTAAACCCATCTCATAATCGAGAAAAAAACCCGCCTGAACGTAACTGTCCAGAATTGTCTCAAAATTGTAGCAGCCAAGATCTCTAAAAGCCCCTACGCAGGCAGGTCTGTTTAAAGGAACAAGAACACCGCCAAGGTCGAATATTATATTTTTAATCATGCTTCTCAAAATTATAAGGATATCTAAAAATACCCTTCTCTGTTATTATGGCATCTATTAAATTTGCAGGGGTAATATCAAATGCCGGATTACAGACATCTACCCCCTCTGCAGAGACTTTACGTGAAAACCATTTAGTTGTAATCTCAGATGGGTCTCTCTGTTCAATAACCACATCTTCCCCTGTTTTACATCTTTTGTCGATTGTTGATGAAGGACCGGCAACATAGTGAGGTACTTTATAATGTGAAGCTGTTATACTTACCATAGATGTTCCTATTTTGTTTGCTACATCGCCATTCATGGCTATGGTGTCACATCCGGTTATCACAGCGTCAACCATTCCCTTAGACATTACATAGGAGACCATATTATCGCAAATCAGAGTAGTATCTATACCTCCCCTTTTAAGCTCGTATGTTGTAAGCCGAGCTCCCTGTAGAAGAGGCCGAGTTTCACACGCTATAACTTTGATATCCAATCCTCTGATCTTGGCCAGATATACTGCACCAAGTGCAGTTCCAAGCTCCGATACAGCAAGTTCACCGGCATTGCAATATGTTAGTATGGTACTGCCAGGCTTTAAAAGTGTCAGAACACTCTCTGCAATAGAGAGGTTGGCAGAGGCATCCTCCTCCTTGATTTTTTCTGCCTCGAGCAGAAGAGACTCCTCCAAAATTTTTACAGATATATCAGATCTTTCTAACAGCTTGTTAAGCACTATCTTTAACCTGTTTATACCGTTAATCAAATTCACGGCTGTAGGCCTTGTAGATATAATTAAATCGGCCACTCTTTCAAACTCTTTCGTGAAATCAGAGGTAGATCTCTCCCCTCTTCTCTTCATAATAACCGCTAAACCCAGAGAGGCGGCGATTCCAATTGCAGGTGCCCCTCTCACCTTAAGTGACTTAATAGCGTCGGCCAACCGGGACTCATTATCTATCTCTATATAGAGCTCATCCCAAGGAAGTAAGCTCTGGTCTAGAATTATAAGTTTATCCCGGGAGCTGTTTAATTCGACCGAGTTCAATTTTAGCGCTCTCTCTTTTTGCAACTTATCTCTATTTTAAATAGTCCGACATTCTACCGATAAAAACTTTTTCTCTCTCTGTTAGAGCTCTTGGGTTGTCCCTTCTTTCTGAGATGATATGAGATATTCTACAATGGTTTTCCATCACCTCTGTTCTCCAGAAGGCCTCTTTAATAGATGTACCCCACGTTATAAGGCCATGATTACGAAGCATAATAACACATTTCCCCTTACATCTCAACTCAATATCTTTAGCCAACTCAGGTGAACCGGGTAAAATATACTCTATAACACCAATGTCACCCAACCAAAAGACCGACTCTGGCGACATAGGGTCGAAAGGTAAAGATTGAGTGAATGCATATGAACATGTGTATACAGGATGTGAGTGTACAATAGCTCTAGCGCCTTCATTAGCTCTGTATACTGCAACGTGCGACTTTATCTCACTTGATGGTTTTGTTAAGCCGTAAATCACGTCGCCGTTAAAGTTACAAACCACCATATCATCTGCCATAAGCTCTCCCTTAGACATCATTGTAGGGGTTGTAATTAAAAGGTTTTCTCCAAGCTTAATAGAGAGATTGCCTCCATTTGCCTCTGCATGTCCTCTCTCCCAAAGAAGTTTAGAAAATTCCGATAATGAGACCGCCATTGGCATGTACTCCTCGGGAATTGCTCTCATTTTAATTAAGTCTCTCTATTATTGCGGTGAAAAGCTTGCTCATCTTATCGGCAGCCATGTTGGCTGCTGTAATCACATCCTGTCCGTCGTTAACAAAGTCCTCTGTAAATCCGAATGCCTCATTTGTTATTACAGACATTCCAAAAACCGGAATTGAAGAGTGTCTGGCAACAATAACCTCCGGTACCGTAGACATTCCAACAGCATCGGCTCCAGCTGTTCTAAAAAATGAGTACTCTGCCGGAGTTTCATAGGTTGGCCCTGTTCCGGCCAGATAAACACCCTTTTTAAGTTCAATCTCCAGATCATGGGCCAACTGCTCTGCCAAAGCAATGATCTTTGGCTCGTAAGGTCTTGTCATATCGGGGAATCTAGGACCGAATGTTTCCAGGTTCTCTCCTATCAATGGATTGGGCATCAGATTGATATGATCTTTTATGATCATAAGATCTCCTACTCTGAAGCTCTCATTTACCCCTCCGGCCGCATTTGAGACAAAGAGATATGAGATGCCCAGAACCTTCATTACTCTTACCGGAAGAGTCACCTGCTGCATACCGTACCCTTCGTAAAAGTGAAATCTCCCCTGCATTGCAATAATAAATTTTCCACCCAAATTTCCGGCAATAAGATTTCCTTTGTGACCCATTGCTGTTGAGACTGCAAAATTTGGTATCTCTTTATAGGGTATGATAACTTTATCCTCTATCAACTCGGCAAGATCACCTAAGCCACTCCCCAATATAATTCCCGCAAAGGGGGTTTTTCCTCCAAGCTTACTGCTAACATAAGCAGAAGACTCCTCTATCTGTTTTAAATACTCTGCAGACATAATAATATTTATAATAGTTTATTGTATAATTTATTAACATTCGAGAGAATCTCCTCCTCTCCGGTTACTCTTCTCCCCTCCATTAAAATCTCACCGTTACAAATAACGGTATCTATGCACGAGCTGTTTGCAGAGTAGACTAAATTAGCTAAAAAATTGATATTGGGTGTAAAGGCATACGACGAAGCATCAACAAGTATAAGGTCGGCCAGTGCCCCCTCCTCTATAACCCCGGTGTGGACTCCCAAGGAGATTCCCGCATTTTTTGTAGTTAACTGCATAAGTTCTTCTAACGGCACTGCCCCCGGATCTCTTCTCCACCCCTTTTGAAGCAGTGCGGTGGTCTTCATAGTCTCCAACATATCTAAGTTATTAGACGATGCACAACCGTCTGTACCCAATGTTACAGTAACCCCTGCATCTCTCAACTCATTGTACCTAAACATGTACCCAGAGGCAATCTTAAGGTTAGAGTTGATGTTATGAACAACTTTAACATTGTGACGAGCCAGGATCTCTATATCGTTATCGCTTATCCAAAGACAATGGGCCGCTATAACTTCAGGTCCCAAAACTCCCAAAGACTCCAAGTACTCGGTAGGTCTCATCCCATGTTTTTTTATTGACTCTTCATTCTCTCCCTCTGTTTCTGATATGTGAATATGTACAAGCAAACCTCTGTCTCTTGCAAAATTGCTTCCCCATACCAGCATCTCCTCCGAGACGCTGTATGGAGCATGCATTCCAATAGCAAATCTATTTAAGGGTCCCCAATTTTGTGATTCCTCCCAAGCTTTATGGCACTCCTCCTTGATTTTATCCCACCTCTCTCTATCTCCAAGATCTAATATTACATACGGCTGAACAGATCTTACCCCCATCTCGGAAGCTGCCTTTACAGCTGCCCCTATATTCCAATACTGATCATTAAAACAGGTTGTTCCCGTCTTTAACATTTCGAGACAAGCCAGTTTTGTTCCCCAGTATACCAACTCATCGGTTAGCTTTCTCTCTGTAGGCCAGATTTTTTTATACAACCAATCCATAAGAGGCATATCCTCTCCAATGCCTCTCATGAGGGTCATTGCGGCGTGAGTATGCATGTTAATGAATCCGGGTAAGATATGCTTTCCTTTCCCATCTATAGTTTTATTTGCCTCAGCTTCAATTGTGCGAGAAATCATCTTGATTTTACCTCTCTCTAAAAGAAGATCGCATTTATCGCCTCTGTGATAAACATTTTTAATCAACACTCTCTTTTCCATCTATCTCTATCCAAAATTTAACAAAAATAGTTATTTTATGATAATTTTGCATAAAAATGAAAATTCTTTGGCTAGACATAAACTCTTCTTTTTCACACTCATCTCTGGCAATACCGGCTCTTGATGCACAGCTTGACAGATTACAAAGAGAGGAGCATGAGTGGGTTAAGATTTCCGGATCACTTAACAGAGAGGATGCCTGGTTTATATCCGAGATCTTAAATTTTAAACCCCATCTTATCCTATCTACCCTTTGGCTCTTTAACCACAAAAAGTGCCTTGGAGTTCTTGAAAAGATTAAAGAGTTGTTGCCCAAAGTAAGAGTTATACTGGGAGGTCCCGAATTTCTGGGAGAGAACTCAACATTTCTTAGCAAACACAGGTATATAGAGGCCGTTTTTAGGGGCGAAGGAGAGCGTATTTTTCCAGAGTTTATTGCAAGTTTAGACAAAGGGGGTTACAGCAGTATAGATGGTTTTTGCTTTATAGACCAAAACAGCAACTATGTAGACAACGGAGAGGCGATTGCTTATAATTTTAATAATCTTGCATTTCCCGAGGAGTCTACCTTTTTCGACTGGTCTAAACCGTTCATTCAGATAGAGAGCTCAAGAGGTTGCTTCAATCGTTGTGCATTTTGCATTAGCGGAAGAGAGAGAAAAATTGAGGATATTGATCTTTCAGTACTGGAGAAGAGAATTTTAAAAGCATATCAAAAAGGTATAAGAGAGATTCGAATCCTGGATAGAACTTTTAATGCCAATCAAAAGAGAGCAAATGAGATATTAAATATTCTAACTCCCTTCAAGGGCAAAATGAGATTTCATCTTGAGATTCACCCCGCTTTACTTAAAGATTGTGAATGGATTTGGGAGTTGGCCGCAAGATGTGAGCTTCTCCACCTAGAGGCTGGAGTACAAAGTCTGGATAGTGTTGTAATTAATGAGTGCAGAAGGCATGGCTCCCCTAAGGATGCAATAGATGGAATAAAAATGCTTATCTCTAAAGGTTTGGATGTACACACAGATCTTATTGCTGGTTTGCCAGGATATACTTTCAATCAAGTGATTTCTGACGTTACAGAGCTTATTAAATACAAACCTAGTGAAATTCAATTGGAGCTTTTAAAGCTGCTGCCCGGCACTCAATTTAGAGAGAGAGCAAATGAGTTGGGGATTATATTCAATCCATCCCCTCCATACGAAGTTCTTGAGACTCCTCATATAAGTTACAACCGGTTACAGGTAGTTTTAACCCTATCTTCCATACTGGATAACTACTTTAATAACCCTCAATTCAATCACCTTATTTCATTGATAATAGAGAGAAACCCCGGTTTTATTCTCTCTTTTACAGAGCATATTCATTACAACGCCATCTCTATATGCCATAACAATGAATCCAGAGGAGAGACTCTATTTATTTTTTGTAAAGATCAATATCCCAATGAATTGATTGAAATTGCAATATGGTGGTGCGAAAGAGGATTTTCTTATAAAAAAGGTGCCGGTGTACTTTCTAAACAGTGGAAATATGGCGATAAAAAGATAAATCCTATCTTTGACAATGAGTCTATGTTGCACAAATACAGATATATAGAAGATGAAAACAGATGTATTTGGTTCAAATATGTTAAAAATTCTAACAGTTCTAAACCTTTGGTAAAATTTATTGAAATATTATAAACATTTTGGCTGATTTTAGTTGCTTTTTATTATATTTGCAGCTAAAATTCTAAACATGATAACCAAAGAGTTACTCTCTCCTAAAAGTATTGTAGTAATTGGCGCCTCAGACGACACACAAAAGCCGGGTGGCAGTGCATTAAGAAATCTAATATCGGCAGGCTACCAGGGCAAACTATATGCGGTAAATCCAAAAGCCGCGCAGGTTCAAGGAATCAAATGTCACACGAACGTCTCTGATCTACCTCAGGTAGATCTTGCAATTATGGCAATACCTGCTGCAATGTGCGTAGAGGCAGCCGAAGTATTGTGCAGTAAAAAAGCTTGCAAAGCGATTATTATTTACTCTGCGGGCTTTCACGAAGATGGAGCCGAGGGGGCACTGCTGGAAGAAAAAATTGTAAAAATAGTAAACAGAGCAGGAGCAACTCTGATTGGACCAAATTGCATAGGGGTACTTAATAATAACTATGCGGGTGTTTTCACTAAACCTATTCCTCGCCTCCACCCTCTTGGCGTAGATGTTATCTCGGGGTCGGGAGCAACGGCCGTTTTTATTATGGAGGCAGCAATGCAAATGGGACTTACCTTCTCCTCTGTGTACTCCGTTGGAAACAGCGCTCAGATAGGAGTAGAAGATATCTTGGAACATCTAGACAACACATATATCCAAGGGAAAAGCTCTCCCGTAAAACTCCTATACATAGAGAGTATTAACAAGCCAGAAAAACTTCTTTTACACTCGAGATCTTTAATCTCTAAGGGGGCTAGAATTGCTGCAGTAAAGTCGGGATACAGCGAAGCCGGAAGCAGAGCCGCCTCGTCTCATACAGGAGCCCTGGCCAGCCCCGATACGGCTGTAAAAGCTCTTTTTGAGAAGGCAGGAATAATAAGATGTTTCAGCAGAGGAGAGCTTGTAACTGTAGCTTCTGTGTTAATGTACCCACAACCCAAGGGAGACAAGGTTGCAATCATCACTCATGCAGGAGGTCCTGCCGTTATGCTTACAGATACTCTCTCTGCAAATGATATTAAGACTCCGGAGATAAAAGGTGATAAAGCCCTTGAACTGCTTTCTAAACTCTTTCCAGGTTCGTCTGTTTCAAATCCCATCGACTTCCTTGCTACCGGAAATGCAGAACAGTTGGCAAATATCATTGACTATTGCGAAAACCATTTTGATGTAGACTCAATGGCTGTGATTTTTGGTTCACCGGGATTAACAACCGTATACGATGTATATGATACTTTGTGGGAAAAGATTAAAAAAAGCAGCAAACCTATATACCCAATATTGCCATCTATTGTGAATGTAAAAGATGAAATTGCTCATTTTCAGGCAAAGGGGGGAATCTCTTTTCCAGACGAGGTTGCATTTGGTTCTGCTCTTTCTAAAGTTATAAAAAGCAAAAGCGAAATAACAGATCTTGAACTACCTCCGGTAGATGTAAAAATGATACGGAGTGTTATTGATTCCTGCCGAGAGGGGTATTTAACACCATGCGAGGTTCAAAAACTTTTAGATGCTGCAGGTATCTCCAGAGCAAAAGAGATGTTGGCGAATAGCGTAACCGAGGTTAGAAAAGCAGCAAAAGAGTTAGGTTATCCCCTTGTTATGAAGGTTGTAGGGCCTGTACATAAATCAGATGTAGGAGGAGTTGTGTTAAATGTAACAGACGAAGAGACTCTGGTTGTTGAATTTAACAGAATGATGAAAATTC
>CAYYAM010000012.1:0-14531 GCA_964469965.1 uncultured Muribaculaceae bacterium | reverse complement strand
AATGTAACAGACGAAGAGACTCTGGTTGTTGAATTTAACAGAATGATGAAAATTCCTCAGACTACGGCCATTCTCTTGCAACCGATGCTCTCGGGCACTCAGCTGTTTATAGGAGCAAAACGTGAAGATAAGTTTGGACACCTAATTATGTGCGGGCTAGGCGGGATATTTGTTGAGGCGCTTCACGACATTAACACCTCTTTAAATCCTGTCTCTAAGACAGAGGCAGAAAAAATGATCAAAGGTCTTAGAGGATATAAACTCATTGAGGGAACAAGGGGCCAAGAGGGTGTGAACGAATTTCACTTTATCGACTCTATAAGAAGAGTATCTGCTCTTTGCAATGCCGCGCCCGAGATTTTTGAGATGGATCTCAATCCTCTGCTTGGAAATCCAAAACAGGTTATTGCTGTAGACGCCAGAATAAGGATAGAAAAGTTATAACACTTTCTCAATATGAGTTCTACAGAGAGAATCAAGAGGTGGTACAGCGGATTGACACCGGTAGCAAAAGGATTTATACTAATCATTTTTATACTATTGGTAGGGATAATAATCAGAAGAAGAGAAGTTTTAGATGGCTTTATTAAAGGATTTCAATTTTTTTCTAAATAATTATATCTTTTTTGCAGTATTTAATTTCATTTTTAGATAAAAAAATATATTTTTGTAATCAATTATAAACTTAATTCAATTTAAAATGGCACTCAGAGGAGCTATAGTGGTAGACACCGAAAAATGCAAGGGTTGCAGCGTATGCGTTGTAAATTGCCCCACAAATACCATTGCTTTAGCCAGGGAGGTAAATAGCAAGGGTTACAACTATGCTTACATGGCATACCCTGAAAACTGTACCGGTTGCACCAATTGCGCAACTGTATGTCCTGATACCTGCATTACTGTTTACAGGGTGAAAGTATAACAGTTAAAAAAAATAATAATTAAATATGGCAGAATACATTTTAATGAAAGGAAACGAGGCCATTGCAATCTCTGCGATTCGCAACGGATGCGACGGCTATTTCGGTTATCCTATCACTCCTCAATCGGAGGTTATGGAGACGCTTATGGTAGAGCAACCATGGGATACCACGGGAATGGTGGTGCTTCAGGCCGAGAGTGAGACATCTTCTATTAATATGCTCTATGGAGGTGCTTCATGTGGTAAAAAGGTTATGACTTCGTCAAGTAGTCCCGGCTTAAGTCTTATGTGCGAAGGTCTGAGTTATCTTGCAGGTGCAGAGTTGCCCTGCGTTGTAGTAAATGTTGTTAGAGGAGGTCCCGGTCTAGGTACAATTCAGCCCGGACAAGGAGATTATTTCCAGGCAGTAAAAGGTGGAGGACATGGTGATTACAAGATGGTGGTACTTGCGCCATCGTCGGCACAGGAGATGTACGACTTTGTAGATCTGGGTTTTGACCTTGCTTTTAAGTATCTTACTCCGGTAATGATTCTTGCAGACGGAGTGGTTGGGCAGATGATGGAGAAGGTGGAGCTTAGGCCTGAAAAACCTAGATGGACAGATGAGGAGATCAAAAAGATGTTCCCTTGGGCTACAACCGGAAAGACTCCCGATAGAAAACAGAATGTAATAACTTCATTGGCTTTAGACGCAGCGGTTCACGAGAGACTGAACCATAAACTGCAATCTAAATACAGACAGATGGAAGAGGAGGATGTTCGATTTGAAACCTATATGTGCGAAGATGCAGACCATTTACTGGTTGCATACGGATGTATGGCTAGAATTTGTGAAAACACAATAGATCTTGCAAGGAAAGATGGTATTAAATTAGGTCTTCTTCGCCCAATAACTCTATATCCATTCCCAACAAAGGAGATAGACAGATTGGTTCCTCAACTCAAAAGTATAATGTCTGTAGAGCTTAGTGCAGGTCAAATGGTAGAGGATGTGAGACTCACGGTAAACGGCAGGGTTCCTGTTAACTTTTTTGGGAGATTGGGAGGTATTGTTCCTTCACCTGAAGAGGTATACGAAGCATTCAAAAAAGAGATCAACAAATAATGTGCTAGAGATATGGACGTAAAAGATATAATTAAACCAGAAAACAGAGTCTATTCAAAGACTCCGGTCCTCACAAACAATGTGATGCACTACTGCCCGGGTTGTTCTCATGGCACTGTACATAAACTTATTGCAGAGGTTATCGAGGAGATGGGAATTCAGGAGAAGACCATAGGAATATCTCCTGTAGGTTGCTCTGTATTTGCGTATAACTACGTAGATATTGATTGGCAACAAGCAGCTCACGGAAGAGCTCCTGCGCTTGCTACAGCTACAAAAAGACTCTCTCCCGATAAATATGTGTTTACCTATCAGGGTGATGGTGATCTTGCTTCTATTGGTACAGCAGAGATAATGCACGCCTGCAACAGAGGTGAGAATATTGTGGTTATTTTTATTAATAATGCAATCTACGGAATGACCGGTGGCCAAATGGCTCCAACTACCCTAATGGGAATGAAGACATCTACCTCGCCTCATGGGAGAAGAGAAGATTTGCACGGGAAACCGCTTAAAATTACCGAACTGATAGCCCAGCTTGAGGGAACATGTTATGTTACCAGACAGTCTGTTCAGAGTGCTGCTGCTGCCAGAAAGACAAAAAGAGCAATCAGAAAGGCCTTTGAAAACTCTGCTCTCAACAAAGGGACTTCATTTGTTGAAGTAGTAAGCGCTTGTAATTCGGGCTGGAAGCTCTCTCCTGTAAAGGCAAACGAGTGGATGGTAGAGAATATGTTTCCAAATTATCCTTTGGGAGATCTTAAAGACAGATAAAAATTAAGAGATATGAAAGAAGAGATAATAATAGCAGGTTTTGGAGGCCAGGGGGTTTTATCAATGGGTAAGATACTGGCATATTCAGGAATAATGCAGGGACAAGAGGTTACATGGATGCCATCTTACGGCCCCGAGATGAGGGGAGGTACGGCTAATGTGACTGTAATCCTGAGCAATAAAAAGATCAGCTCACCTATTTTGAGCAAATTCGATACGGCTATCATCCTTAATCAACAGTCTATGGACAAGTTTGAGAGTCAGGTGAAACCGGGGGGATTGCTCATATACGACCCAAATGGCATAACCAGACATCCACAAAGAAAAGATATTACAATTTGCTCAATAGATGCAGTTGATATCTCTGCCGAATTAGGAAATACAAAGGCCTACAATATGGTGGTTCTTGGTGCCTTTCTTAAACAAAAACCAATCTTAGAGATGGAAAATGTAATAAAAGGGCTCAAGAAATCTATTCCTGAAAGACACCATAGCTTAATACCCATGAACGAAAAAGCAATAGAAGTGGGTATGGAAAAAATTGTGGAAATAAACAAAATTTAATCACTTAACCGCAAACCAAGTGATGCTCCTGCTTGTTATAAAGCAGGAGCTTTTTTATTTGTTATATTTTAATTTTACTATCTTTGCGTAACTGCGTAGATATTATGAATACAGACTATCAATCGGTGATAAACAGCCTTAAGGGAAAGATTGAGACCATAATCTCAAGATATGAGCAGGTAGCAACTGAAAATCAAAGGCTTGCACAAGAGATAGAGATATGCAGAAATGAGCTTAACATAAGTATTAACAAAGTAAAAGAACTGGAAGAAAAAGTAAATAGATTACAATTGGCTGAAGCTTTCAAAGCATCTTCAACAGATGTAAAGGAGGCCAGACAGAAAATCGGACGAATTATCAAGGAGATTGACAAGTGCATGGCACTTTTGAATGATTAATTATATGGAGCAGCAATCGATACAGATAAGCATAGCAGACAGATCTTACCCTCTGCGGATTCCGGCAGCAGATGAGGAGAAGATACGTGCCGCTGCCAAGATAATAAACGAAAAGGTGAATCTCTACAAAAGGCGTTATGCCAATAGAGACACTCAAGATGCATTATCTATGGCCCTTCTGCAGTTTGTTATCAGACTGATTGAGGCCGAGCAAAGGGAGGAGGCAGAAAGAATAGTTGAGGACCTCAACTCTTTAGACAATCTGCTTGATGATTATATTAAGATGAATCTGTTGTAATTCAGCTATATGTAGTGGTTAGCCGTTGGTTTAGCTCTTTGCCAAAATCAACACTATAAACATACCGAGCCAACTCGATGGTCAAAAACAGGCCTTTTTACCCTTCGGGGGATTCCGTTTACGGGACGTTGGACGTTTGCGACTTATAAATTCGGAGCTCAAATCTTGTATTTTAAGATTTTAGCTTAAATAGTTAAACCGGCGGCTTTTTTATGAAATTCAACACTATATACAGATATACTAGAAAATGGAAATAATATTAACTATTCTGCTGCCCGCATTGGTTGGCTTTGGTATTGCCTACTATGTGGGAAACAATATTGTACTTAAGAAGAAGAGAGAAGATGTCCTGAGATGTGCCGAACAAGATGGAGAAAATATTAAGAAAGAGAAGATATTTCAGGCGAAGGAGAAATTTTTACAGCTTAAAACAGAGCATGAACAACAGATTCTTGAGAGATCTAATCAGGTAATTCAGCAAGAGTCTAAATTAAAACAAAGAGAGCTACAGATTAATCAACTCAATTCAGAGATTCAGAAAAAGAACAGAGAGTTAGACTTAATGAGGGATAACCTTAAAAATCAACTGGAGCTTGTTGAGAAAAAGGGCGAAGAGTACGAAAAACTACGAGCAGAGGCAATTTTAAAAATTGAGAGTATTGCCGGCCTCTCTGCTCAGGATGCAAAAAACCAGCTGATTGAGACTATGAAATCCGAAGCAAAAAGTGAGGCAATGTCTTACATAAGCGAGGTGATGGATGAAGCTAGACTAACGGCAGGCAAAGAGGCAAAGAGAATTGTTATAAACACTATTCAGAGGATTGCACCTGAAACTGCAATTGAAAATGCCGTAACGGTATTTAATATTGACAGCGATGAGATTAAGGGGAGAATAATTGGCAGAGAGGGTAGAAATATAAGAGCCCTTGAAGCAGCAACAGGAGTTGAGATTGTAGTTGACGACACGCCTGAGGCAATTCTGCTTTCGGCATTCGACCCGGTTAGAAGGGAGGTTGCACGATTGGCCCTTCATCAATTGGTAACAGATGGTAGAATTCACCCTGCTAGAATTGAAGAGGTGGTTGCAAAGGTTCAAAAACAGCTCGACGATGAGATTATGGAGACCGGTAAAAGAACTTGTATAGACCTTGGAGTACACGGGCTTCATGTTGAGCTTATAAAACTGATAGGCAGAATGAAATATCGTTCATCTTACGGTCAAAACCTGTTACAACACTCTAGAGAGGTTGCAAATATATGCGCAACACTGGCATCTGAGCTTGGATTAAATCCTAAAACAGCAAAACGAGCTGGTCTACTTCATGATATTGGAAAAGTTTCAGATGAAGATCCAGAGTTGCCTCACGCTATCTTAGGTATGAAGTTGGCAGAAAAATACAAAGAGAAACCGGATATATGCAATGCTATTGGGGCACATCACGAAGAGACAGAGATGACCTCTCTTATCTCTCCATTGGTGCTCGTTAGTGATGCTATATCGGGATCGAGACCAGGCGCCAGAAGGGAGGTTATTGAGTCTTATATTAAGAGACTTAAAGAGATGGAAGACCTTGCTCTATCTTATCAGGGTGTAACCAAATCATATGCAATTCAAGCAGGACGAGAGCTAAGAGTTATAGTGGGTAGTGAGCATGTTACAGATAAAGAGTCGGAGCAACTCTCTCTGGATATTGCCAAGAAAATCCAAGACGAACTGGTCTATCCGGGACAGGTAAAGATTACTGTTATAAGAGAGACCAGATCGGTAAGTTTTGCCAAGTAACAGATCTCTTTAGGGAATTCTATTCCTGAAAGAGAATTTTTCTGTCTTTACTAGAGGCTTCTGCTGCCACACCTTCCGGGATAAATTTCCAGTGATTGAGTTTGGCAGCTTTTATTTTGCCCTCATTTCTAATTTTTTGATAGAGAAGTTCGCGTATATCAGACATTCTTTCAACCACTCTGCTCTCTAAGCTATCTCTGGATATACCTGCTCCATTTGTTAGTAGGTCTCCCCCACCACTTGCTCTGTATGAGGAGAGAGCAATTTTATATCTCTTTTCATTATCAAAAATGCCTCCATCTGCCATAGAGATTATTTTAACACGCTCACCGTTATCCTTGGTTATATCTACAGTGTAGAGTATTCCGGCAGCAGAGTCGAAATTGAAATATATATTACGAAACCTTGCCCTTTCATCTTTAGCCCCCTTGTTAATCTGTAGCATATTGTCGCCGGCACTTTTAACAGTATTTACCCATTTAGAGTAGGAGAACTCAAGATAATCCTTTACCTCTTTGCCTGTCATCTCAATTACATACAGCTGATTTTCATAAGGGTAGATATCCATTAAGCTCTGATAGTTAAGTTCACCTTCTTTTACGGTAACATTAAATGAGAGTGGTGCAGCAAATGAGATATCAGCACCGGAAGCATCCAGCTGCAATGAGTGTATCATATCTAAATACTCACTGGGTCCAAAATAGGCATCTCTTGACTTAATTGTATTCTGCAACTCACCTACTCTTCTGTTTGTAAACTCCTTGATCTTTAAAAAGTCTAGTCTGAAGTTAGAGAGATAATCTACATCTTTTGGAGTTCCCTCCATTGGTATCAATAATCCATCTATTTTAATTGACTTTGTCTCTCCTTTAGAGATCTCCAATTTCACGTTTACCTTTGAGATGTTAGATGCTCTGGATCCGGCCTCCATAACCCATACATCTTTACCCCTATTAGATACAACCTCGGCAACGGTCTTATGATCGTGAGAAGCGAATACAATGTCGATGCCCGGAATATTTGCGGCTATGTATCTGGCCGGATTTTCCGGATTATACTCATCCACCTCACCAAGCCCGGCATGCAGTGCTGCTATAACCAGATGGGGTCTCTCCACTCTTATCACCTCCTGAGTTATACTATCTATCAGGGGTACTATCTCTTCGAATCTTATACCTTCCCATAATACAGGCGAAAGCCACTTAGGGATATTAGGGTTGGTCATCCCTATAACAGCAATCTTAATACCGTTTTTTTGTAAAATTGTATATGGTTTAAAGTATGGTTTTCCGTTTTTGATATTAATAGCATTTGCCGCAAGATATGGGGCTCTCATGTCTTGTACAATTTTATTGTATACGCTTTTTCCTGCCTCAATATCGTGGTTTCCTACAACAACAGCATCGTATTTCATATAGTTGGCCACTCTTGAGAATATATGCTCCTCTGTTGTATCAATAAAATTGTAGTAAAATACGGCGTTGTCTCCCTGAAGATGGTCTCCTAAATCTAGAAGTACAACATTTTGCTCTCCTTTGGCCTCTCTTAAATTTTTAACGTAATGAGAGACGTTAGAGAGAGAGTACTTATGCTCGCTACTCTCTAACCCAGATACATAAAGAGAGTCAAAAAATCTACCGTGAAGATCGTTTGTAGCCACTATTGTTATGTGATAGTCTCCATCTTTTAACTCATTATTGCATGATGAGACGATAAGTATTATAACCGATAATACAAAGTATACTAATGATGATTTTTTCATTCTATTATTTCTTTAGTCTATTAATAAAAATTTGTCTGAATCTCTCCATGGTGTAAACTTTTCTCTATATCTATTGAGTTTTTTCAGATCAATCGAAAATATATCAAAATTTATGCCTTTACAGACAGACTCTATTGGTTCTCCAAAAAAATCAAAAAAGTACCTCTCTCCATTATAGCTATTTTCGGGATCGTCTCCTGAGCGATTCAGAAACGCATAATAACATTGATTCTCAATGGCCCTGGCCCTTGCAAGCGGCTCAATGGCATTTGCTCTAACAGATGGCCAGTTTGCAACGTTTATGGCAATCTCGTATTTTAAATCTACATTTCTCGACCAAACCGGAAATCTCAAATCGTAGCATATTTGGAGAAGAATTTTAACACCTTTATAATCTGCTACAACAATATCACTACCTTTGCTAAACACCTTATCTTCACCTCCATATGAGAATAGGTGTCTTTTATTGTAACCCACTGATTGGCCATTGGGCTTTGTTAATACAGATCTGTTATAGAGTTCTCCGTCGGGTGTTTTGTAGGGAAAAGAGGCAATCAATGCTACATTATGCTCCTTTGAACATCTACTCATCCAATCCAGAGCTCTCTCCGATTGAGCTTCATTAGTCTCATAATTTAAAGAGAAGCCGGTTGTAAAAAATTCCGGAAAGACAACAATGTCTATTCCGGAATAGCTTTCAACCACTCTTTTTAAGTGTTCTTGAGCCCTGCTTAAGTTAGCTTCGGGCGACTCCCATATTAAATCGAGTGAAACAAGTGCAATATTCATTATGGTGTTTTGAGCAAAGATAGCTCAAAAACCATAGAAGTTTGAGGTGGCACTTTTAATATCTCCCCAATTTTTATCTCTTTGCCCAAAATTATATCTTTCCCGTGAGAGTACCCCGAAGTGCTCTCTTCGTATAACTTCCAATTCAGCTCCAACTCTTTTGTGTTGTTGTTTATAACAACCATCACACTTTTATTATGATTATACCTAAAATAGACATACAGATTGTGATTGGGCCAATAGTGTTTCATTTTACCATTATGAATCACTTCACTGCCCTTTCTCCATATAAAGATACTCTTAAAATAGTCTAAAAGATCTCTACCTGTCTCAGATATTCCCTCCCCGGTAAAAACATTTATGGAGTCGCCACTCCAACCGCCCGGCATGTTCACCCTCTCCTCTCCATGACCCAGCTTACCATCTTTTGAGGTGAGCATTAGCTCTGTGCCGTAGTAAATTTGAGGAACTCCTCTCATAGTAGCAAGGAGTGTAAGTAGCATCTTTATTTTGTTTGGATCTTTGCCAACTATCTCTGCAATACGGTGAGTGTCATGATTATCGGCAAAAATCATAAGATTGCCCGGCTCTCTGTATATAGCATCCATAGAGAGAGACCTATATATTCTAAACATACCTTTTCCCCACTCAGGAGTACCATCCTCTTTAAAAGCAGAACCTATTGCCTCCTGTAGTTGAAAATCCATTACCGAAGGCAAATTACTATTATATCCGTCTCGGTTATTTGCCCCTCCTTCCCAGTATGCAATCTCCTGAGAGGTAGAAAACCAACACTCTCCTACAATATTGAGCGTTGGATACTCTTTAAGTATAGAGCCAATCCAACTAGACATTGCATATTTATCACTGTAGGGAAATGTGTCAATTCTAAGCCCCGATAGCGAAGCCCACTCAATCCACCAAATGGCATTCTGTGTAAAATATTTTAAAACAAAAGGATTATTAAGGTTCATATCGGGCATTGAGGTGTCAAACCAACCCTTCACACACAGGCGATTATCTATGTTTGATGCATAAATATCGTGGTGAGTAGTCATTGCATAGTTAGATCTTGTAAAAGATGGAAAGGTATGAATCCAGTCATCAAAAGGTAGATCGGAGATCCACCAATGCTCCATTCCACAATGGTTAGGGACTAGGTCTTTTATAATTTTTATTCCCCTCTTGTTTGCACTATTTACAAACTCTCTGTAAAGCTCATTTGTACCAAATCTTGGGTCAATTCTATAGTAATCTGCACATGCATAGCCGTGGTATGAAGCTGTTGGTTCATTATCGAAAAGCAGAGGGGTGCTCCATAGCGCTGTAACTCCTAATTCTTGCAGGTAATCCAAACTATTTATCATACCGGCAATATCTCCACCATGCCTGCCATAATGCTCCAATCTGTTTGCTTTCTCCTTTGCTTCTGAGTGAGTATCGTTAGAGGGGTCTCCATTAACAAATCTATCCGGCATTATTAAGTACACCATGTCTGAGGGCGAAAAAGAGGAGATCTCTCTGCCATCTCTTCTATCTAGTGTGTATTTAAACGGAATAGCAGTTTTACCGTTTTTTAAAACAAATGAGTACTCACCCGGTGATGCATCTCTTTGTATTGTAATGTCTACAAAAAGGTAGTTAGCACTCTTTGCCCTATGGTGTCTCTCAATTTTTATATGTTTACTATTGGATGTGAGTATGTAGTCTGAGATGTTCAAGCCATACAACATCAATTGAAGAGAGCTATCTTTCATACCCACCCACCAAGATGGCGGCTCTATACGTGTGATACTCCCTCCGAATGACATGTTAAAAAAGAGGATAAGTGTGAATAAAATAGATGTTCTTTTCATTATATTGTTAAACTGTTATTTGTAGAGAACTTGAAAGGCATATGGCTCCAGGGTTGTCTTATACTCTCTGCCGGCTTCTATCTGATTAGTTTGGAAAAGTACAGAGTATTTGCCCTTTTTGGTTCCTTGAACTACAATATCTTGAGAATCTTTGGAAAAGTTGAAAATTGCAATTATGCTATTATTTTTACCTATTCTCTGTATTGCATAAACATCTGCGGGGTTATTTGTGGGTAACTCTTCAAAAGTACCTCCCCCTGGAGTGTCAAGTGCTCGGTTGCTCTTTTTTAAATCTATAAGTGCTTTGTAAAAAGATGTGTATGTTGAATCGCTGTTCCAATCTATGGAATCTTTAACAAAAAACTCTAACATTCTATTAAAACCAACCTCTTGTCCGTTGTAGATAAGGGGCATTCCGGGCATGACAAATGTAAGTACTGCCATTTGACGTGCATGCTCTCCCAATCTTTGGAACTCAGTACCGTTCCATGAGTTTTCATCATGATTTGATGTAAAGAACATTGGAATAGTGTTTTTTGGAAATCTTGTGTAACCCCTCTCCATATAGGTTCTTATGGAATCTAAAATATACTCTCCTTTAGCAAGTTTGTTCTTGATATGGTGAAAATGCCATCCATAATAGGCATTAAACGCATCTATTTGAAGAGATGGTTGCTCTGCCTCGGCTAACATAAAGATATTGGGATTCTCCTTTTTAAGCCCTGCTACTGCCATATTCCAGAACTCCACAGGCACCTCTGCGGCAACATCACATCTAAAGCCATCAATATTTGCCTCCTTTACCCAAAATAACATTGCATCGAACATAGCCAAATGTACCTCTGGATTTGAGAAATCCAGCTTTGCAACGTCAGACCAGTCGAAAGGCGCAACAGGAGCTCCGGTGAGGGTGTCCATCACATACCACTCAGGGTTTTGTGTGAGCCATACAGCATCTCTTGATGTGTGGTTGGCCACCCAGTCTATGATTACTTTCATACCCATCGAGTGTGCTGCATTTACAACATTTTTAAAATCTTCTAATGTTCCAAATTCTGGATTTACAGCTTTGTAGTCTACTACCGAATAGTAGCTCCCCAACTCCCCCTTTCTATCTTTTACTCCAATTGGGTGTATTGGCATAAACCAAAGTATCTCTACCCCTAGCTCTTTTAACCTTGGCAGATGTTGCGAGAAGGCAGCAAATGTTCCCTCGGGAGTAAACTGTCTTACGTTTACCTCGTATATAACTGCATCTGATATCCATTCGGGGTGTGATACATTAGATAAAAAATTTTCGCTCTCTCTGCTTTGGCTGCAGGAGGAAATCACTCCCGACAGGATAATTAGTAATGCAACAATTCTCAATCTCATGATTTTAATTTATTTATAGTTATTATATTTATTTTAGTTTGCATTTGATATGATTGTGTATGAGAGAGGAGCTATCTCTATCTTTGCTCTCTCCTTTCCTATACTAACCAGCTTCCCCGAGACAGAGCTCATATTATCCCAACTAAACAGAGCAGGAAGATTAACCTCTATTGTTCTGCTCTCGCCCGACTTGTTAAGAGCAATGATAACAATCTCTCCCATATAAATTCTGGCATAACACATTATATCTTCAGATATCTTCAAAGGAATTATATCTCCATATATAAGAGCCATTGAAGATCTTCTAAGATGAGTCAGTTTTTTAACTCCCGCTAGAACCTCACCCTCTTGTTGATTATAACCTTCAAATCTCATCCACCTTCTGTTATCGGGGTCGTTCCCTCCCGGTTCGCCGTATTCGTCTCCGTAATATATGGTAGGAACACCGGGTATAGTAAGTATAAATGCGTGTAATAGAGATAATTTATTGTATCCCGTGCTCTCTCCCACGCCAATATCTCTTTTCCAACCGGCAAGTTTATAATCTTCACCGGGTATGAGCGATTTTCCGGCCAGAGAAATAAACCTTGGCCTATCGTGATTTCCTGTGATATAGCCCATCAAGTTATGGTACCCGTATGTGTTTAAGCTATTTTCAAGCGTTTTCCACACATTAGTAAAGCTACCGCTCTCCTCAATAAGACTCCAAATCATAGAGTCGTATACGTTAAAATCGAACTGCGCGTCTAACATTCCGTTTCTTACGTAAGAGTCTATCAACTGTGGAGATCCGTAAGTCTCTCCAATTTGATATATTACTCTACCCGGAAACCTCTCCTTTATCTTATTGGTGAGTCTTCTCCAAAACACCTCAGGTATATGCTTTGTGGCATCGTGTCTAAAACCATCAAAGTCAAATTTTTCCAACCAGAATAGAGCAGAATCTGTGAGTGGTTCATACACCTCTTTTCTCTCCAGATCTAAAGATGGAATATGTCTGTCGAACCAAGTAGTAAGGCGAAACTCGTCCCAAAGTTCAAAATTAGGTCTACCATCAGGGGTTGTATCGGGTGTAACCCATCCCGGATTTGCTTTTAGGGTTGGGCTATTTATATGCATATGGTTTGCAACGTAATCTAGTATTACATTCATCCCTCTTTCATGAGCAGATTCAAGAAGTCTCTCCAGAGTGGCATCGTTGCCGAATCTATCGTCAATCTTAGTTACATATATAGGCCAATAGCCGTGATATCCACTAAATTTTGTAACAGGATCTCTGTTTAGCCCCCATGCGTCATACGGATTTTGTGTTATTGGAGATAACCAGATGGTGGTTACGCCCAATTCTGAGAAAAATCCCTCTTCAATTTTTTGATAAATTCCTTCTAAATCACCGCCATAATAGTCTACAATTGGAAGAACATCGGGCTGGTTCAATCTCTTTGTGTTTGATGAATCGCCATCTTTAAATCTGTCTATAAGAAGTGAGTATATTATTTGGTTGTGCTTGTCATTTCTTGTAAGAGCTTCGGCAGAGGTTACAACCTCGCCATATCTTAAAGGGACCAACACATCATTGGAGACCGAACCTTGGTTGAACGCAATGATTCTAATGTAAGATCTATCTATAGACGATGCATAATGAGGTACATCAACCCTAACTTCAGTGATCCTAGTCTTGGATCCATCTGCACTCTCTGCCCTCTGTTTGGGTTTGGTGACGTTGAAGGGGTCTATGATTGTATTTTGCCAAAGAACA
Organism: uncultured Muribaculaceae bacterium; assembly: GCA_964469965.1. Taxonomy (GTDB): domain Bacteria; phylum Bacteroidota; class Bacteroidia; order Bacteroidales; family UBA932; genus Bact-08. The sequence continues at coordinate 1,147 of CAYYAM010000012.1, read as the reverse complement.
ATAAACTCCGGCTTCTCTCCCCTGATTGCAAAAGTGAATGATCTCTTTTTGCCCGACATAGTGAAGATCTTTACTGAGTTCTCACTCTTTGTGTCGAAGTGTCTCATTTGATCGGAGGCCAGCAAAACCCCTTTATCTCCTCCCGAAACAACTCTTATAGTATTTATCGGCTTAGTATTTTCTGTTCTTACAACCTTTATTGTGTCAAAAGAGCTGCTTTTAATTATTTTCAAATTTTGAGAAAAGACAGAGTCTACCTTTTTAACCTGCGGAAAGAAATCTTTAATAATCACCTCTGTAGTGTCTGAAGTGAGTTTAACAAGGTTGGCAAGGTCGTACTTGTTAAAAACATTATTGCTCTGGTCTCCCGAACAGGAGGTGAGATATAGTATGATAGCCAGTATAGTAAATTTTCGCATGATGTATAGTATTACAGTTCGAAAATGGCAGTTGAGTACGCCGGCATTGTAACAGATGTACTGCTGCTGTTAATACGGGTATAGGTTGCTCCTCCAAATTCTGCAACGCCTTTTTTAAATGGATGATTGATTGCATAAGACGATACACTATTTGATACGTTATGAATAATCATCAGCTTCTCTCCTTGAAGCTCTCTGTAGAATACCATAAAATGTTTTGGATAGGAGTCAAAATCTGTAGGTATAGTTGTGTTGCCACTTGCAAGTGACTGATATGTATTTCTTAACTCTATAAGTTTCTTATAGTGATTATAAATTGAGTTCTTATCTGTCTGTTGAATAGAGAGCGGAATCACCGATCCCTCTGTAGAGAATTTAGGAGTATACCACTTTGTTCTAAAATTATCCGAAGCAGATTGTGACCATAAAAAGGGCTCTCTTACATTTCTGTCGTCATTGGTTTTCATCCCTTTCATTGCAATCTCTTCTCCATAATATAAATATGGATTACCACCCGACGTAAGCAGTACAGAAGCTGCCATCTTTGCCTTACCTATATCGTCTCCTAATCTAGACATTGTTCTGTCTTCGTCGTGGTTGGAGAGTTTTGTAGAGTTAATCGCGTCACCTCTATATGAGCGAAATTTACTCTCCATATCAATCAGATCTTTAGGAAACCATTTAGCATGAGAATTCTCCAGAACATAGATAAGCTTATACCAAGCATC
>CAYYAM010000011.1:2063-57622 GCA_964469965.1 uncultured Muribaculaceae bacterium | reverse complement strand
ATATAGATAATAGCCCTTGAAATTTGATATATTTGTAAGAAACAATTCAGATATGAGCATAATCCGATTTGCAAATAAAGAGGATTTTCACACTATTCGTGAAATTGCAGAAAAGACATGGCCAATTACATTTAAAGATATTCTCTCTCCCAATCAAATAACCTATATGTTAAATATGATGTATAGCTACAACTCATTGTTGGAACAGACAGAGAAAAAGGGGCATAAATTTATTCTGGTAAGTCTCCTATGCCATCAGGAGCTCTCTGTGGGTTATTGCTCTTTTGAACATAACTACTTGGAATCGGGGAGGACAAAAATTCACAAGTTATATGTTCTACCGGAATATCAGGGAAGCGGTTACGGTTCACTCCTAATTGATGCCGTTGCTAACATCTCTTATTCAGCGGGAGATAGTAAGATTGTTCTTAACGTAAACAGAGAGAACAAAGCAGTAGAATTCTACCATAGGAAAGGTTTTATAACTATTGCAAATGAAGACATTTCAATTGGAAATGGATTCTTTATGAACGATTTTGTGATGGAGGCAGATATACATGAATTGTATATAAATAAAAAAGAGGACTCTGGTATGTGTCCTCCTTTTTAACGACATTGAAAAGAGTTATTATATTTAAAACTTTTCAGTTGTAATTTACTACGCTAATTTAACATTAACGGCGTTCATGCCTCTTTTACCTTGTTCAAGATCGAAAGTTACTTCGTCATTGTCTCTTACTCTTGTTTTCAGGCCAGATGAGTGAACAAAATAGTCCGTTCCTGTTTTTTCATCTTTAATAAAACCAAATCCTTTAGTTTCATCAAAGAACTTTACTTTTCCTTTATTCATTTTAAAAAATTGTGTCCCGCAAAGTTATACAATAATTTAAAATTACAATAATTTATTGAATATTATTTGGAATTTCTATAGGTCTATAATCTATTGCGAAGGTGAATTTACTCCCCTCCCCCTCTTTTGAGTCTATAAAGACAACACCTCCCAGCATCTCTACATACGCCTTTACGATAGATAGCCCAAGTCCCGCTCCTTCATAAGGTCTGTTTATGTTCTGCTCGGCCTGTACAAATCTATTAAATATTATCTGCTGCCTATCTTTAGGTATGCCTATGCCGGTATCCTCTACATAGAAGGTTATCTTCTTATCTTCCATATAGTAACCAAAATTAACAGAGCCCACATCTGTGAATTTTACAGCATTCTTTATGAGGTTATTCATAATTGTCATAAGCTTTAACCTATCGGCATTTATTAGAGCTCCTCTATTATCAAGCCCTTTATTGTATTTCAAATCAATCCCTTTAGATTGGGCATATCCTTGATTGTTATTATACAGGTAATCTATAATTTCATTGAGATTTATTTGAGTATCCAGAACTACTGCTTGGCCCGCTTCAATCTTAGATATTTCAATTATGTCGTTTAAAGTGGATAGGATTCTTGCACTACTCTTCTTAAGTAGTTCAAGATACTCCTCTCTGTCGGTATCATTAATATCTGAACTCTGCAAAAGGTCTAAGAAACCTGTAATAACATTCATCGGAGTCCTAATCTCATGACTAAGGTTTGCCAGGAAAGACGATTTGAGTCTATCACTCTCCTCTGCCTTATCTTTTGCAATGCTTAGTTCTCTGCTGTTTACTATTCTCTGATACAGAGCCCCGATAGTATTAGATGCTGCAAATAGGAGTTTCTGCTCTGTATCTGACCACTCTCTTCTTTTTTCACAGTCATCAAAGCCAATAAAACCCCAAAGTGCCTTATCTATAAAAATGGGTGCTGCAAGAAGTGATACAATACCTTGCTCACTAAGATTGATTCTCTCCGATTCAGGAAAATCGGAGACATTACCATAAATAATACCTCCGTTCGAAAAGGTTTCATACCATCTGGGAGCAACCTCTTCGTATGGCAAATTCTGTAAAAATTGATTATCTATCTGAGAATCCACTGTCCCATCGGTCCACTCATACTTCTGACTCATGAGCGGCATTATGTAGTTGTGATGAAAACTATTAGAAAAGATGTAAACTCTGTTAACATCGGTGGCTTTTCCTATAATACCAAGAGCTTTAGAAATTAGTTGATCGGAGTGCTCATTTTGAATCAATAGTGAAGTGGCCTGTGCCATAGCATTTAAAAGAGTGTCTCTTTTTATAATCTTCTCTTCGTTCTCTTTTTGATTTGTAATATCTTTTGCACTCCCTACAACTCCTATCATCTCACCCTGCTCATTGAAAATTGGTGCTTTACTTACATCTAAAACCAATAGTTTACCCTGTACATATCCACTCTCTTCAAATCTACCGGGGGCTTTTGTCTCGAGTATAATCTCATCGCTGTCTATACAAAGCTCCCCAAAGGTGTGCCAATTATCCACCCCCTTTTTAAGCTCTCTCTGGCGTTGTGCAAAAAAGAGGTCTGACTTTCCTATTGGCTCATCTATACTATTTGCAATCAATAGGTTTTCACAAATGGATCTGTTTGTATATATAAACCTTTTTTTCAAATCTTTAGCCCAAAGCATATCCTGCATATTATCAGACATAAGTCTGTAGAGATCTGAAATTTGCTGGTATCTCTCTTCACTTTTTCTCAACTCCAATTCAGCTTTGATTTCGGCAGTTTCATCCCTGATAACCACTAGCTTGCTTCCGGGATAACTCTTTATCTCCTGCTTTGCAATCACCAAATATCTGGTATCACTTAACCCATTTACCTCAATTTTCAAATATTTTTCGGGGTTATTAATTGCCTCTTTCAGCGACTGGTTTACTATCTCTAATGATATAAAGTTGACTCCGATTATATCTTTTTTTTCTATCCCCAAAAACCCCAATGCAGAGTTGTTGATGTCTTGGATCCTCATATTTTTATCTAACACTAAAATCCCATCCTCTATACTCTCCAGCATAGTCTCTCTGGCAACAGGGGCTAAATCTAAAAATCGGTTTCTGTAAATTGCTACGGCAAAAATAGTTCCGCTGAATATCATACTAAGCGGTACCAAATCAAATCCGGGTACAGGGTTATTTCCCGACAGATAAAATATGCTTGCAATCCAAGGGCAAAGAGATGCAGAGAAGATGTAAATTGCCTGTGATCGGAATGCAGAGATTTGATTTACAATAAACCTCATTATATAAAGAGAGGATATCAGCATCAAAAGGTAGCTGTAACCGGCATGACCAACCCAAAATCCTACTCCATGAAAATATTGGGTTAGATTTGTACTTTTAGATATAGGAGCATATCCTGTCCAAATAAGGTTGTGATAATCGTTAGTTAGAGTTAGTATAAAGACAACTATGGGTGTTGAGAAAAGCGCCGCTAGACATTTTGTGGTAAAATATTTATCTCTACCTGTGAATCGTAATACAAAAAGAAGATAAAAAACAGGGTTGGTTAGTGCTCCAATGTAAGCAACTTTAGACCAGAATATCTTTTCCTCCAATGTGGTAGAGGCGGTCTCAAAGATTATTAAGAAAGCCCATACTCCTGCAGACAGCATTAAGAGAGATAGCTCTAACGAGCCCCTTACACTCCTTCTGGAATATGCCAGATATGAAACAAAAAATGAGACAAGACTGGATGCCAGAAAGAGTAGAGAAAAAATTGTATATATATAACTATTCACCTTTTATAAATGCGCTCTGTGAGTAATTAATATCATAAATATCGTAAATCTTTAACAATCTTTTTAATCTAGACAGAAAACCTTGGTAATCCCTCTCTTTAAGAGGAGACCAAACTACTTCTGCCAGAGCTGCTGCTCTTGGATATACCATATATTCAACATGCTTTGGGTCTTTCATATACTCCGTCCATACGTTGCCTTGTGCTCCCATAATAAAAATGCTCTCATCAGGTAAAAGAGAGGCCGGAACAGGTTCGTAAGAGTAGATCTTTTCTAAAGGTGTATATCCGCCTATTGCAAGCGGTTCGCTTTCTTTATTTCCTTGATAGTGATCTAAATAACAGTGAGAGCCCGGAGTCATAACAACAAAGTGACTCTGTTTTGCAGCAGCAATACCCCCCTCTTCTCCCCTCCAAGACATCACTGCAGCATTGGGCGCAAGACCCCCTTCCAGAATCTCATCCCATCCTATTAACTTTCTACCTCTCTTATTTAAAAAGCTCTCTACTCGTTTAATAAAGTAACTTTGGAGTTCATGCTCATCTTTGAGACCTTCTGCTCTCATTCTCTCTTGACAATGGGGACACACTTCCCATTTAGACTTGGGGCACTCGTCTCCGCCAATATGAATGTACTCCGATGGAAATATATCCAATATCTCATCCAAAACTCCCTCAACAAATTCAAATGTACTCTCTCTGCCGGCACACATTACGTCGTGAAAAACCCCCCATCTGGCAGCAACCTCGTAAGGACCGCCCGTACACCCAAGGTGAGGATATGAGGCAAGTGCAGCCAATGCGTGACCGGGCATCTCAATTTCGGGGACTACAATCACCGAACGGGCAGCAGCATACTCTACAATCTCTTTTAGATCCTCTTGAGTGTAGAAACCTCCATGAGGTGTATCGTCGTATTTGTCAGACGATCTGCCATGTCCGATTAATGTTTTAGACCTTACCGATCCAACCTCGGTAAGCAGAGGATATCGCTTTATCTCTGCTCTCCAACCCTGATCTTCTGTTAAATGAAAATGAAATATGTTGAATTTATGAAGAGACATATAGTCTATGTAGCTTTTGACAAACTCCTTTGGCATAAAGTGTCTGCAAACATCAAGATGAAGACCCCTCCAGGAGAACCTCGGGTAGTCTTCAATTGAACAGTAAGGGAATATTATGGTGTTATTTTCACTCTTATCTGCTATCTGCACTAGTGACTGAACTCCGTAGAATAGCCCCTCGGGGGTGTTGGACTCTATCACTACCCCTCTCTTGTCTATATTAAGTAAGTACCCCTCTCTCTTAATTTTAAGAGTTGTGTCGAGTTTCAAGAAAATTGAATTCCCTACTCTTCTCCTATTATACTTCTCAAAAGCTACCTCAACTCCAAATATTTTAGAGAGTCTCTCTCTTAAAGACTCTTTTGCATCGGATACTCTTTTAGCGGAGCTGTTAAATATTACAGCAGTTTGGTTGTTTAATGTAAAAAACCCCTCATATGTATCAGCTTTAACCGGTTCTGGTATGATTTTAAGTCTATTATGAGATGGGGTTTTGCACGATAGCGATGTTACAATAGATAAGGTCATTAGAATAACAGACGTTAGTTTCATAAAATAGATTTAAGTTATGGGTTAAGTGCGAACATAGAGGTTGAACATTTGTTGTAAAGTTATAAATAAATAAAAAATATGAAAATCTTAGACAGTAAAATTGAAAGCATAGACAAAAAAATTACAGATTGGAAGGCCAAATATGGACTATCAATTTTAAGGGTTAGTATTGGAGTGGTCTTTTTCTGGTTTGGCTCTCTAAAATTTTTTGAGGGATTGAGTCCGGCTCAAGATTTGGCAATCAACACAATAAGCAAATTAACATTTGGGATACTTGGTGATAAAACAATAATTTACCTTCTTGCAAGTTGGGAAGTAGCAATAGGTCTTGGACTAATATTTAACAGATTGTTACGATTGACTCTGTTATTACTATTTCTTCAAATGGCGGGTACTTTTATGCCCGTAATTATGTTTCCACAAGATGTTTTTAACATTTTCCCTTACTCTTTAACACTAGAAGGTCAGTATATAATAAAAAACATAGTGATAGTGAGTGCCGGAATAGTGCTTGGAGCAACGGTAAGAGGAGGGAAACTTGTCTCACTATCTTCTGATTACAATTACAGAGGGGCAAAAGGATCAATTATTAACAAATAACCTGTTATAATAAATCTCTTTTTAGTAAATTTACATGGGATGTTTAACAATCTAAAATTTTCAACTATGAAAAAACTTGCATTTATACTCATTCTACTCTTCTCAATAATGAGAACAGCAGAGGCACAAAGGGTCTCTTACCAAGAACCTTATAAACCAAAAATGAATCTTATTAAACTCAATCTAACCTCATTGCCTATAAATAACTATGCGGTTCAGTATGAGCGCGTACTTTCAAAGCGTATTTCAATAGGTATCTCTTACAGAACAATGCCTGTAGGCAATATTCCATTTAAAAACCAGATTATTAATATGACCGATGGAGATTCCGAAGCAGAAAAGATTCTGAATAATTTTACAATCTCCAATTACGCTATTACCCCTGAAATCAGATTCTATCTGGGTAAGAAAGGGTACGGCAGGGGATTCTATCTTGCACCGTTTTTCAGAAATGCCGGGTATGAAGGAGACAACTTCCAAGTCGATTTTAATGATGAGAATGGCATAAGTCAAACTATCACTCTTTCAGGAGATATAAAATCAAACACTTTTGGTCTTTTACTTGGAGCGCAATGGTCTTTAGGCAAATTTATTGTATTGGACTGGTGGATTTTGGGTCCTCATATCGGCACCGGCAGCGGTAATCTGGTAGGGTTGAGTACCAGACCGCTTTCGGCATCGGAACAACAAGATATTAAACAGACTTTGGAAGACTTTGAGTTTCCTCTGGTAGACAAGAGCGTCACTGTAAACGCTAACGGAGCAACAATGACGCTTGACGGGCTTTTTGGCGGGCTAAGAGCCGGTATCTCATTTGGTGTTAAATTTTAATTTTTTTGATACATCAACATATTTTGGTTATATTTATGTAAATAATATCTCTTGTTTATATTTTTAACCTAAAATAACTTGTTATGAGAATTATCCCTCAAAATGTGGCCGAAATGATAGCCGTTGGTCTTCTGCCCTACCCTGTTAAGTCTATTGAAGAGCATGGTGACGGACTTATAAATTGTACGTTTAAGATTGTAACTAAGAGTCCCGACCACCCTAACTTTCTTCTTCAAAAGATAAACAACAGAGTTTTCAAAGATATTGAAGGGCTCCAAAGTAACATAAGGCAGATCACAGACCATATAAGAAAAAAACTGGAGACAGAGGGGGTGGAAGATATAGACAGGAGGGTCCTCACACCTGCATGTATTCAATGCAACGGCGACTGTAAAGCTTACTATTGGGATCACAATGGCGACTACTGGAGAATGTACATATTTATTGAGGATACAGTCTCATACGAAAAGATGCAGACTCCGCTAATGGCAGAAAAAGCAGGGGTAGCATTCGGAAAGTTTCAGAAACAACTTATCGACTTTAATCCCGTAAACTTCTGTGAAGTTCTTCCTGACTTTCATAACACACCTAAGAGAGTGGAGTCATTAAAGAAGAGAATAGAAGAGAACCCTGCAGGAAGGTTAAAAGAGGTAAAAAAGGAGGTAGATCTTTTGCTGGAGAGGGAGGGGACATACTCAAAAATTGTAGAACTGGGCCAGGCCGGCAAGTTGCCAAAGCGATTCATTCACCAAGATACTAAGTTCAATAATGTCTTATTGGACAAAAACGAAGATATACTATGTGTTATAGATTTAGACACCGTTATGCAAGGGTATATCTGTTACGATGTTGGCGATGCAATCAGAGGCGGAGCCAACAAAGGGAGAGAAGATGACGAAGATCTAAATGCTGTTGAAGTAGACATGGATATTTTCCGTGGATTTGTAAAAGGATACATATCCCAGACAATAGATTTTCTAACTTGTACTGAGATGGAGAGCATTGCTTTTGGCCCAAGGCTATTGGCATACGAACAGGCAGTCAGATTTCTGGACGATTACCTTAATGGAGATAAGTATTATAAGTATAAAACCGGTTACCCTCAGCATAATCTTGTTAGAGCAAGAGCTCAAATAAAGCTTATGGAGAGTATGGAGCAGAGATACGCAGAGATGTCTGAATATGTTAGGGAGTGTGCTAAATGGAAAATCTTATAAACAAGTTTACCTATAGTAAGTAACTCTGTCAAGTTTACTCCAGGCGCCCCTTGTAAAATCAGGTATTTTTACAGGGGTGCCTCCGTTTTCTACAGAAATCCTGCTTAGTTCAATGATTGAACTCCACTCTGCAGCATCATATACATCCATATCTAAAGGGAGTCCGTTTAAAAGACAGTAAACAAGCCTGTAGTCCATTGTGAAATCCATCCCGCCATGCCCTCCAACCATTCTGGCCATCTCTCCCACCTCTTTTATTATAGGGTGTTCATATCTTTTAAGAAGTGAGTCAAGTCTATCTTCCGATAGATATCTATGTCCATCTGGTTCCAAAGAGATACCTCTTCTTGGCCATTTCTGAGCAAACCCTTTTGTTCCGCTAAGCATATGAATCCTGCTGTAAGGTCTGGGGCTTGTAACATCGTGTTGCAACATTATGGTCTTCCCTTTTACACTTTTAATTATGCTAATGTTCATATCTCCCTTTCTATATGGTCTTTTAGCAAACTCCGAATCGTCGCCAAACTTCTCTTTAGCATAAGCTGTCATTCCAAATTGACCGGAAGAGACAGATACAAGATACTCCATTCTATCTCCTCTATGTATGTTAAGGGCATGACAGATGGGACCCAATCCATGCGTAGGATAGGTATTCCCATCTGTTTTTTCAAGATGCTTTAGTCTCCACATATTCCAATAACCGGTAGAGTCGTTAAAATTCAGGAATCTTAAATCGTGAATATAAGCACCTTCTGCATGGACAATTTCACCGAATACCCCCTGTTGAGCCATATTAAGCGTAGCCATCTCAAAAAAATCGTAGTTGCAGTTCTCAAGTTGAAAACAGTGTCTTCTTGTCTTCTCTGCAGTATTAACCAATTGCCAACACTCCTCTATTGTAAGAGCAGCGGGAACCTCTACCGCAACATGCTTACCCCTCTCCATTGCATAGACAGCTATTGGTGTATGTAAATCCCAATGTGTACAGATATAAACCAGATTTACATCATCTCTTTCACATATTTTTTTCCAATCTTCTTCTCCGGTATACACATCTGCCGGAGGGAATCCTCTTTTGGTGAGTGTAGCCAGGGCTGAATCAGTTTTCTCGGGAACAACATCACATACGGCAACTATTTTTACCCTGTCAATAAAAGTAAGTCTATATACCGCCTCGGCACCTCTCATTCCCAATCCGATTATGGCAACTCTTACTGTATCAAGCGGTTCACATCTTAGCTCAATCACATCTTGGTTGTTCGATCTATAACCACCCTCTCCGGAGCATGAAAGCAGTATTAAAAAGAGGACAGGAAGCAGTAATGCAGATTTTTTCATCTTGATTATTCTCCTTTATAAATTAATTTATGAAAACTACCTTTTGATATGAAGATTTCTCTCTACCGTTCACAGCTATTACCACATAGTTCTTCCCATTACCACCCTCGAATGTAGTGTTCCCCCCTCTGTATCTCATGAGCGATTTCCACTTATTGGTTGTACCATCCCTCTCCAATTCGTATACAACATACTCTAAACTATTCGCCACAGGACTCCATGTAATAATCTTTCCATTAACTGTTACCGACGGAGCAGTTGGAACAGTACCCGAGAATTTTCCCATTTTGGGGACAAGACTCGGTGTAGAGTATATGTTTTGTTTAATATAGCTATTTAGTGGATCTTTAAGAATATGCTCTGTTCTAAACCAAGCATTTCCCATAACTCCCTGAAGAGATCGGCATAATAGAACTTGGTTCAGAAACTCCGCCGTAGTTGGAAATCCTGATTCACCCAACCTGTAAGCAGCAAGTCCGGGAAAAATCGGGATACCATACGAATTTGTATTCCAAAAATTGGCTAGAGTAACAAAATCTGCAGTAGAGTGACCTATTTGCCAATAAATCTGTGGAGCGAGGTAGTCAACCCACCCATTCTGCATCCATGTAATTGGATTGGCGTAGAGTGCCATTGTATTTGCATATTGACCCGAAGGCGATATCCCGAATATAACTTTCGGATTTTGGAGTTTTACAGCTTCATAAACAGACTTTACCATCATATCTATATTATTCTCTCTCCACTGGGCTAAAGATTTACCTGCTCCATACTTAGCAAAAGCTGCACTATCGTCCCAAGTATCAGGTGAGCTTTTTAATCCATCGGGGTAGAAGTAGTCATCAAAATGGATTCCATCTACATCATACTTAGCGATTATTTCTTTTACAGCATCTTGTAAAAAAGTCCAAACTTCAGGCAACCCTGCATTCCAATATCTTACGTTTTTGTACACACTAAAACGCTCTGGATACTTAACCGCAGGATGCGAAGGAACATTTACGGTAGAGACCGCTCCAACCCTTAAAGGATTCATCCATACATGAAGCTCCATTCCTCTCTCATGGGCTGCTTGAATAGCAACAGCCAGAGGGTCGAAACCGGGATCCTGCCCTTGAGTACCGCTCAAGTAAGCCGACCATGGAAATATAGCAGAAGGATAAAAAGCTTCGCATGAGGTCATAGCTTGAAAAAAAACAACATTAATATTCATGCTTTTAAGCTTGTCTATTAATGATATAAGTAAATTTCTTTGATTTTCTGCACCGATTGCAGTTGCAGGCCAGTCTAACTTCCATGCAGTGGTTAGCCAAGCAGCTCTAAGCTCGTGTTTTAGTATAACTATGTCTGTAGATGCGTTGAACTCTTTAGAAAGTGATTGAGGTGGTTGGGGTGGATTAGGGTTATCGGGAGTTATCGGATCTTTAGAACAAGAGTGAGAAATAAGTATAACAAAAGATAAAATAAACAGAAGTAGCGGCCTCTCATGAAGCGCAGGTTTGTTTGTTTTCATAGCTAAGTAGGATGTAAAAATTTTAAGAACAAATATACATATTATATCAAACCCCTACGCCTCCGCTAATCTTTATTTAATATATGGTTAACTGCTTGTCTGTAAGTAAGACCTACAGGCAATACTTTTTTGGCAACCGTTACTCTATCGCTCTCAACAATCTCAATTTTGTCTACAGATACCGCAAATGATTTATGAATTCTCACAAAACTGTCGGCAGGCAGTAGAGATAAGAAGTCCTTCATAGAGTATTGACACATTATTTTATCAAATTTCGTATATACAATAACGTAATTCCCCAAGGCCTCGGCGTATAGTATCTCCTCAATTGATAGTCTGTACGATTTTGTCCCACTTTTTAAAATAACAACCTCTTTACTATCTTTTTTTTGAGAGTGGTTCTCACTTTTTGTTTGCTCTTTTATCTTAGCTACAGCTTTTAGAAACCTCTCATACTTAATTGGCTTTAAAAGATAGTCCACTGCATCATACTCGTAACTCATTGCTCCATAATCTTTGTGAGCTGTAGTAAATATCACCAATGGCCTTACATTTAATGAGTCTAAAAACTCTATCCCACTTATTTCCGGCATGTTAATATCTAAAAAAATCAGATCTACATAGTTCTCCATTATAAATGTTCGGGCCTTTAGAGGGCTTGAAAATGATGCTGCAAGTTCTAATCCCTCTGTTTTAACAACATAGCCCTTTATTAAATCCAGCGCATATGGCTCGTCGTCAATAACTATACATCTCATGATTTTACTCTAAATTAAGTGATAAGGAGGCTTCATAGATCTCGTCTCTACTAAAAGTCTCCAATTTATATTTTTCAGAAAAAAGTAGTGATAGCCTCTTTTTTAAATTATCCAATCCTATCCCTGTTGCCCTATCTAGATTATCATTTTTATTGTTATCAACTCTGTTGCGGACAATAAATTGCAAAAACCCCTTTTGAACTACCAAAGATATGTCAATTTTAGACAAGCCATCCATTTGCAATCCGTGCTTAAAAGCATTCTCAACCAAAGGAAGCAAGATTAGAGGAGGTATATTTACTCCGCTTGTATCTCCTTCAATTTTAAAATTCACAACCAATCCTGCATCGAGGGGCACTCTCTTTCTGTTTAAATCTATATAATCTTTCAAATGAGCTATCTCTTTATCTAAATAAACACTCTCTACATTACACTCATATATCATATATCTTAACTGAGTAGATATTTTCTCTATAATATCTGCAGTAATATCATCGCCAAACTTCATAGAGCTGGAGTATGCCATATTGAGCAGATTAAAAAGAGTGTGAGGGTTTATTTGACTTTTCAGATATTTTAGTTCAGATTTAAGATTCTCCTGCTCTAAAGCAATTTTTTGGTTTTCCAGAATTATCCACCTCCTTGTAAAGCCATAGCCCAAAGAGATAGCTAAAATAAATAGATTCAGAACAGATGTCACTAAAAGCTGCTCTGTAAATGACTCCTTAACAGAAGAGTAGTAGCTTCCAAACAGAGTATAATCTACCAATGATTCAATTATAACTGACGCAATATAGAGACCGGAAATGTAAAACAATAAGGTTTTCCATTTACCACTCCCTCCATACTTAGATATCAGGTACAGAGAGACCATATAAAAAAGCAAAATGTTCATAAATGATCCATACAAAATAGAGAGTACAAAATTTTCGTCTCCCCTTTTTATATGTCCGAGCGAGTTAACATAAAGCAACACTATGGCAATTCCGGTAATCCAAATAATAGAGTGAATCAGAGGTTCAATCAGCCTTGATATTTTCATTATTAATGAATTTTAAAGTTGTTAAAATTAAAAAAATGGAGTTTGTATAAAAAAAGCTGCAGTTAGTCCATTTTTTATATTGGTTGGTCACGTTAAAAAATATTATCGGTACTATCTTTTTATGTTTGCCTCAACTTAACACATAAAGATATTATAAAATGATAAGAATTTCATTAATCGCAGTGGTATTATCTATTTTCATTCCATTTTGTATGTCAGCCACAACAAAGAACATCATATCAGATCATGATGGTTTAAGAGGTAAATGGAACGGCTCAATAATTATAAAACAGAAGCCGGGACCCGCTATTGCTCTTGAGATTGATAAAGATATAAATGGATTTTTAAAGGTACTTTTACACAGTCCGGGACAAAAGAGCTTTAATATAAAAGCAGATTCGGTTAAACTTACAGGCGACTCCCTTTTTGTACTCATAAAGGGGCTCAATGTTGCCCTAAATCTCACATCTGATGGCGATACTTTAAAAGGGCTCTTTGCTCAGGGCCCGGGAGTTTCGGTTCCGGTGGAGTTTCGTAAAGTAGATGAGTTTCCGTTTAAAGTGCTTCAGAGGCCCCAAGAGCCTAAAGAGCCGTATAGCTATATTTCGGAAAATATCGAGTTTAAAAGCTTTGATAATGTCAAGATAAGAGGGACCATAACACGCCCACGTGAAGAGGGTAAACTTCCGGCAGTAGTGCTTATATCCGGCTCTGGAGCATCGGACAGAGATCAAACCATATTCGGGCATAAGACATTTCTTGTTCTCTCACATCTTCTCACAAAAAATGGTTACGCTGTACTTAGATTCGATGACAGAGGTGCCGGAGAGTCGGAGGGTGATTTTTCCAAAACCACAATAATGGACCACGCCCAAGATGCATCTGCAGCTGTTTCATATCTATTATCAAGAGCAGAGATAGATCCTAAAAGGATTGGATTAATCGGGCACAGTCTTGGTGGAGATATAGCACCTGCAGCATCATTAATTAATCCTGATATCTCATTTATGGTGCTTATGGCCGCCTCTACCCTTCCATTGAAAGATGTTATAATAGAGCAATGTGATTCAATATATAGTAAGATGGGGGTATCCAAAGAGGCTATTGAGCTAAATAGAGAGATTTTAGAGACACTATTTACAACCATCAATCAACAGCATGATTTGGGCAAGATAAAAGAGATTGCCCAGGATGCAATTAACAGATATAATCCTCGACTGGCAGAAATTTCTGAAGCAGATATGAGAGTATTGGGCATTAAAGCTCCAATAAACATAGCTGCTTACTCCAAATTATTAATACCATTTATGAAATACGATCTGTTTTATAATCCGGCCGAAACTTTAGAAAGAGTGAACATTCCGGTATTTGCCATTAACGGCGATATGGATGTTCAGGTTGCCTCCCATAACCTCGACAAAATATCCTCTATCCTGGCAAAGAGAGGAAATAGGCATAATAGAGTTACTCTTTATAAAGGTGTTAATCACTTAATGCAAAATTGTAAAACGGGTCGGGTAGATGAGTATGGCCAGATTGAAGAGACCTTTAGCGAGGAGATCGCACACGATATTTCTGAGTGGATAGAATCGCTTTGGAGAAAAGATAGAGAGACTAATCCTTAAATATAAAAAACACAGCAAGGACTAGAAAGATGAATGCTAACAGATGATTAAACTTAAAACTCTCCTGTTTAAAAAAAATCAATGAGAATACAACAAAAACCAAAAGGGTTATAACCTCCTGGATAACTTTAAGCTGAACAAGTGAGAATGGCCCTCCAAACTCTTTGTATCCAATTCGGTTTGCAGGCACTTGAAAAATATATTCAAACAGAGCAATTGCCCAACTGATTAGTATTACAGCAAAAAGGCCCCATTTTCCGGCTTTGCTCTCTATGTTGAATCTTAAGTGCCCATACCAAGCTAAGGTCATAAAGCTATTGGACAAAATCAGCAGAAGTATGGTGGTCAAGCCTTTGTTCACGATTATTCCCATTATTTAAGGAGCACAAAAGTAGGTAAAAAAATATATCTTTGTTAAAAAATTGATGGACGCTAAACCGAATTATTAGAATTATATTTATGAATTACATTAGAATTATGCTTTTTGCTTCAGCACTCACTCTAATGGCCTGTTCAAGTGAGAACAAGTCCAAGGAGACAGATAATCAACCATTTAAATATTTGGCCGATGAGTTTGCCGATATCCGAGTGATCCGGTATAAAATACCTGGATGGGACTCACTTACCCTCTCCCAAAAAGAGTACATCTACCATTTAAGTGAAGCAGCCAAAGCCGGGAGAGATATCTTTTGGGACCAGAATTTCAAACATGGGCTTAAAGTTAGAAGGGTTCTGGAAACAATATTGGAAAACTATAAAGGTGAACGAGATAGTCATGACTTCAAAGAGTTCCTTGTTTATGCAAAAAGGGTGTTCTTCAGTAATGGTATCCATCACCACTATGCAGAAGACAAGATTATTCCGGGCTGTTCCAGCGACTACTTTGCAGCTCTTCTTAAAGAGAGCGGTCAAGATAGTATTTCAGATGAGATAATTCCGTTAATATTCGACCCAACGATTTTCCCTCAAAGAAAAAACATATCCGGGCAAGGCGACCTTCTGCTTGGAAGCGCGGTTAACTTCTACGAGAATGTATCAAGAGAGGAGGCCGAGGCCTTTTATGCAAAGATGGAAGATCCAAACAATCCCACACCAATCTCATATGGACTCAACTCAAGACTAGTTAAGGTAGACGGAATAATCCAAGAGGAGGTTTACAAATCGGGGGCGCTCTACGGAAAAGCTATCGATAAGATTATTGAACATCTGCAAAAAGCATCTGAAGTGGCAGAGAACGATTCTCAGAGAGGTTACATAGACCTTCTTATAGAGTACTATAGAACAGGCGATCTAAATGTATGGGATAAATATAATGTTGCATGGGTAAAGGATACTCAAAGCCAAATTGACTTTATCAATGGTTTTATTGAGACTTACAACGACCCGCTTGGAATGAAAGCCACTTGGGAAGCTGTAGTGAATTTTAAAGATTTAGAGGCCTCTAAAAGAACTGAGATTATTAGTAATAACGCTCAATGGTTCGAAGACAACTCCCCGGTAGATGCTCAGTACAAAAAAAGAGAGGTTAAAGGTGTTTCGGCAAAAGTTATTACTGTTGCGCAACTTGGAGGAGATTGCCATCCGGTTTCTCCCCTTGGGATAAATCTACCAAATGCCGATTGGATAAGAAAAGAGCACGGCTCAAAATCTGTAACCATAGCAAACATAAGTGATGCTTACGATAAAGCCAATCAAGAGGCACCTAAAAATATGGTCGCAGAGTTTTCGTGGGATGAAGAGGAGATAGCTCTACTAAAAAAATATGGCTCTCTAACCAATAATATTCACACCGACTTACATGAGTGTTTAGGTCATGGTTCGGGACAGTTGAGAGAGGGCACATCTTCGAATGCACTTAAAGAGTTCAGCTCTCCTCTGGAGGAGGCAAGGGCAGATATCTTTGCATTATACTATATGGCCGACCCAAAGCTTGTTGAGCTTGGAATTCTGCCAGACCAAGATGCTTATAAAGCATCATACATATCTTATATCAGAAATGGCATATTCACTCAGTTTGTAAGAATAGATGAGGGCAAAAGCGTAACTCAGGCACATATGCAGGGAAGAAAGCTAATTGCTGAGTGGTGCTTCGAAAAGGGTAAGCAACACAATGTAATTGAAAAGAGGGAGAGAGATGGAAAGAGTTATTTTGTGATAAATGATTTTACTAAACTTAGGGCTCTGTTTGCAGAGCTGCTTAAAGAGCTTCAGAGAATCAAGTCTGAAGGAGATTATAAAGCGGGTAAAGATCTAATTACAAAATATGCAATTAACATAGATCCAGAGTTACACAAAGAGCTTAAGGCTAGATATACATCACTCGAACTAAAACCTTACGGAGGTTTTATTAATCCCGATATAACTCCTGTGATTAAGAGAGGGAAGGTGATAGACTACCATGTTTCATATCCTCATGATTTTCTTATGCAAATGTTGGAATACGGCAAAAAATACTCCTACTTGTAGCTGTGAAAACTAAACACTACCTCGTTTAGTCTTCTTAGAGGTGATGTGAATAGTAACCAGAACTGCAATAATCAGTAAAATAGCTCTTACATGCAGTTTATCTGTTGCATAAAATGCCGAGAACAGAATGGTCATCCACAAAAGGGTGACCGTTCTTATTTTTAACCTTAACGATATTCCCTCTTTTGAAAGATATGATTTTATATACGGACCAAGGTATCTGTTTTTGAGCAGCCACTTTAATCTGGTTTTAGATGAGTTCATAAAAAGATAGGTGGCAAGCAATAAAAAGGGTGTGGTTGGCAGTAGTGGTAAGAATATCCCTATAGTCCCAAGCAGAACGCAAATGAATGCCAATACTATGAATATATGTTTCTTCAACTCTTGTGGGGTTATTCCATTTTTTTAACTTTGCAAAGATACTTAACTAAACATAAAAACTTAAAAAACTGTTATGGAAACCTTCGCTGCCTTTATTGACAAGGTAAGTTCTCTTCTGTGGGGATGGCCTATGATTGTACTTCTCTTGGGAACACACCTTTATCTAACAATTATCTTAAAATTCCCTCAAAGAAAAATATTTACCGCAATTAGACTATCGGTGGTAAAAGATAAATCCGGCAGCGGCGATGTTACTCAGTTTGGAGCGTTGGCAACCTCACTGGCCGCTACAATTGGTACCGGTAATATTATTGGGGTAGCAACTGCTGTTGCTCTTGGCGGACCCGGAGCCGTTTTCTGGTGTTGGATAACCGGCGTTCTTGGCATTGCTACAAAATACTCAGAGGGTCTTCTTGCAATCAAATACAGGGTTAAGACAAGCGATGGAACCATGCTGGGCGGCCCCATGTATGCATTGGAAAGAGGATTGGGAGTCAAGTGGTTGGCAGTTCTGTTTTGTATTTTTACGGCAATAGCTGCATTTGGAATAGGAAATACAGTACAGGCCAACTCAATAGCTCTACTTTTAAATGAAACTTATTCTATCTCTCCTCTGGTTACCGGCTTGATTATAAGCACGGCAACAGCTCTAGTTATTCTATTTGGGGTAAAAGGTATAGCAAAAGTTTGCGGAACCTTAGTCCCTTTTATGGCGCTGTTTTATGTTTTAGGTTGTCTATACATTCTATTCGTAAACAGTAGCTACCTGGCGGAATCATTTTCACTGATATTTGAATCGGCATTCTCTGCAAAAGCCGCCGGAGGGGGGTTTGTTGGAACTACTGTTATGATGGCAGCCAGATACGGAATCGCAAGGGGTCTCTTCTCTAACGAATCCGGATTGGGATCTGCTCCTATAGTTGCTGCAGCAGCGCAAACCAGAAATCCTGTAAGGCAGGCACTGGTCTCCTCTACAGGCACATTCTGGGATACAGTGGTTGTTTGTGCATTAACCGGTCTCGTTCTGGTAAGTTCTGTAATCGCACATCCCGATATAGATCATACTCAAGGTGGCGCTCTCACTAAAGCAGCATTTTCCAAAATACCATATGTAGGTTCAATTATTCTATCGGTAGGAATTATAACATTTGCCTTTTCAACAATTCTTGGCTGGTCGTACTATGGGGAGAAAGCTGTAGAGTATCTGGGGGGAAAAAAATTGATAATATATTATAGACTCTTTTGGATAGCGGCAGTATTTATTGGGTCTGTCCTCAATCTCTCTTTAGTGTGGGGAATAGCAGACAGCATGAACGCTCTTATGGCCATACCAAACCTTATAGCACTTCTTCTTCTTTCAGGTGTACTGATTAAAGAGACAAACAGGTTTCTTTGGTCAGGAAAGATTGATGATGAAGATAGTGAGAGTATTTAAATAGTTTTAATAAAAAAGAGGGGCCGAATAGTTTCGGCACCCTCTTGCTCTTAGCTTTCACAAACCAAACACCTGTCATCTTATCACCTAACCTAATACCACACTTGCGGTCTGTACCTGCACAGAGCTAAACTGAGCAACACAATTCAACACAGTCTACCGGTTATCCCAGTATCTCTTTTACTGCTGCTACAGCTTTGTCATAATCGGGCTCAATTGTAATGTCTTTAGTTATCTCTACATACTTTACAACTCCCGACTTATCTATAATCACAACTCCTCTTGCCAATAATTGATTCTCCTTAACCAGGAAACCATATTGTAAACCAAACCTTGACTGTTTATAGTCGGAGAGGGTATGGATGTTCTTAATCCCCTCAGCAGCACAGAATCTACCAAGTGCGAAAGGCAAATCTTTAGAGATTGTCAAAATCACCACCTCTTCTGAGAGTTCAGTGGCTTTTTTGTTAAATGCTCGTGTTTGATTTGCACATACAGGGGTGTCAATAGAGGGAAATACGCTAACCACAACTATCTTTCCATGGAAATCAGATAATTTAACATCGTTTAAGGTGAGATCAGATGCAACTATCTCCGGTGCCTCATCCCCCACTTTTACAGGGTTGCCAAGTAACGTAACAGGATTTCCTTTTACAGAAAATACGTTCTTCCTTTCAATTGTAGCAAGGTTTATCATATCGTGATTTTTATTGGGTGTCTCCATTATTTACTATAAATATAATCAATTAATAAAAAGTATCTGTAATTTAAACAAGAATTGTTGAAAAATGTTTAATTTTGGATAAAATTTTAATCAAAATGACTCAATACAAAAAAGTTAAATACCTTCTCCAGGTATTAACAGCAATTCTTATTTCACTAGCAGCTATATCTTGTCAAAAAGAGGATAAAAAAGATCCCGACAAACCTGAAACGCCCTACGATCCCAATGCCAACATAAAGAGCTATACTCTTGCAATCATGAACGATATTTACTACTGGTACAAAGATGTTCCCAAAAATATCAATCCCGCTCCAATAAAAACCGTTCAGGCCTATTTTGACACATTGATTGTCCCTATAGACAGATGGTCGTGGATGATGACAGGGGCCCAATATCTTAGCTCCGAAACGGGTGTAGTTGAGACGTACGGAATCAGCATTGCTCAGCCGATTGATTACTATAAAGACTACAGCGTAAGGGTAAGATTCGTTCATCCAAATTCTCCTATGTGGGAGAATAATGTAAAAAGGGGTTATGAGCTCACTCACCTTAATGGGACTCCTGTAATGACACTGATACAAAATGGAACCTTTAACACAGTATTTGCACAGAAAACAAATAGCTTTACATTTAAAGATCACGACAACAAATCTATTACATTTACAACC
The DNA here is from genome assembly GCA_964469965.1 of uncultured Muribaculaceae bacterium. Taxonomy (GTDB): domain Bacteria; phylum Bacteroidota; class Bacteroidia; order Bacteroidales; family UBA932; genus Bact-08. Next base: position 37,753 of record CAYYAM010000011.1, on the reverse strand, counting down.
AGTGCAAGGCAGGTAAACACACGCTCGTTCCTGAAGTCAATGGTTATAACCCCATCGGATTTCCCGGGTTTACCTTATAAGGTGGGTTACTTTAACTACCTCTCTTTCAAAGCTCAAATGCTTGACGATATTCATAACGCCATGACTCTATTTAAGAGTGAGGGGGTAAAAGAGCTTATTCTCGATTTAAGATATAACGGAGGTGGAGACGGCAGAGCAACATCGCTACTTGCTAACTATATCGCTCCTAAGTCGGCAGACAAAAAAATTCTTGCCAGAAGAGAGCACAACGATAAGTACAGATCGTGGGATTCAGACGCACAAACTCAAACAATAATAGAGCGAATTTCGGAATCCTTGGATTTAAACCGTCTGATTATAATAACAGGTAAAGGAAGCGCCTCTGCAAGCGAAGTTATACTTAATGGATTGAAACCCTTAATGAGTGTTGTTCAGGTAGGAAGCACCACTTATGGAAAACCAAACGGAATGTACGTACTGCCCTATCCGGAAGGCAATTACGACTCTCCTCAGTTTGTTTTTCTTCCTGTTTGCTTTTTTAGCGTAAACAGCACAGGGTATGGGCACTACGTAGATGGACTGGTTCCCGACCACTATAGACCCGACGACCTCTATAACGACTTTGGAACCAAAGAAGATCTCATAAAATCTACACTGCAATTCATTGCAACCGGATCTTTCCCTGCCCTTCCTCCTGCACCGCAAACATCTTTTTCTCCATCGACAGCTTCAAGAATAGCACTACCCGAAGATAGAGCAGACTATGGAGTATATAAGGTTAGAATCCGTTAAGCTTTAAATAGAGAGTAGGTAACAAGAGCAGAAATCCAACCAACACAAGAATTGCAATAAAAGGCAAAACCAGTTTGAACCATTTGCTATATGGAACTCTGGCTATTGTTAGTACTGCGATTAAAATACCGGATGTTGGTGTAATCATATTTGTAAACCCATCTCCAAACTGAAATGCAAGCACCGTTGCTTGCCGAGAGACTCCGATAAGATCGGAAAATGGGGCCATAATAGGCATTGTTATAGCTGCTTTGGCACTTGCAGAAGGTATAACAATGTTGGTTGCCGTTTGAATAAGATACATAACACCTAAAGAGACCTCTTTACCGGCACTCTTCATTGCTCCTGACATATAGTAAAGAAGTGTATCTACCACACGTCCATCTTCCAGTATGACAATTATACCTGCAGCCAGAGCAACAACAAGAGCTGCCGACAGTATATCTTTGGAACCCTCCACAAGCTTTGTAACTATCTCATTGCCCGAGTAACCAGCCGCGATACCGCTGAATATTCCCAAAGCCAGAAAAAGGGCAGAGATTTCACCAATATACCAGCCATATCCCATTACTCCTGTAATCAGCACTATAATAGTAAAGAAGAGCATATTCAAAACAAAAAAATGAACCGATTTTTTAATGGCTTTAAAAGATGTATATGCATAAAAAAGAGTGATTAAAGGTATCAGATAGGGTACATCAAATATTCGATTTCCTATTTTAATCTCTGTATGTGGATAGTAAAAGGAGAAGATGGAGAATATAATCAGTGTTATCCAATAGATTATCCAAGCCCCCTTTGGTGTATTATACTCTATCTTCTCATTTTGTGTGTGGTCAATTTTTGATCTCCAGTAATCATCTTCAATATAGACAGGAGATTTTGAAGGGTCTCTTCTTACTCTTGCTGCATACCAAAGTACTATACCTATTGTAATAACATTAAGTACAACCCAGCAAATTAGGCGATACTCTATCCCCGAAAAAATTGGAAGACCTGCAATATCCTGTGCTATTCCTATTGTAAAAGGGTTGAGAACAGCTCCTGCAAAACCCACATGTGCAGCCACATATACCATAGCAATTCCCACGATAGAGTCATATCCAAGAGATATGGCCAACGGTACTATTATAATAGTAAATGCAATTGTCTCTTCACTCATTCCAAATACAGCTCCAAAAATACTAAACAAGAGCATTATTAATACTATGATAATATTTCCTGAGCCAACCCTCTTAACAGCTTTGTACTTTTCTAAACCCTTTGTAAACTCTAGAAATGAGTAAATACCTGCATCAATTGCCTTGCATGAGTTTACAACCCAAAATGAGGCCCCGATAACCAATATAAACACAATGATTCCTGCCTGCTTTGTAAATCCTTTATAAAAAGCGGTGAGAACATGCCAACTCTGTGGAACACTATTAGTGAATGCAAACTCTCCTGTATCTTTGGAAAACTCCCCTCCAGGGACAAAAAAAGTGACTATTGCACTAAATACAATCAGTGAAAAAATAATCACAAAAGTGTGAGGCATCCTTATTTTTCTTCTCTCTTTCATAATAGCTTCTCTTTGGTGGACAAAAATCGCACAATTTTTTATAAAATAACCTATCGCTTATAAAATTGAAATCAAATAATATTAATTTTGAAAAAAATAGTTAAACAATGAAAAACAGATTAACCATACTAAGCTCATGTAAGCTAAAACTTCTTATCATCTCTTTCCTTCTATGCTCCACTGTTCTTTTTGCCCAAAATAGAGTAGATACTCCTGAAGGTGTTATTGAAAAAATAATAGATATAGCATCAAAAGAGAACAGAACCATGAATCACTTAGATGTTCTTGTTAATAGGATTGGCGGGAGACTGGTTGGATCTGACGCATATGAAAACGCAACCTATTGGACAGCATCTCTCTTTGAAAAATGGGGCCTTGAAGTTCAAATTATTGAGGTGGGGCAGGTTCCTGTTGGTTTTAACAGAGGTCCTTGGTTTGGAAGGATGCTTAGTGAAGATGGTATGGCCTTGCATTTTGCAACTCCCTCATATACATCGGGTACTAAAGGTGTGCAACGAGGGCATGTAGTGATGGAGCCAAAAACAAGGGCAGAATTTGAGAGGATGAAAGGTAAACTCAAAGGGGCTTGGGTACTGATTACCGGAGAGAGTGATGGGTTCCCGATAGATTATTCCGAATATGCCGATGCTGTTAGGGCAATCATTATTAAGGAGAACGAAGCAATATATCGCTATAACGACTCTATTTCAAGAGTAAACAGAGCCAACCAAGGCAAACCGGCGTTGCCTCTTAAAGATTACAAAGATGCTCCTGCTCTATTCTATAAAGAGATGCGCGAGGCAGGTATTCTTGGTATAATTCAATCATCTACAGTGCCAATCAGAGCACTTTACGACAGAAAAAACCTTGAGTATATGAACTTCGATAATCTGCCTACATGTCCCGACATTAAACTAAATGAGCACCAATATAAATTAATCGCTCAAAAGGTTAAAGAGAGACAATATTTCCAGTTGGAGTTTGATATTCGAAATCACTTTAAACCAGGTCCGGTAAAATTTCATAACGTTATTGGCATAATACGAGGTAGTGAGTTTCCCGATGAGTATGTTATGTCGGGAGGGCACCTCGATGCTTTCGACGTTGCAACGGGAGGAGTTGATTGCGGCACAGGTGTAGCGCCAAACCTAGAAGCGGCAAGACTAATAATGGAGGCCGGAGGAAGACCAAGACGCTCGATTGCATTCTGTTTATGGGCAGGTGAAGAGTTTGGTCTTTGGGGGTCTAAACACTGGGTAGAGAACAACAGCGATAAACTCGATAAAATATCAAATTACTTCAATAGAGACGGCGGTCCAACGGTTGCCAACTCGCTTACTGTTCCCCCTGCAATGTATGAAGATTTTAAAAAGGCAACCGAATCGCTGAATAAAATCAATCCCGACTTCCCTTTTACTCTTAACAAAAGAGTAGGAGAAGCTAGACCAAGACCGGCAACTGCAGGTGGGTCAGACCATGCCTATTTTGCACTTAATGGTGTGCCTACAATAAGTTTCGGCACTGCAGACCCAAAGGGTTACGACTTTAACTATGGCGAGATATGGCACACCGAGAGGGATACCTATAACATGAGCATCCCCGAATATATGAATCACACTTCGGTTGTGATGGCTATCGTTCTCTATAATTTGGCAAATACCGATAAGATCTTGTCAAGAGAAGATCTTTATAAAAAACCCGAAGCACCTTCAAAGCAAGAGAACGTAAGGAGAGAGAGAGGACGCCTATTGTAATTAAATTATCTCTACATCTCCAAGCTCTATCCACCCTTGCCGTCCGTCGGAGAGCTCTATGCGTTTCCATGAACCCAGTTGCTCTATAAATTCAACTTTGGTCCCCTCATGAAGAATAAAAAGAGTGTTACCAGATCTATCGGGTGAGCTTCTTACCGTACTTACAGGAACCATAACAATAGCCTCCTCTTCACTATAGTAGGAGGCTCTTTGATTCCATGCAAAAAGTGTTGTAACAGCAAAAAGCAGAGCTAGAAAGAGAGAAACAAAGAAAGAGAGTTTGCGAAAAGCATGTGTGCTGCCAAATCGAAAAAACATAAGAAAAATTAAAGAGATAATAAACAACACTATAGAAATTGCCACCCATCTATCGGAAGATAACTTATAATTCATCTCTCTAACCCATGTTTTTAAAATAAACTCCGGAAGATCGTCAATCTTATCAACGGTAAACTCCTTAACGAGTCTTAGATTATTCTTTGTATCCTTGTGGGAGGGATTTAATCTAAGTGCTCTCTCGTAGTATAAAATTGACTTTCCAAAATTTCCAAGTTTAAAATGGCAGTTTGCAATATTGTAAAAAAGAGACTCAGATACAAACCCTTCGCTCTCTATTGACATATAACTTTCAAGTGCTTCACTAAATTTTCCTTGAGAGTAGAGGTCATTGGCACTATTCCATATAGAGCTCTCTTCTGCACTTAACGCGGCAGGATTAAGATTTAACACCAAAAGTGTAATTACTATATATTTACTAAATTTATGTAGCATCTCTGTATAGTTTAAAGTTCCATATCTGAAATTAATTTTAGAGCTCTTGAGTAATTTTTTTCCATGTCGGGCGATTCCGACTCAGGGGCAAATCTTGCAAAATCGCACTGCTCCAACAGGTGCAACAGCTCTTGCGTCTGCTCTAGGTTAACACCTTTCTCATGTAGAGATGTCTCAATTTTTTCTCTTGACATATCTGCAATTGTTAGGTTTAACTTATCTGAAATGTAACCCGACAGAGCTCTGTTTAACTCTTCATAAAAAGATGATTTAAGCCCTTGTTTGAGTAGTATACCTGCATTTTTCAATCTATGCCTAGCTACTCTATCGGCTTTTCTGTTTCTGGTGCGAGCAACATCTCTTCGTCTCTCAATTTTCTTAGATAGATATTTAAAAGCAACAAAGAAGATAATGGCAACCATTGCTAACAATATAAAATATAGGGTCGATCCAAAAAGAAATCGGCTTCCGCTTCTTAAACGCGGATCCCCGGTCTTGATATATCTAATGTCGTCTGATATGCTTCTTACTGCCTGTTTGTTTACTCCCAGAGATAGAAACTGCCCCGATGTATTTCCGCCTCTGTCTCTACCAACGTTAAGTTCAATTGCAGCAGAGGTAAGAGTTACATATCTTCTCTGGGAGATATCATAATAAGAGAACTCAACCGCAGGAATTTTGTATACTCCGGGGCCCCTTGGGATCATTGGATATTCAAACTGCTTACTGCCTGATGTACCTTTTGTAGATCTTGAGCTGTTATCTGTTATTTTTGTCTCATATACTTCAAAGCCCGATGGAAATTGAGGTTTTGGGGCCTCTATAAGATTAATATTACCACTGCCTTGTATTACAACAATAAGAGAAATTGCCTCGTTTGCGTTTACACTATCTCTTGAAAGTCTAACATCCATTTTGTACTCACCCACCCCTCCTGTAAATGATTGTGGTGCACCGGGAGGTAGTGGTTCCGATACCACTCTTACAGGTGTAGATGAAACTCTTTTTCTCACTGTCTGATAAGAGTCAAAAAAATCATCAAACATGCTTCTAGGTGCAGTAGAAGAAGACCTTAACTGTATCTGACAAGTCATCTCAGTAGCATCTATAGTGATAACTCCGCTCTGTTGAGGGATTAGCATGTACCTCCTTAAAAGCGCCGAGTTATATATCGTTCCATCTATATTTTCCCTTACAAACTCTATATTCTGTGGGGTCTCAATCTCTTGGCTCCAAAAGCCATTAAAGGTGGGAAATTTTACCTCTTCAAATCCTGCTACAGGAACCTTGGTATATAACTTTATTGTTGCAATAAATGGCTCCCCCTTCATCACCCTGCCTTTACTTACAGATAATTTTATAAAGATATCATTGTTGCTTACAGTAGTGGAGTTATCTCTTTTGGCCTCTCCCGATGAAGTTCCGGTGGCCTTTACAATCTCAATGGAAAATGGTTGAGAGTAGATCTCTTTACCGTCAATAATAACTGAGGCAGCTGGAATAGTATGTTTCCCCTCAGATCTGGCTTGAAGAATAAATGTGTAACTTACCTGAAAGCTCTCTGTTCTCCTTCCATTTACAATTTGTGTGCTGCTCATTGTAGATGATGAGGGACCAGCTAAAACATCAAACCCGCTAATTGAAGGAGGGTTAAATGACGATGGTTGTGCATTGGCCGTAAAGACTAAACGGAAGGTCTCTCCAACCTCAACCACTCTAGGAGCATCTACTGATAATGTGGCTTGAGCTCTAAGCAAACCTGGTTGTGCAGATGTAAAAAGTAGTATTAACACTAAAGCTTTAAGTGCTATTAAACCTACTCCACTATTTTTTAATCTACGAATCATATTCTTACCAATTTTTCTCTTTTTGTCTACCTTGAAGAGACTTTGCTCTCTCTTTGTTTACCTTCTCCTGAGTCTCTCTCTCTTTATTTTGAATAGCTTGCAACATCTGTTGAGCGCTCTGAGGTGTTATTTGAGGTTGTTTTTGATTTTGATTCTCTCTATTCTGCTCTTCATTATCTTTGTTTTGATCTTTATTATCTTTGTTCTTGTCTTGGTTATCTTTATTTTGGTCTTGGTTATCTTTATTTTGGTCTTGGTTTTTATCCTGCTCCCTCTTTAACATCTTTTGGGCATATGCCAGGTTAGATTTAGTTTCCATATCTGATGGATTAATCCTCAACGAGCTTTTGTATTGCTCTATCGCCTCTTGGTATTTTTTTTGATCTAAAGAGTAGTTCCCCAAATTATGATAAATATTTGCCTTAAGAGGTTCGTCTGCCAAAGAGTCCAGCCCTTTTACAATATTTGATGCCTCTTCTGCTCTCCCATTTTTAAATACTGCATTACCCAGGTTGTACCTTGCAAAAAGCGATTCGGGATTCTCCTCTAATGCTCTCCTATAATCTACCTCTGCCCTCTCTGTGTCACCCTTTTTATATGCTCTATTACCCGACCTAACACTCCCTCTCTCTGGTTGTGCTAGCCCATCCACAGATGTAATCATTATTAAGATAATTATTAACAATCTCATAACCCGGTACTATTTAAAAAAGTTTCTACCCTTTCTCTCCGATATAAAAAACTCCAGAATAAAAAACAGAAGCGCTATACCAAAAAAATACATGTACTGTTCATTGAAATCCTCAAAAACAACAGATCTAAACTGCTGCTTATCTAAACTTCTAATCTGCTCAACAATTGCTTCAAGGCCAAATTCGCTGTTCCCGGCTCTTACATATCTTCCACCTCCGGCCTCTGCTATATTCACCAATGTGGGCTCGTCCAGTTTGGTCACTACAATATTTCCATCTCTATCTTTAAGCAGCTCTCCACTCTCAAGAGGAATTGGCTTGCCCTCTTGCGAACCAATCCCCAAGGTGTAAACTACTATACCTAATTCTCTAGCAGTTTTTGCAGCAGCTATAGGGTCGTCTTCATGATTCTCTCCGTCTGTGATAAGTACTATTGCTTTCCCCCCACCCTTACTTTCACTGCTAAAGCTCTTTATTGAGAGATTTATGGCATCGGAAAGAGATGTTCCCTGAACAGGCACAGAGTTAGTATTGATGCTGTTTAGAAATATCTTTGCGGATACATAGTCTGTTGTAATTGGTAGTTGTACAAATGCCTGTCCTGCAAAAACAATCAGTCCTATCCTGTCCTCTTTGAGCTTATCGGCCAATCTGGAGATTGCCAACTTTGCCCTCTCCAGTCTATTCGGGTAATAATCCTGTGCAAGCATAGAGTTTGAGACGTCCAGGGCAATCATCAATTCAATACCCTTTCCCTCTATCTCCTTTATTCTTGCTCCTAATTGAGGTCTTGACAGCCCAATTGCAAAAAAGAAAATTGCTATACTAAGAAAAATTAGTTTAATCCAACCTCTTACCCTTGAAGCATTTGGCATAAGTCTCTCTAAGAGCACACGATCTCCAAATCTCTCAATTCTCTTTCTTCTCACTCTTCTGTTTATAGCATGAAAAATAAACAAAAAAGGGATTAGAAGAATCAAATTCAAGTACTCAACCTGTGCAAACTGTATCATATCTAATAACCATTAAGGTACTCTTCTTAAAACAATTAATCTTAAAAACAACTCAAAAGCAAGAGCAAAAAGAGCAACTAGTGCATATGTCATAAAGAGCTCTTTATACACAGGAAATGAGTCTACGGTTGTACGACTTGTCTCCATTTTATTTATCTCACCATAAATCTCAAGCATCTTTGTGTTGTCTGTAGCCCTAAAGTATTTGCCCCCGGTCTCTTCGGCTATTTGTTTCATTAATGGCTCATCTATCTCAACCTGAACCTGTTGTATCTGAACCCCAAATGGAGTCATCACCGGATAGGGGGCAACTCCCATAGCTCCTACACCAATAGTATAAACTCTAACACCATAAGTCTTAGCAATCTCTGTGGCCATCAAAGGAGAGATTTCACCTCTATTGTTTACACCATCGGTAAGTAAGATTATCACTCGGCTCTTTGCCTGAGAGTCTTTTAGTCTTGCTACTGCAGTAGCTAAACCATTACCTATAGCAGTACCGTCTTCGATCAGACCAGTCTCAACCTCTTTCATCATATTTATAAGAGTTGCTCTGTCTGTTGTTAAAGGGCACTGAGTAAAGCTCTCGCCAGCAAAGACAACTATTCCCATCCTATCACTTGGTCGTTGAGCAATGAACTCAATCGCAATGTCTTTAGCGGCGCTTATTCTATCGGGTTTAAAATCTCTTGCAAGCATGCTTGTAGATACATCAATTGCAAAAATTATATCTATACCCTCGGTTGATACCTTCTCAAAATCGTCCGATGAACGCGGGCGAGCAATAGCTATTACAATAGCAGCTATTGTTATAACTCTCAAAATAAATGGAAGATGCCTTGAATACACTTTGATTCTTCCCCCTTTTCCCCTCCAAGGAGAGGATGCTGACACATTCAAAGTGGGCTCGCCCCCCTTAATATGTCTCCAAACATATAGGGCTACAATAGGTATCAGTAATAGAAGAAGATACAGCAAATTTGGATACTCAAAAAACATTATTTCTCTCCTTTTTCATTTTTTGTTAGCTCTTCTCTATTCGCCACACTATCTTGCAGATGTGCAGAGTTGACAAATCTTATTGCCTGCATTATTGAATTTTCACAATCCATTTGATTGGCAGTATATTTAGCAAACTTCACTAGATCAGATACATAGAAAAGTTCTTTTAGCCCATCAAATGGGGCCTTATCTATTTTCTCTTCTGTAAGGGCGTTAATTATCTCGTTAGAGGTCTGCTCCATCGCCTGTATATTAAATCGCATCTCTATATAGATTCGCAGAATATCCGACAATTTTGAATAAAACTCTTTCTGATCTCTCTGCCATAATTTCTCGCCTTTGAGTCGCTCAATCTCTCTAAGTGCAACTATATAAGGAGGATCTACTGTCTTTTGTGCAGAAAATATACCTCTTCTCTCTTTTAATCTTTTTAGGATTCTCTTTAACAAAAGTGCCAATAATAACATTAAAAATAGTAGCCCGGCCCATGGAAGTACCTCTTTTACGCTAAAGGGGTAATTCATCTGCCCTTTCACGTCGAACGGCTTAAAAGAGGCAGTATCTATCTGAATAGTGTTTACTTCAAGTACTCCTCCATCGAACGACAAGGTATCTGTACTACCATCGGGCTTAATCTTTAAAGCCCTAAATGCAGGTAAAGTATGAGTACCACTATCAAACGATGTGATAACAATCCTGCTCTCTAGCTCACTTCTACCCTCTCTGACCGTAAGTGTATCAGTTAAGGGTCCTTTAATAATCTCTACCCCTCCCAGCTCACTCCTCTCAGGTAAAATCCATTTAAGTCCCTCTCCCTTAGTCAAAATTGTTTTAAATTTTAGGGTTATCTGATCACCTATAAGTATAGTATCCTTTATACTCTTATCCATTACTATCTACTTTTAAAGAGTGATATTAAACCTTTTACATAGTCTTGATCCGTTGCAATAGAGACCGAATCGATTCTATACTTTCTAAGCAGCTGGGTAGTACTGTCGCTTGCACTTTTGTACCAGTAGCTGTAATACTCCCTAACCTTTCTGCTTGATGTATCGGCCCAACCACACTCTCCACTTTCGGAGTCCATAATCTTAACCAGACCAATATCCGGAATCTCCCTCTCTCTTAAATCGTATACAGAGATTACACATATATCGTGCCTGCCCGCAGCTATCTTCAATGCGTGCTCGTATCGTGGCTTGATATCAGGAGTGACATCTAACATATCTGAAAGTAAAAATGCAGTACATCTTTTTTTAATAGCATTTGTTAAAAACCTAAGTGCTTCTGATATATCTGTGGCTCTACTTTGAGGTTCAAAATTGAGAAGTTCCCTGATAATTCTGAGTAGGTGGCTACGCCCTTTTTTTGGAGGAATAAATTTCTCCACTTTATCACTGAAGAATAGTGCTCCAACTTTATCATTATTTGCAGATGCCGAAAAAGAGAGGACGGCCGAAATCTCGGTTACCAGATCTCTTTTTGTCATAGAACGGGATCCAAAAAGTCTCGACCCGCTCACATCTATCATCAAGACAACTGTGAGCTCTCTCTCCTCTTCATATACCTTTATGTAGGGGGCGCTCAGTCTTGCAGTCACATTCCAGTCCATATTCCTTATGTCGTCGCCATACTGATACTCTCTAACTTCGCTAAACGCCATCCCTCTCCCCTTAAATGCAGAGTGATACTCTCCGGCAAAGATTTGCCTGGACAACCCTCTGGTTTTAATCTCAATTTTTCTTACCTTCTTTAACAACTCCTTAGACATAACTCTTTTCTTGAATTGTTATGGTACTTCTACCGAATTCATAATGTCTGTGATGATACTCTCTGTAGTTATGTTTTCTGCCTCTGCCTCATATGTTAGACCAATCCTGTGTCTTAGAACTTCGTAACAAACAGCTCTTACATCTTCCGGAATTACATATCCTCTTCTCTTAATAAATGCATATGCCTTTGATGCCATTGCAAGACTAATGCTGGCACGTGGGGAGGCGCCATACGAGATAAGATCTTTCAGTCCCGGAAGATTATACTCTTCCGGTGTTCTTGTTGCATAAACGATATCTACGATGTATCTCTCTATCTTCTCATCCATGTAAACTTCGCGAACAACCTCTCTGGCTCGTACAATATCCTCGGGTTTAAGTACCTTTGAAGCCTTAGGAAATTCGCCGGAGTTATTCATTCTAATGATGAGCTTCTCCTCATCTTTTTTTGGATATTTTACAACTACCTTTAACATAAACCTATCAACCTGAGCTTCAGGAAGAGGGTATGTTCCCTCCTGCTCTATTGGATTCTGCGTTGCCATAACCAGAAATGGCTCGCCAAGCTTATAACTTACATCCCCAATGGTAATCTGTCTCTCTTGCATTGCTTCGAGCAACGCACTCTGCACCTTTGCCGGAGAGCGGTTGATCTCATCGGCTAGAATAAAATTGGCGAAAATCGGCCCTTTTTTAATCTGGAATTGCTCACTTTTTTGGCTATAAATCATAGTTCCTGTCAAATCGGCAGGAAGCAAATCGGGTGTAAATTGAATCCTGCTGAACTTTGCATCAACAATAGAGGCAAGCGTGTTGATAGCCAACGTTTTTGCCAGCCCGGGAACCCCCTCAAGGAGAATATGGCCGTTAGCCAGAAGTCCTATTAGTAGATTTTCTACCAGATGCTTTTGACCAACAATTACCTTGTTCATCTCCATCGTTATCATCTCAACAAATGCACTCTCTTTTTGAATCCTTTCGTTCAGCTCTTTGATATTTACGGTTTCCATATCGTTTGAATTAGTATTTTTGCACTTTGTATATCTTACAAATTTAAGACAAATAGTTTATAATGCGTTTCTTTATTTTATTATCATACAGAGGATCCGGATTCAACGGTTGGCAAAAGCAAATAGGGCTACCCTCTGTTCAGGAACACCTTGAAAATGCATTCTCTGTCTATCTCAGAATAAAATCCGAAATAACAGGGGCCGGAAGAACCGATACAGGAGTACATGCCATAAACTATGTAGCGCATTTAGATTGTCATGACATAGTCGCATGCAACACCCTGGCCGGGAACCCGTCTCTTTCAATTTACAAAATAAATGCCATTCTTCCTTCGGGAATAACTGTTCACAAGATAGTTCAGGTAGACGAGAGCCGACACGCAAGGTTCGATGCTGTTAAAAGAACATATAAATACTTTGTAAATACCACAAAAGACCCTCTCGTTTCTGACTTCTCATTTTTCTTCCCTTATAATTTGGACATAGAAAAAATGAACTACGCGGCATCTCTTCTGTGTGGAGAGAGAGACTTTACAAGTATGGCAAAGTTGCACTCTAACACAGTTACTAATATCTGCAATGTATACTCGGCAGAGTTCAAAGTTGGGTCTCCAATAGACCGAGAGTTAACAGATCTCTCTAAAAGAGATATACATACCCACCTCTATTTTGAGATATCGGCAAACAGATTTCTGCGAAACATGGTGAGAGCCGTAACAGGATCGCTTTTAGAGGTTGGCAGAGGTATAAGAGAGCCAGACTGGATACAAGAGCTGCTACAAAAAAAGAATAGAGCATTTGCAGGAAACTCAGTTCCTGCCCACGCTCTGTTTCTAACCGGCATTGATTATCCCTACAATGTTTTTGAATAATAATCTTTCTAAAGCTGCCGATTCTGCCACTCTCTCTTCATCTCAAGTGAATAGTCTACAGCCTTGTTAAGTAGATTGTTAAACCATTGAGTTTTTTTATACTCATTCACAACTCTTTCTAATAAATGATCACCCAAGAGAAATTCTTTATCTATTTTTTTAAACAAGAAGTAGTTTTTTAACTTATAAAGTTGTGAATAGTTATCATTTGCCGGAAATCCCGATGGCACTCTGCTTAAAGATGATTCGGTATCTAATGCAAAACCCGTAGCAAATTCTATTGCATTTACCATCTCATCTCCGTTTAACATTATCTCCTCTCTTATACTTTTTAATATATGCGATTCCGGCATGTAAATACCGGTACTTAGAATGCTGCTGCCAATGTAATTTGCATTATCTGCCTCTATATGAAAATAATAACCTGAGTGAGAACCCTTTTTACCGCCCTTAGATATAAACGCACCCATGTGAGTTTTGTATGGACTTTTATCTTTTGAAAACCGTACATCTCTATATATTCGGTAGGTACAATCTTTGATCCCGATGTTTTTAATTTCATCGTCAAATTGGGCAATCCCATCGATAAGTTTAATTACAAAACTGTTGAAAATCTCTACAGACTCCTTGTAATAACCTTTGTTGCGTTCAAACCAATCCCTGTTGTTATTATCACTAAGATTGTTCAAAAAATTTATAACTCTCTCCATCTCATAAAATGTTAAAACTTCAGAAACCCAGCTCGCTCTCTATAGGAATAAGCGCATTGAGCGACAACTCCACGAATTGGTCGAGAGGTAACCCTATCTTTTCACACTCCATAATAGACTCCCGCTTTACAGAAGCAGCAAAAAGTTTCTCTTTCATCCTTTTTGTTACAGACTTAACTTTAATGCTGGAAATTTTCTTATCAGGATAGACTAGAGCAACCGCAAATATCAATCCTGTAATTGTCTCTCCTGCAGCAAGCGCATGCTCGATTAGTTTTGTCCTCTCCAATCCGGTAGCACGTTCGTTGTGCATTCTTATTGCCTCTACAGCACATAGATTCATACCCTCCTTCTCAAGCATTGATGCGCCCACTATGCCGTGACTCATAGTGTTGGCAGCTGTTATCTCTACATCTACATCGTGCATTAATCCTGCTAAACCCCATGCCTCCTCATCTTCACCAAAATAGTTTGCCAAGCTTCTCATAACTGCTTCCGAAGCCAATGAGTGAGCTATCATTTTAGGGTTTTTAACATTATTTTGCAAGATTTCGAAAAATCTCTCCCTGTCTGTCATCTTGTTTTTATGCGTAGTAAAATAAATAGTTTTTATACAAATAACCCAAAGCAAAAATAGAAAAAATTAAGATATCTTTACACTATGAGAAATTCGATTAATCAATACAAAGAGCTAGTTTTCATAGCCATTATTTTTACTGTTTTAAGGCTTGCTTCACTGTTTTTTATGGGTCTTATGCCACAAGATGCTTATTACTCCTATTATTCCGAGAACTTGGCATTATCGTATTTCGACCATCCTCCAATGATAGCTTATATGATAAAGCTCTTTACCTCTCTCTTTGGAAAATCTGTTCTTACTCTCCATTTTGCCGACTTTATTGTTACATCGGCAACCCTGTTCATTACGTACACATTAATAAAAAGGTCTACAGAAAATGAAACAGGGCAAAAGGCAATGATATTGCTCTTGACAGCACCTTTTGTTACTGTGTTGAGTATAAACAGTACTCCCGATGTCCCTCTTCTTTTCTTCTGGTCACTCTCACTATTATTGGGATTCAGAGCTTTGGAGGATGGCAGATGGTTTTGGTGGATTCTTTCGGGTTTGGCAGCAGGATTTGCATTCGACAGCAAGTACACAGGTATACTATTGCCTGCCGGGATGCTGTTGTATCTACTTATATCTAAAGAACACAGAAAGTTTCTTCTCTCTAAAGAGTTCACATTATACGCTTTCTCATTTGTAGTTGCTGTTTTACCTGTAATTATATGGAATCTGGATAATGACTTTATCTCATTTCGATATCAATCTGCCGAGCGAGCAAGCGATATTACTAAATTTAATTTCGATCCAAAATTGTTCCCCGGTTTTCTTGGATCACAACTTGTTCTGGCACTTCCTCTGTTACTTTTACCAATTTTCTATGCGGGATACAAGATTATCTCACGGCTTATTAATGGAGAGCGTCAGGAGTGGTATCAAATCTATTTCGCATCTTTCGCTTTACCAATGCTCTTTCTCTTTACATCTCTCTCATTTGTCTATTGGGTTAAGATAAATTGGATAATGCCTGTTTACATTACTGGAGCTCTTTTGGCAGCATCTGTAATTAAAGGGAGAAAAGCTTTACGTTATCAAACAGCCATCTCAATGCTGGCACATATCGGTTTGATTATTCAGATAATATGGATGCCTATTGCCGTTAAGTCAGATGACACATGGAGCGGATGGGATGAACTGTCGAATAAGGTAGAGCAACTGGATAAGAGTGGTGAAAATAGGTTTATTTTTTCCGACAACTCCTACAAAATATCAGCAATACTTAATTTTTATCTGGAAGAGCATGTATATGCCGGTAATGTAATTGGTCAAAGTGCATATCAGTTTGCACTGGATAATCACGATCTAAGCCATCTTGATGGTATGGATGCACTTTATGTTACTTCTGAGAGATACCGGAAAAAGAGAGCAAAAGATGGTCCTCCCGAGGAGTATCTGCTACCATACTTTTCATCTGTAGAGATGATTGACTCATTAGTGATATATGATATTGACGGCGAGGAAGAGCGGAAATTTTTTTTCTATGAATGCCTAGATTACAGTTTAGAGAATGTTTCTCGATAAAACACATATAAAACACCTGGTTTTCACACTTTTTATTATGTGTGCTGCAGTCTCTTTACATGGTTTTTCCTATCAGCCAACAAAGAGGATAGAGAGGATAACAATCTCTTCGGAAGCAAATTATCCCCCATATTGCATAATTGATAATTCGGGTAAACCTACGGGATTTTCGGTTGAGCTTATCACTGCGGCAGCAAAAGCTGTTAATATAGAGGTTGAGATAAGATTGGGAATATGGCCTTTTATAAAAGAGGAGCTTATCTCAGGAAGCATAGACGCGCTTCCTATAGTTGGTAGAACCCCCGAAAGAGAGGGTATGATTGACTTTACATTCCCATATCTTAGCATGGAGGGGGCGGCATTTATTAATAAAAATAACAGTAGCATCAAGGCACCTAAAGATCTATCGGGGAAGAAGATTCTAGTTATGAACAGCGACAATGCCGAAGAGTATGTGAGGAGAGAGGGGATTACAGACAGCATAACAACCACCTTCTCTTATCAGGAGGCATTTAAATTATTATCGAATGGTGGTTATGATGCAGTTATAACTCAAAAGGTTCTGGGAATTACTATTCTTAAAGAGCTAAATATCAAAAATGTTGAGATCGCGAATTTCCCATTACCAAACTTTAGGGTAGACTACTGCTTTGCTGTTCAAAAGGGGAATGAAGAGTTACTCTCACTATTGAATGAAGGGTTGTCAATCATAATTGCAGACAAAACTTATGATAAAATTTATTCCAAATGGCTTGGCCCAGATTCCCGGTATAAGATTACAACTAAGGATTTTTTCAAAATAGCACTATGGATCATCATACCTTTCGCACTAATTTTCTCTCTTGCCTCCATAATTATACTTAGAAGCGAAGTTAGAAAAAGGACTGCGCTGCTAAGAGGAGAGGTAGAGAGTCATATCAAGACTCTCAAGGAGCTTACCGAACTTAAAAACAATCTTGAGAAAATTGTTGACGATAGGACAAAGGAGTTGGAATCATTCACTTACTCTGTATCACACGACTTACGAACTCCTCTCAGAGCAATCTCGGGCTTCTCAAAAATTCTCACCGAAGATTACGGCAATTTATTAGATTCTGAGGGGAAAAGAGTCTGCAAAGTAATTGAAGACAACACTATTAAAATGTCTACTTTGATTGACGATCTACTAAGACTTTCCAGACTTAACAGATGTGAGCTCTCTATTGAAAGATTGGAGATGGCCCGGATTGCCGAAGAGGCCTTTTTAGAAACAACAACGGAATTGGAAAGGAGTGTGGTGGATTTTTCTATCGATGATCTTCCTGATTCATACGGAGATAAAGCCCTTATTAAACAGGTTTTTATAAATCTAATCTCAAACGCTGTAAAATTCACAAAAAACCACTCAAACCCTTTTGTAAAGATAAGGCATCAAGAAATAGGAGGAAGAGCAGTATTCATTGTTGAGGATAACGGTGCAGGTTTCGACATGAGGTATTACAATAAATTATTTGGTGTCTTTCAAAGACTCCACTCTTCCAGAGAGTATGAAGGGACAGGTGTTGGGCTTGCTATTGTAAAGTCTGTGATTGTCAAACATGGCGGAGAGGTCTGGGCAGAAAGTGAGCAGAATAAAGGGTCAAAATTTTACTTCTCCCTTAAATAATAAAAGATTATTAAGCACTCATTAAATATTTTTTAATAATTCGCTAAAACGGATTAAATTTATAGGTGTAACCTAAACAATCGGGAGTATGAAAGATGATAAGCACTTATTGTCCGACCCGGCAGAATGGATGACAACCAGCGAGTTTGTCAGCAAGGATGGAGAGGTATCGAACGCCATCGGAGAGATAAAAATAACCGTCGAAGATGATGCAATAATCAAGGATTGCTGGTATTGCATTGAAGGAGACAAAACACGCAACTGCTGTAAAATCACCAAAGAGTCAGAAAACTGTTACAGTTTTGAGGCAGAGAGTAACTCTCTGGGTAGACACCATGGAGAGCTACACACAGACCGCAACCTGCTGTTTTCGAAGTATCAGGTCGAAAACAGCTCGGTTAACGGCTTTGAGGTTTACATCAAAGATAACGATGAGTGCTGCTCTTATGGTTTTCTCTACGACGGCAACAGACTCATAAAGACATGGCGGTCGGTAATGGTGAGAATGTTTTAAATCCTCTTACAGGAAAAGAGCATACACTACACCTATAACTCCAATAGTAGCAAGAGTGTATACAATTTTTGCCGGCATAACACCATTGTTTTCCGCTGCTTTACCAAAGATTCCAAAAACTAATGGGTGTGCTAGAAAAGGCATTGCAAATACAAATGCTATCATCTCTGCAGCTTGAGAACCAAACATACCTCCCTGTATTGCGGCAAAAAGGCCAAAATGTGATATTGCAGATGAATTTGCCATTACCGCATCATTTAAACCAACTCCTCCAAGATGTAGTATGAATAATCCCCCGAAAACAGCAGTAAGTTGCCAACCAAGAGAGAAGAGCATTAACGCTTTAACCTCCTTTGCACCCTCTGAATTCGATTTTCTTAACATTCTAAGTGAGATTACGGTAAAAACCACCCCGGCTATAACAATCATTAAAGTGTATGGGATGTTAAGATTTCCCGCAGCAGCACTGGCTGCCAATACAGAAAATACAAAGATATGACCTACAAATGGAATGTTTATCATGATTGGAGCTCTCAATTGTGCAACTTCTCCAAGGTCTCCGGCTGTACATGCTCCTGTTAGGCCTGAATGTGAAAGAGAGCCGGCCATCCCGGGAGCCAAGTTTCTAATATTATTAGCTTTACCAAACATTATAAGCAGAGCCAAACCTCCAAACATCCAGAATAACTGGCCAAAAAAGCCATACGACAAAACCTCTGTCATTCCTGTAAGTTGGAACGCCTCTGCAATCCTCGACCCTCCTACCATAAAGTTGGCAGCAAGGACAACCGGTATACCTGCAAATAGAAGCGCTCTTAATGTAGGCCCAAACTTCCAGTTTGGAAGTAACATACCTGCAGTAACAGACAATATCATTGCAAAGAAAATTTCCGGCAAGGCAATAACTCCCCTTATAGCACCGGCTACATAGTATGAAATAAGTAGAATTGATAAAATTGAGATAGTCTCTATTACCCCTTTTTTGATGTAGGCCGGTTTGTTAGTAATCTTTGCTCTGTAGCAGATAAGTATTATTGAAGCTACCAGACCCAGGTAGCCCAGAATCGGATAGAAGCCGTCTAAAGCTTCACCCTCGTTATGCCCAACAATTACTCTTTTAAAAGACTCTATACTTATAAGTATAAAAAATGCCCTTATAAGGTAAATGAACTGAGTGAATTTAGTACCAAGAAAGATCTCGTCTTGTGAGACAATTACAATGTCTTCGTTATCGAGAGATTCTCTTTTAAGAATTTTTCTTATCTCCTGACCACCCATGAAGAAAGATGCAATCAGCGCAGTAATGGTAACTTTACTGGTAAATCCGATAATTGGAAACTCCTTCAGTCCTGGCGAAGCCATGCCGGTTTGTGTTAAAATAAAACCCATCAATAATCCAAATATTACAATAATCAATATTGGAGAGTAACGGGTGCCGGCTACAATGGTTCTTGCAACCAGAACCATAGATATAACCATAAGAAAAGTAAGCCAGAACTGATTCAATATGTGAGTACTGGCCATGAAATCGGTGATATTTTCCATCGATTGTTATTTAAAAGAATTAGTTATTACGGCTGCAAAAATATTACTAAATCTCAATTTACAAGCATTATTGGAGATTTTATCTTCAATTTTATTAACTTTATAATTCAATCTTACAACTTGTTATGCCTTACTTGGTTCTAATAATGAATGTCTTGTACTTGCAAAGATTCTTCAGATGGTTAAGGTGTCTGCTGTTCGTAACTATTTTGCTCACTCAATTCCATTTAGAAGCATTTTCACACTCTCCTAAAAAACAGCATACCAGAATAGAAAAAGAGGCGTATCTAATCTTTGGATCAGGCACTTCCCGCTCAATTTTCAGAGATATGGCCACCTCTCCGCTCTTCTACTCAGGTTACACTTTTACATTCAAAGGTGGTACAGAGTTTATAAGTAGCCGAAAAGAGACTCTTTTAGATGTTACATACCAAACAGGAGATCATAGAAGCAGAATGAATTATACCTCCACCTCTTCGAATTTTCACTCATTCGAAGCTAAAGCATCTTCCCTCTTTATTATAACAAAAAATAGATCTGGCAGATACTCAATTTTTATAGGTCCAGCTGCAATATCAACACTCAATTATCGTCAAAACAGATCACTCATGAACAACTCCTTTGGGATGGAGAGTATTAGCAGCATAATGTTTTCATCAAAGCTTAAATATAATTGCTTCAGAAGAGTAAGTCATGGAGTAAGAGATCATCTCTACTTTTATTTAGACGTTTCTCTCATCAACTTTAACTACAGACCAGGGTATGCCTACAACTATTTACCTCAAATTGAGAACTCACAAATCAACAGCTTCTACGATTACAAGCTTAGCGTAAACGGATTCAGAGCCAATTCGGGAGTCGGCTACTCTAGATTTTTAAAAAACGGAAATGCACTCCGGTTATCATACAACTTTACTGCCTATAATGCACCGGGTAGATTTGAGGAGTTCTCTCATGCAACACACTCTATAGTATTATCTTTTTTATTCAGATATAAATAGTAAATATGAAAAAACTTGCCTCAATTGCAATATTACTGTTTACTCTTCTCTCTTGCGAAAAGTTAATATTTAAAAGAGATCTCGCATCGGCAGACCCTTTCGTAAATTTTGACTATCTCTGGAGTGAAGTAGATAGAAAGTATGCATATTTCCAACTTAAGGGTGTTGATTGGGATAGTGTTAAGCGGGTTTATAGGGGAAGAATTTTTTCAAATATATCTCAAGACTCACTTTTTAAAGTTATGGGAAGTATGCTAAATGAGCTTAGAGATGACCACACAAATTTACTCTCCCCTTTTAATGTCTCTCGTTATAACGCCTATTTAAGAGGAAAAGATAATTATGAGTATAGAACAATAAAAGAGAACTATCTTGGGAGCAGTGAGTATACAACAGAAAGTTTCAGGCACGCCTATATATCAAACAATCAGATTGCATATATAAGATACAGCAGCTTTATAAACCCTGTCTCCGACTTTGCGATGGACTTCATGCTTAATAAATATATCAACACTAAAGGTATTATTCTGGATCTTAGAGAGAACGGAGGTGGTAACTTCTCAAATATTACAAAAATTTTGAGTCGTTTTGTGGATTCAAAAACTCTTGTAATGTATAACAGAACACGAAACGGACCGGGCAGAGGTGATTTTGGACCTTACGAACCATTCTATATCTCTCCCTCTTCGAGAAAAAAATTCATCGGCAAACCAATTATAGTACTCATAGACAGAGGATCTTACAGTGCAACCACCTTTTTTGCACTGGCCGCAAAGGCAATAGATAACATATACCTAATAGGAGATAAAACCGGTGGTGGAGGCGGGCTCCCTAACGGAGGACAACTACCAAACGGTTGGACATACCGATTTTCAATAACCCAATCATTCGATCTCTTTAAGGTCAACTATTCAGAAGAGGGGGTAGAACCCGATATATACGCAGAGATAAACTGGTCTGACAATAAAAAAGATGAGATTCTCGAAAGAGCTATAACCTTCATACTTAATTCAGAAAAACTGTAAAAAATGATAACCTACACTAGATTAACAACTCTTTACTCGCTGCTCATTCTTATTACTTTGAGCTGTACTTCAAAAGATAACATAGATCAACTCTCTGGGTTTGTTAACCCTTTCATAGGCACAGACGCTCATGGCCACACCTATCCCGGTGCAGCAACCCCTTACGGTATGGTACAACTCTCGCCCCAAACAAGACTTACAGGTTGGGACGGATGTTCGGGATATCACTACTCCGATACAATAATATATGGATTTGCCCATACGGCATTGAGCGGCACAGGAGTCAGCGACTACGGAGATATCCTGATAATGCCGGTAAATAAATCGGAAAATATTCCACTCTCTAATGAAGAGTACTCCTCTCCTTTCAAAAAAAGAGAGGAGAAGGCATCTGCAGGTTATTACAGAGTGTTTTTAGACAAACCCGGAGTGTTAGCAGAGATGACCGTAACGCCTAGGGTAGGATACCACAGATATACCTATGGCAATAACCATAAAAGCATAATTATTGATCTTTCTCACAGAGATAAATTACTGGACTACAATCTTGAGGTTATTGGAGAGAGAGAGATTCGAGGTTTCCGTAGATCTTCTAACTGGGCAAAAGATATGATATGGTATTTCCATATTATTTTTTCCGAAGAAATTGAGAGTTTTAAACTCTCCCAAGAGAAGAAAATTGCTCTCATTACCTTTAGCGGAGATACTCCTGTTTTAGAGATTAAGGTTGCTCTCTCTGCTGTAGACTATATGGGAGCTCTCAATAATTTGAACAGTGAGCTGTCGTTTTGGGGTTTTAATCAAGTTAGAGATAGCGCAAAGGAGAGTTGGAACAGGGAGTTATCGAGAATAGTGGCAGAGGGAGGCACTAAAGAGAGAATGGAGATTTTTTATACGGCTCTTTATCATGCCATGTTGCAACCAAACCTTTTCACCGATTCAGATGGAAGGTACAGAGGTATAGACAAAGAGATTCATACAGCTGAAAATTTCACCAACTACACTGTGTTTTCGCTTTGGGATACATACAGAGCATGGCATCCGCTTATGACAATCATAGACAGTTGTCGATCTTCTGATTATGTTAAATCAATGCTCAACATGTATGACAAAGGGGGGTTATTACCTGTTTGGGAGTTGAGTGCCAATGAAACCTTCTGTATGATTGGATACCATTCGGTTTCTGTAATTGCAGAAGCTTGGCTTAAAGGGGTCAGAGGTTATGACGGAGAGAAAGCTTTGGAAGCGATGATTTCCAGTGCTAAAAGAGATCACTTTGGTCTTAATTATTACAAAAGCAGAATGTATATTCCCGGTGATAAAGAGCATGAATCTGTCTCAAAAACTTTGGAATACTCATACAATGATTGGTGCATTGCAATGATGGCTAAAGATTTAGGAAAAGAAGAGATTTTCAAAGAGTATCTAACCAGATCTCAATTCTATAAGAACCTTCTCTGCCCAAACACAGGATTTATGAGACCAAAACTGAACGGAGCTTGGCTTAAGCCCTTCGATCCTGCAAGAATTGATTGGCACTTTACAGAGGCAAACTCATGGCAATATAGCTTTTACGTCCCGCACGACATCAACACTTTGATTGCTCTTCACGGAGGAGCAGAAAAATTCTCCGATCTACTGGAACAGATGTTCACCGACAGCTCCGGAGTCAAAGGTAGAGATATGAAAGATGTAACCGGCCTTATTGGTCAGTACGCTCACGGTAACGAACCTAGCCATCACGTTGCCTATCTCTTTACCTATGCAGGAAAACCATGGAAAACTCAGGAGAGGGTGAGAGAGATTATGGATAACTTCTATACAAATAGAGCAGATGGACTTATTGGGAATGAGGACTGCGGACAGATGTCTGCTTGGTTAGTTATGAGCGCTATGGGCTTCTATCCCGTTGCTCCGGCATCAAACACTTATGTGATTGGTACACCATGGTTTAAAAAGGTTACTATAAATCTGGAAAATGGCAAAAAATTTATAATAAAAGCAGATAACCCTTCAAAAGAGAGGAGATACATTAAGAGTATAAAATTAAACGGAGATCGGTATAACAAATATTATATTACGCATCAAGATATAAAAAGTGGTGGTGAGCTCTATTTTGAGATGTCGGGCAATGCCCCTACCGATAGAATATACACACCAGAAGAGCTACCCGTAAACAGCATTGCCGATAATGTAGGTGTAACACTACCCTATTTTGAATACACATCATCTACATTCACAGACTCTGCAGAGGTCTCAATTCATCACAATTCAAAAAATGCTGTAATACGCTACACTATAAACGGAAAAACCCCCGACAGTAACTCTGAAATCTACACCAAACCTATAGTGATTAAAGAGTCGGGCACAATAAAAGCTGTTGCCTATTACCAAAACGGAGGTGTGAGTGGCGTTGAAGAGTCCTCCTTCAACAAAGTACTTACAGATAGAGATATAATCTTAATAAACCCCTATCACCCTGCTTACGATGGGGGCGGAAAGAGAGCATTGACCGATGGGCTGCGTGGAGGCAAAAATTGGAGACTCGGTGGGTGGCAGGGGTATCAAGGTTGCGATTTGATTGCTGTTCTTGATCTTGGAAAGATTGCACCTATAAGAGTAATTTCTACAGGGTTTATTCAAGATATTGGGTCGTGGATCTGGATGCCCTCATCTGTTACCTATATGATCTCTAACGACGGAGTCAATTATAAAAAAATTGGAGAGATAAAAGATATTGCTCCCGTAGATAGTTACGAAACCATAACCAGGGATGTCTTTATAAAGACAGATAATTTGGGCAGATATATTAAAGTTATTGCCAAAAACTACGGAACAATCCCATCTTGGCACCTAGGGTCGGGTGGCAATGCATTCATATTTGCAGATGAAATAATTGTTGAATAGAATCTCATATTATATATGTTTTAATAAATTCGCACTATATTTAGATCATAAACAGAACTTAAACATGAAAGGAAAAATCTTTAAAGATTCTAACAATATTTACCAGGATCAGGCTAGAGTTATGCTCGATTACTATCTGAAAGCTGCAGAAAAGATTGTGCTTGAAGAGAAAATTATTGAGAAGAAAATTGCAGAACTTGAGGAGGAGAGAGCCAATCTGAATAAGTCTGTAGCATCTGCCTCTATGTGGAAGTGGCTGTTGTTGATTTTTATAATTCCTTTCTTTATCTTTTACACCAAAGAGAAGAAAATTAAAGAGGGGATATTAGCTCTGGATAAAAAGATAGAAGAGTTGAATTTAAACCACAAAAATATCTTCAGAGATTATAGAATCAATAAAATGGCCGTTGCTTATGTGCCGGTTGCCAACCAAGTTAAATATGAGAATAAAAGCTTTATTGTTGACTATACAGGGGCAACGCCCTCTTTAGATTTTAAGCTGCAAATCTCCCGACACAATGAGCTTCTATCTCAAAAAATCTCTGAATTAGAGAAGATTACCAAAGATGCCCCTTTAATTGAGAGTTCATTTAACAGTCAGAGCGTAGACACTCACGAATTCTCCGCTTCAATTCCCCAAATTAAGCACAACGACTATTTTGGTTCACTTGAGAGGTCTCTTAAAACGCTCTCCTTTTGCCTCGACGACATAGAGACTACCTCTGCATCTCTGCCTCTGGTAAAACAAAATAGCGATTTTCATAATTTTATAAATGAGTTCACTGCCCGAGAATTGCCGGAGAATGCCCCGGTATACGAGATTTTTAATTCATCCAAATTTGAGGCAGACATTTCAAAATTCCAAGAACTCAACAAAATGAAAGAGGCACTTTCCAAAGAGAATGAAAAGTTTGAAGATGTTCTTAAACAGCTAATGGTGGTTTTAGCAAACTCAGTTCAGACTATTGCCTCGCTTAAAGTATCTTCGGCAGATAAGATAGTAACCGAATCGAATAAACTTCTTTTCAAAATACTAAAATCTCCATATAATCATTACTCTCCTCTTCTTGAACAAGCAGAGATAGAAAGAATCAGTAATGAGAGTTTTAACTACGGAGAGTCTATTCAAGACTATGTTCCTTTTCAATTAAAAAGCAGTTCAAGAGTTAAATACAATCTTTTAACAGGAGAGTGGACAGCCGAAGATGGAAGCACCACAAATTCCCCTTTCGGAATTCATCAAATTCACGAGGAGATAGTAGCCCCTATTGTTCAAGCTCTGATGGAGGAGAGCAGAAAAGAACGACTGAAGATCTATAATCATATAAAAGATCAGAAGATAAGCTATCTAAATAAATGGCATCAAGACACTGAGGATTTCTACGGAAGAAACAGAGCAGAGAGCGCCGACCTAGTTAACCTGATGAGAACAACTTTAAGTGAGTATGTTGCAGCATACAACACCATGATATCTATGCAAAAAACAGAGGAGTCAATGAAGCAGTCGGGGGGGGCATTGGAGTCGGCTGTAGTTGAATCCAGAGGAAACTCGGCAGAGGTTCTTGTTGCATTTGAAAAGCAGTCTCAAGAGTTCATGAATGTTCAGAATGATTTCGAAAACTTCATGGAAAAATTAAAAGATGATATAACTAAAAAGGCAGATAGTTTTGAACATATAGATTATTACGAGGCCATTTTAAGAGATGGAACATCAAAAGAGACCGCAGTTGCAGCCAAACAGATTCACGAGTTGGAAGAGAGAAGAAAACCGCTTATAGCTGTGAATCCTCTTTTTGCAAAAATTTCCGACATCCCGCCTAAACCAGATGTTGACAATATTACCTACGAGATGATCTCTCTAAACTTAAATACCGTTGCCAAAGAGGCCATAATGGAAATCGACAATAAAAACGAGTATGGCAGTATTTAACTATAAGATAGATACCCAGGATCTGGCACAAGAACTTGGAAACGTCACAAAAAATGTAGATGCAGCTACCGATGCGGTTGTATCGCTCCAAAGTGCAGTTATCGCAGCCGAGGAGAGGGCTGCCAAACATCTTTGCGATAATGTAAATAGAGGCTTTTATTCACTCATTCACTCGCAGATCTCCCAGAAAATTGCCAAGTATAAGAGCGAATTTGAATCCAAAAGGATGTTGCTCGCACATCAAAAGAAAGCACTGTTGGCAATTAAAATTCGAATGGAGAGAGATTACCATATGATCTCCTCAAGGTATGAGAAGTTGTTCAGCGGATTAAATAGAATACTTCAAACGCGAATTTTTGAGTTAGACAAACCTCTGGTAGACTTCTCTTACAGAGACGTAGGAAAGATATCTAACAGAACAAAATCTCTCTCTGCAACAGTACCGGTTACTCAACTTGAATCTATAACTTCAAGTCAAATAGTTGTTGCATCGGATATAAAAAGAAAGTGCTTTAATGTGATTAACTCTTCCAAAAAATTCATCCAAGAGATGAAAAGCCAGGAAGAGATTACAAAGAGGGTTCTCGTAGACGATTACTCAGATAAAAGCCACGAGAGGTTGATGCCTGTTTTGATGTATGAGTTTATAAAAGATCGCAACTCCATTACAGGTGCAGAGGTGATATTTCCACAAAACCATCTTACAGAGTCTTTCGAAAGCTCAATCTCAGAAATTCTTCTCTCAGATTTAGACCGGCTAAAAATGGAGTTAGACAATCCTCAGTGGATAGAGATACAAACAGAACTCAAGAAACAGATAATGGACTCAAAAGCTTCGGCAAGAGTAAAAGAGGTTGCTCACAATCTATTTTCTCAAAACTTTAGTATTAACAATATTTAAGAGATGGCACTAAAGAAATCTTTCACAGAGAAGGTGAGTAAGACTGTAATTGTCAACTTTGAGCCATCTAAGAAAGGGGGTTCTAAAAGCGTTACGGTAGAGATTCCCGTAGAGATTAACCTTGAGTTCGACTCACAACCTTTTACCCAAAGTGTAAAGGAGTGCGAGGAGAATATAATCTCTTTAACCAATGCTGTAAACGAGACCGAAAAAGCAGAAGTAAAGGCAAGAGAAGATAGCTCTATGGCTGTTGCCAAATCTATTTTGGATGGTTTTTTTGGATATATAAGATCCGAAATTAGTCAGCAAGCCCAAGAGCTCAAGCAAAATGCAGATTCCATGCATATTGTCCTTAACGAACTCATGAAAAAATGCAGCTCTTTAAAAGATCAGATGAGCAAGGATTTTAAAAGAATCTCCGACAGATATATAAAAATTTTTCAAGATCTAAATAAAGAGTTGTCATTCAGGATTTTTGAACTTAACAAACCGGCATTTACATTTGAAAAGGAGACGAACAATCATAAATCCAGAGTTCTCAATACAGATTTAATAAACACTGTTGGTGTTTTTGGAACGGAATGTGGCTCAATGCTCTCTCGCCTAAGCGTCTCAATTGCAAAAAAGAGAGCCCATGAAACGATTATCAAGTCTAAATCATTCCTTTTAAACCAAAAGAGCAATTCGGCACAAATATCAAACTCTCTTATAGACGAAGAGAGAGAAGGTAAGCTCTATGTGCCTGCACTTTTTATCGAGACAACAGATGATAAGGGATTTTTAGAGAGGAGACTCTTCTCTCAAGAGCTCCTTACACAAGATACAACAACTCACATTTGGAGTAATTTGCTAAACAGCGTATCATCTACAGAAAACAGTTGGTCTGAGATGAGTCCCTATCAACTAGAGGAGCTTAAACAGGAGTTTCTCGAACAACTCGAAAAGAGAATCCCATATTCAAATACAGCAAACAGTAGAATTAAAGAGACCCTGCTTAATATTGCAGACTTTGGAAAAATTAAAATACTTCGAAACTAAAATTATATGAAAGAACTTAAGGAGATCAGAATAAGCGAAGCACATCTGCATCTTAAAGATAATCTGGTAAGAAGTTCTATCTTACCCGAAAAAAGTTCGGAATTGGGAAGAAACATCTCAATCCTTGGAGATACTGTGATTGAGGGTGCCACTTATGCATACAAGCTTGAAATAGAACAGGGAGATGTCTCTTTTCGCGGTGCAGTTTTCACACAATTGGAGCTATTTATTAATACATCTGCAAAGGGGAATATTGAATTTCTTAAAAGTGTAGGATCGGCAAACAACGTAGTTTCCAGAGCTTTGGAATGCAATCTCTCGTTCTACTCCGATATCAATGCAAAGAAGGTTACACTTACAAACGCTTTTGTTGCCGGAAGTATATATGCCGATGAAATTTCGATCCAAAACTGTGTAGTAATAGGTGGTCTTTTTGCAACTCAGAGTCTAGAAATTATAAACTCAATTGCCGGTACTTTTAACTCTCCCTCCGTTAAAGCAGAAGATAAAGTATTTCTACTCCTGCCAAGTGCATTCTCTATAGAAAAGGTGATGTTCGCTCCCGGAACTAAATTTATAAATCTTTCACTTGCCGATCTTGGCTCTCTTTTCAAAGGAGCCCCTCAAGCAGAGGGATCCGGAATGATTGAGATGGATATCGAGAATGACGAGGTTAAAACTACTTTAAGTTCGGGAGATAGTAATAGAACCATAAGGAGCTATACAATTGTCGGAAAGGTTTTAGCTGCCGATCTTATAGATACAGAAAAATTCAATAACCACTTCCTACTTTCTGCCGCAGGTCTAAGCTCTCAGCTTTTAAAAGTTTACGACCTTGGGGTTGATGCCTCCGGGAATAGAGTTGAGCTCACTCCAAAAAACATCAAAGCTTTCTTTTTTGAGATTCTAACAGGAAAGAGAGAGATCTGCACTATAGATGGCAAATTCAATCTTTCCGAAGTAGTTAGCAAACTAAGCAATACATAATCAATTATAATACTAAATCACAATGAAAGCTATTTTTCAATCAAAGATTATTTTTACTCTTATTGCAATGGTCTTATCTAATTTACTCTATTCTCAATCTATATCGCTTCCAAAACCGGAAACAAAAGGTAATATATCGCTCGAAGAGACAATAAACAACAGACGATCGAGACGTTCATTCGAAAAAGAGGGTGTAACCATAAAAGAGGTTTCTCAAATATTATGGTCTGCCTACGGGATTACCAAGCCAAACACATCTGCTCAAACAAGAGGGGGGTTAAGGACAGCACCGTCTGCGGGAGCCAGATATCCACTGGAAATTTACGCTGTTGTTGGAGACAGAATCGAAGGAGTACCTGCTGGTCTATACAGATATATAGCTATAGATCATAAACTCGAATTGGTAATAGCCGGAGATCTCCGCAAAGAGCTTTGTAAAGCAGCTTTAAATCAGAAGATGGTAGAAGATGCACCTTTCTCTGTATTTTATAGCGCAGTTTACAAAAGAATAACAGATAGATACGGCGATAGAGGAAAAGAGAGATATGTTTGCATGGATCTGGGACACTCAGCTCAAAACGTATATTTACAAGCCGAATCTCTCTCGCTTGGTACTTGTGCAATTGGTGCATTTTCCGACGATAAAGTTATAGAGCTCTTAAAGCTTCCCCAAGAGGAGACACCTCTCTATATTATGCCTATCGGCAAATATAAATAGCAGTATGAAGAACGGATTCAACCCATGGCACTGTGTCTCACCGGGAGATAAAATACCAAATCAGGTAAACGGTATTATAGAGATTCCAAAGGGCTCAAGAGCAAAGTACGAACTAGACAAAGATAGCGGATTATTAAGACTAGACAGAGTGCTCTACTCCTCTGTTTATTATCCCGCTAACTACGGCTTTATTCCCAGAAGCTTCTGCGAAGACAAGGACCCTTTAGATATTCTTATACTCTCTCAGATAGAGGTGGTTCCACTTTGTATTGTAGAGGCAAAAGTAATAGGAGTAATGAGGATGTTGGACAACGGAGAGGCCGATGACAAGATCATTGCCGTTGCCTCGGGAGACCCTAGCGTAAGTCATTACAACGACATCTCGGAACTCCCATCACACACTAGAGCAGAGATCATGAGTTTTTTTGAAGATTATACAAAACTTGAAAACAAAACAGTTGTTGTAAAGGAGTTTCTCGGACGCTCTGTGGCAGCCGCTATTCTTAATGAAAGCTTAGAGCTGTATGAAAAGCTCTTCGATGAATGTACCGGCTATAAGTAAATATGTAGATATGAAAAAGCTTTCTTCTGAAGAGTCTGAATTGATCAGAGA
Source organism: uncultured Muribaculaceae bacterium (assembly GCA_964469965.1). Taxonomy (GTDB): domain Bacteria; phylum Bacteroidota; class Bacteroidia; order Bacteroidales; family UBA932; genus Bact-08. The sequence goes on along the minus strand of CAYYAM010000011.1, from coordinate 6,966 downwards.
GCTGGAAAAGAGTCGACATAGAAATATTAACCTGATTAACTTTATCAAAAACTATCCTGTTATCTCTATCTATAGAGCAAATAGATCGGTTTTAGTAAAAGGGAGGAGTGATCACATTTGGGCATACTTAAGCACAGAATCTCATTATGAACTATTAGAGTTGTTAAGATTCGTAGAAAAGGATGATATTCACTTTGCTGTAGCAGAGGAGTGGATGGTTCCATACATATCTAAAGCAAGGTCTATCAAGAAGATATTCAAATGCACCAAATTCTTTCTTGATGAGTCAGCTCTACTCCCTCAACCAATTATCAAAATCCAAAAGATAGATTCAAAAGATGCTGCTTTCATTTTCCGGCACTATAAGTATTGCGGCTTTGTATCTGAGGAGTACATAAAAGAGCGGATTGAAAATGGAATAGCCCTAGGTATATATGTGAACAGATCACCTATAGCATGGGTAATGACCCATGACGATGGCGCAATGGGCTGCATGAATGTACTTCCTGAGTACAGAAGAAGAGGTTATGCACACGAACTTACCATATCTTTGGCAAATATTTTACGATCTCATGGAGAGCTCGTATATGTTCATATCGAAAGTGACAATATAGAATCTTCAAATCTTATTAAAAAGATTGGATTTAAGCCATTTAGTGTCGTAAACTGGTTATACACATAATATTGTTATATTTGCAGTCTATTAAAAGAGCAATGATAATAAACAACAATATAAAAAATGCAGCTAAAATAATCAGAGAGGGAGGGCTTGTGGCCTTCCCCACCGAGACCGTTTACGGACTTGGTGCGAATGCGCTTGACCCCATGGCTGTGACAAAAATTTTTATAGAGAAAGAGAGACCCACTTTCGACCCACTTATAGTACATATTGCAGACAGCAATCAATTAAAGGAGTTGGCTCTGGATGTAGATGACCGAGTTATGGCTCTTACATCTGAATTTTGGCCGGGTCCACTTACAATCGTTCTAAACAAGAGATCCATTATCCCCGATATTGTAACCTCAGGATTACCAACAGTAGGAATAAGAATGCCCGATAATCAAATTGCTCTTGAGCTTATACGAGAGTCCGGATGCCCTATTGCAGCACCAAGCGCAAATAAATTCGGGAAAATCAGCCCCACAACGGCAGCGCATGTTGAGAAGCAAAACATGAATCTTGAATGTATTCTGGATGGAGGGCCAACAACAGTTGGGATTGAATCTACAGTAATTGCCCTAAATGAAGATGGATATATAATTCTTAGAGAAGGGTTTATAACTTCTGAACAGCTCTCTTTGGTGGTGCCTCAATCCACTGTTAAAGAGCATAGCTCCCCATTAGCATCGCCCGGCTTATTAAAATCTCACTACAGCCCATCAAAGCCGCTCTACCTCATTGAACCGGGAACCCTCTACTCCAATACTCTGCTCGACAGACTCAACCCTCAAAAAATGGGTTACCTCTCATTTAGCAGAAGAGATTTAAAAGATGTTGCAGTAAATCTATTCCAAGAGCTTCACAATCTTGAAGATGATCCTAATATTGAATACATTGTTGCCGAAACCGTTCCCGAAACAGGGATAGGGAGAGCAATTATGGATCGGCTAAGAAAAGCATCCTATCAATACTCTAAAAGTTCTCAATCATGAAAATTTTAAAGCTCACATTAAGAGTATTTGCGTTTGTTTCGGTTATTTTCTTAATTTTTAATTGCTCTGTAATCAGAGAGAGGGGCTCAGCCCCCGCTGAATATAGAAGCGATTTCAGCTCTGGTGAAATATCACTTATTATGGAGGCCGATACTATCACCCCCATGAGAGTTCTTAAAACAGATAACAGATTGGATTCAATTATACTAAGAGGTATATCCAACCATATAACACCCCAAAGCAATGACCCTTTTCTAAGAACACTTATATCTAGAATGTACCACACTGTAACCGATTCCGCCTCTTTGGGTGTTGGCATTGCAGCTCCACAGGTGGGTATTTTAAAAAGTATAATTCTTGTCCAAAGAGTAGATAAGGAGGGCTCACCCTTTGAAGTCTATATAAATCCCAAAATCGTCAAGTACTCAGCACTTAAACAAAACTACAAAGAGGGGTGCCTATCTATTCCTAAAGAAAGAGGAGATACACAATCTAGATCATATGCAGTACTTATTGAGTACGTTACCATAGATAACGTAATTAAAACCGAGATGATAGAGGGTTTTACCGCTGTAATATTCCAGCACGAAATAGACCATCTTAATGGAATCCTATTTACCGACCGAATTCCAAAATAAAAAGTTTTACTACCTTTATATAGAATAAATTTTGAAAGATGTTAATGCAAATCATAAAGAAATTTGAGAAGATAGTATTTACTTTCCTCGTAATAATATTGGTGAGCTACATTATTGTAGAGATTGTTGAACTAATATTTCAGTTTGGAGTGTCAATATCAAAGGGATCGAATATAGATGGAAGACTTCTTATATCGAATGCCCTTTTAAAAGAGGTTCTCCCTGTATTTTTTAACATATTGATAGCTATAGAGTTAATTGACACCTTCTCTGTATACGTTCAAAAGCACTCTATTAAAGTTTTGAATATTTTACTCATTGGGCTGATTGCAATAGGGAGAAAGCTTATAGCTTACGATTTTAACGACTCCGATGGTGTCTCTAATTTAGGACTTGCCGCTCTAATCATATCTCTGGCAGGAGGTTATTATCTTATTAAAAAGAATGACTTCGATTAATAGCTGCTTACATTCACAATAAATCAAAATTTTTGCAACATTTTAGCTTCTCTTCTCGTCTATTTGTAAATTCAAATATAGACATATGAAGAGAATCATAAAATTATTAGCCTTTGCAGCTATAATCATCACAACAACATCGTGTTACGAATATGAATTGATAATGCCGTCGGGAGGAGTGAGGAGTTTTCAGAGAAACACACGATCATTTGACCGGATTAATGTTTCAAATGGAATTGAACTCTATATAACACAAGATAACAGAAACTCACTTATTGTGGAGACAAATAGTAATCTACATGAGTTTATTATAACTGAGGTAAAAGACAGAACCCTAAGAATCTACCGCGATAGGTCTGTACGTTTTTTTGGTAATCCAAGAGTAAAGGTTTTTATTTCATGTAACTACCTAGAGACCATCCACTCAAGCGGAGGAGGATTGGTGGAATTTGAAACACTTTGGTACGGAAACTCCCTTGGGTGTTATTTAAGCGGAGGAGGAGAGCTATATGCCGATCTGGATCTATTAGATTTCGACCTCTCACTTTCCGGAGGGTCATACGCCGAAACTTATGGCTTTGCCGATAATCTTTATATCACATCTTCTGGAGGTAGTAGGCTAATATCTAATGAACTGCAGTCTCAATATTGCAACATTAACATCTCCGGAGGTGGATTGGCACGAGTAAGAGTGGCACAAAGACTCAATGTAGATGCTTCGGGTGGCAGTAAAGTCCTTTTCATTGGAAATCCTTTTATAACTAGCAATTTATCTGGAGGGTCGATTGTTGCAAGATACTAACAGCAAACCAAGTGTTGTCATTTCATAGTATCTTTCATACAGACCCCGAGGGAGTAAGAGATATTTTATCTCTGCTCCCTCTCTTTCTGTACAGTAATTTGCAATATTGTAATTATGGCTCAAATATTGTATTTTTGCTCAGATAAAATTTAGTCTTTATGATAACTCAATTTCTTATGGCATTCGCTCAGAGTGCCAATGATCTTCCGGCACAGATTCCTCCAGTAAGAGAGGAGCTCTCGTTTTCGTTAATAGAAATGGCATTTAAGGGGGGGTGGATAATGATTCCTCTTCTGGTTCTATCTATTATCACCCTCTATATATTTGGAGAGAGATGGTGGGCAATTAGAAAGGCCTCACAGATTGATGATAACTTCATGAGGAATATTCATGATTATATACATGAAGGAAAGATAAAAGCTGCAATCAATCTTTGCCAATCACAAGAGACACCAATAGCAAGGTTGATTGAAAAAGGGATTGAGAGAATAGGGCGTCCGCTCAACGATATTCAGACAGCTGTTGAGAATATGGGTAATGTAGAGGTTTCAAGACTGGAAAAAGGGTTACCAATGTTGGCAACAATAGCAGGAGGAGCCCCAATGTTGGGATTTCTTGGAACTGTAATAGGAATGATACAGGCCTTTTACAACATGTCTCAGGCAGGTAGCAATGTTGATATTACCTTGCTTTCGGGTGGTATTTACACAGCAATGGTAACCACTGTTGCAGGTCTTATTGTTGGTATTCTTGCCTATTTTGGATACAATTACCTCACAGCTAAAATAGACGACATTGTATATAAAATGGAGAGTAATACCATTGAGTTTATGGATCTCCTTCACGAACCGGCAGGTAAATAATACTTTAATAACATGGCAATAAAACGCAGGTCAAAAGTAAACCCAACGTTCAGTATGTCTTCAATGACAGACATTGTGTTCTTGTTATTGGTATTCTTTCTTGTTACATCTACCTTAGTAAATCCAAATGCGCTTAAACTTCTGCTGCCAAAAAGCTCCAATCAAGTTTCGGCCAAACCCATGGTTAGTATATCTATTAAACACTATATACAATCGAACAGCTTCTCTTACCACATTAACGGGAAGAATACGCCCGTTCAGTTGGGAGATATTGAACAGTTGATTCAAAATGAACTAAAAGATGAAGAAGATCCAACCATTTCACTCCATGTAGACAAGAGTGTCCCTATGGAACAGGTGGTTAACATAATGAATATAGCTAAACGCAACCAATACAGAATAATATTGGCAACTGCACCTGAATAGAACAGTTATGTCTAAAGTACCAAAGAGAGCAACAAAAAGTGAAGAGAAGGCCAGAATTATTGG
>CAYYAM010000011.1:0-1963 GCA_964469965.1 uncultured Muribaculaceae bacterium | reverse complement strand
AGATTTGAACCTCCAAGAGAGACTCCCATTGACAGACGAGCCCTATTTCCTTCTGCTTCTAATTCCGACTCTTTAGCACCACAAGTTGCAAAAGAGAGCACACGAGAACTAACAGCAGGGCACTCCGATGGTAATACAAAAACCGGCTCTACCGATGGAGAACCTCAAGCAAGACTTGCCGGTAGAAGTGTAATGGGTAATCTACCCGAACCCGAGTATACTGTAAATAAATCCGGACGTGTTATAGTAAGAATCTCTGTAGATCAATACGGAAATGTTGTAAGTGCTACCCCGGGGGTAACAGGCACCACTGTTCAGGACAGAACATTATGGGAAGCCGCCAGAAAAGCAGCAATGAAAGCAAAATTTAATCTCAGCTCCTCGGCTCCGCCTGTTCAAGAGGGAACTATCACATACATATTCAGACTAAGATAGCCCTTTATTCATACCTGAGAGCCTCTATAGGATCTAACTTAGATGCCCTTACAGCCGGTAGATACCCCGATGCAACGCTTACCATAAGACAAATTAGAACCCCGCAAATCATCCAAAACCAAGGAATCACGAATGGGCTCTTCATTATTATCGCAGTGAGGTTACCTACCGCCACACCAAGAATAATTCCAAAAACACCTCCCAATTGTCCTATGACTATCGACTCAAAAAGAAACTGCTGCTTAATGGTTTTTGAGTTAGCCCCAAGAGCTTTTCTGGTGCCAATCTCCCTTGTCCTCTCTTTAACAGACACAAGCATAATATTCATAAGTCCAACAGCGGCTCCTAAAAGAGTAATCGCTCCAATTATAAATGCAGCTATTGTTACATAAGACATAACCTCCATTATATCTTCCATCATAGCATCTGATTTTGTTATTCTAAAATCCGATCTATCTATCGGGCTGAGTCTTCTAATAGATCTGAATAGCTGCTCTGCAGCATCTATTGCCTTTGTTTGGTCTGTCCCAAGTTCAGGTATTACACCAACAACATAGAAAGAGTTATCACTCAAAAAAACTGCCCTGGCATTTGAAAGAGGAATCCAAACCTGATTATCTATACCGCCTCCGAATGTTGTACCCTGACTCTCCAAAACACCAATCACCTCATACCTTACCGCACCAACAGATATTATTTTCCCAAGAGGATCTACCCCTTTAAACAGAGAGTTTACAATTCCAGAACCTATAACCGCACTGAATGAAGAGGACTCAATATCTCTGGAGTTAAAATTCCTCCCTTTAGATATTTTAGCACCCATATAGCCCATGTTGTACTCATCTGTTGCTACAACTCTAATTATCGGATTAGTTTTTGCTGAACCATATTTTATTGTTGCATTTCCAACAGCAGTAGCGGAAATAGTAATTGTTGCAGGAATACTATAATTGTCCGAGAACTCCTTTGCCTGATTGTAAGTAATGTTTCTTCGGTTAATAACGCGCGTCTTTCTTTCAGAAGATGAAAAATCAGAAAAATTCGATCTTATTGCAAACGAATTTGCCCCCATTTTCCCAAAATTTTCATTCATTAATGCCTTAATGGAGTCGGTTGCCGTTAATATACCAACAAGCGATGTGATACCTATTGCAATTATCATAATTGTCAATATAGATCTTAACCTGCTGCTTTTGATTGATTTAATAGACACACTAAAATTTTCTCTCATCAAAGGAGTCAACCCCAGCAGGCGATAAAATTTAAACAGAAGTCTAGGCATGAATAATATGCGATTATAAAACATGTAAAAATAGGAAAATATATCTTATTAACATAACTTTGCGCCGAATTAAAAATAAATGAGAAATAATCAATTTAAAAGCCGCTCAGGAGCTTCTGCTTCTGGCTCAGAAAAGAGAAGCGATCGTAAAAGTGTAGATCGCAGCCAAGCCGGCCCAAGACGCAGAGATGCGAAGCCGGGAGAGAATAGTCGCAGAGATGCGAAACCTTTCGACAGAGAGAGAAA
>CAYYAM010000010.1:57714-59334 GCA_964469965.1 uncultured Muribaculaceae bacterium | reverse complement strand
GCAGTACTTCTAAACATCACTCCAGATCATCTAGACAGGTATAATAACCAAATGGAGAACTATATAAGAGCTAAATTCCGAATTACGCAAAATATGTCTAGCGATGACTGTTTCATATTTTGTGCCGATGACGAGATAAGTATTTCTCACCTGAACAAGATAGTACTTCATGCAAGGCAACTTCCTTTTAGTCAGGAGAAAGAGGTAGAAGAGGGGGCGTTTGTTAAGGATCAACAGATGCATGTAAAGTATACCGACAAAGAGTACCAGATGTTTCTGAACGAACTCTCGCTCCAAGGTAAGCATAACATTTACAACTCTATGGCAGCAGCCATAACCGGAAAGGTATTAAATATTGAGAATGAGGTTCTTAGAGAAAGTCTCTCTAGTTTTCAAGGAGTTGAGCATAGGTTAGAGAAGGTGCTTAAAGTAAAGAATGTAATGTATATAAACGACTCAAAAGCAACCAATGTAAACTCAACTTGGTATGCCCTTGAGAGCATGACAACACCGGTTGTGTGGATTGCCGGAGGAAAAGACAAGGGGAATAATTACGAACCACTATACGATCTGGTAAAAGACAAGGTTAAAGCACTTATCTGTCTTGGTGTAGATAATACTACTCTAATTAAAGAGTTTGGCAACAAAGTACCCGAGATTAAAGAGGCAAGATCGGCAGAAGAGGCAGTAGCTATAGCGTATGGAATAGCTAAGCCGGGCGACACCGTGCTACTCTCTCCTGCATGCGCAAGCTTCGATCTCTTTAAAAACTACGAAGAGAGGGGAGAGAGGTTTAAAGAGGCAGTTAAAAATTTATAAAAACATGAGTAGCAGCGACTCCATAATTTACAGACTAAAAGGAGATAAGGTTATATGGATAATAGTTCTTATCCTATCGCTTATATCTATAGCTGCAGTGTACTCATCTAGCAGTTCGCTTGCTTTTAAAGAGAATAAAAGCACTATGGATTTTCTCCTTCGTCAAACCAGGTTTGTTGTATTCGGTTTGACTGCCCTCTATATATGCTATAGAATACCAATGGGCTGGTATCGTAGCTTGGCTTATATTGGTCTGGTTTTAAGCGCTGTGTTACTGGTTTTAACAATAGTGGTTGGGAGTAGGTACAACGATGCAGAGAGGTGGCTTAGAGTATTTGGTTTAAGTTTTCAACCTGCTGAGATTGCAAAAATTGCAATAGTTCTATATCTCTCAAAGATTTTAGAAGACAGGAAATTTGAGACGTTTAAAGAGTTCTTCTGGGCAGTAATTTTCCCATTAGGAGGGGTTATCTTGCTTATTCTCAACGGCAGTATATCCACCGGAATACTTATAACCGCAGTATCTCTTATAATCTTTATTATAGCGGGTATTAAATGGATGCATCTGCTTAAGTCTGCAGGATTAGCAATTATAGCAGTGGTTTTCATTGTACTGCTGAACATGGCGTTTGGAATCTTCTCAAGAGTAGATACAGCTGTTAACAGGATTAAAAATTTTAACAAAGAGCACACAATAGAGGAGTCTCTCTCTGCAGAGGATAGACAGAAGATACTGGATAAAACATATCAGGCCGATATGGCCAGAATTGCAGTTGCTTCGAGCGGTATATTGGGTAAAGG
>CAYYAM010000010.1:0-57614 GCA_964469965.1 uncultured Muribaculaceae bacterium | reverse complement strand
GAGGGTGTAAAGGAGAAGGGTGAGAGCAGCGCTCAAACTAATCAAGAAGAGGAGGTTGAGAGATGAAAGATACACCTCGCATAATTATAAGTGGCGGTGGTACCGGAGGACACATATTTCCTGCAATCTCCATAGCAAACGCAATAAAGAGAGAGTGTGAGCAGAGTGAAATACTTTTTGTGGGTGCTGCTGGAAAGATGGAGATGGAGAGAGTACCTGCAGCAGGTTACGAGATTAAAGGCCTAACTATAGTTGGTCTAAAACGCTCTCTAAGCATAAGTAATTTGAAGGTGCCTTTTTTGTTACTCAAAAGCTTAAGAGAGGCCCGGAGAGTTATCAAAGAGTTTAAACCCCATGTTGTAGTGGGTGTGGGAGGGTACGCTAGTGCCCCCACTCTTTGGAGCGCCGGCTCAATGGGTATTCCATATCTCATTCAGGAGCAGAACTCATATGCAGGTATAACCAACAGAATTTTGTCTAAGCGAGCGGCAAAGGTGTGTGTGGCCTACCATGGAATGGATAGGTTCTTCTCCCCGGAGAAGATTTTGTTAACCGGAAACCCGGTAAGGGATGGAATAAAAAGAGCTACACAAGAGGAGAAACAGAAGGCAAAAGCTCTGTTAGGTATTGAAGAGAGTACACCAACCATACTGGTGGTTGGGGGAAGTTTAGGGGCCGGCACCCTCAATAGGTGTTTAAAAAATTGGATGTTACAAAATCAAACGAGCAACGTTTCAATAATTTGGCAATGCGGGAAATACTATTTTAAAGATTGCAATGAGTTTGTAAAGGAGAATCCCAGAGATTATATTAAGCTATTTGAGTTTATTAAGGAGATGGATATGGCATTTGCCGCTGCAGATGTGGTAATATCCAGGGCAGGTGCAGGAACTATCTCTGAACTTTGCATAGCAGCAAAAGCATCCATTTTTGTTCCTTCGCCTAATGTTGCCGAAGATCATCAGACTCACAATGCGCTATCACTTGTAAAAGATGGTGCGGCAGAGATGGTTGCCGACTCACAAGCAGAGTTGAAACTTATGCAGAGTGCCTATGCACTTATTGGCAACAGAGAGAGGATTATTGAGCTTGAAGATAAAATTGGCAATCTGGCCATGCATGGAGCTGCCGGGATAATTGCAAAAGAGGTACTTAATCTTATAAAAAAGGGGTAGATAATGAACAGAGAGTACGTTTATCTAATTGGAATAGGTGGTATTGGCATGAGTGCCCTTGCCCGCTATTACAATCATTGTGGAGCGGTTGTAGCAGGGTACGACAGAACCGAAAGTAAACTTACCTGTGAGCTTGTTAATGAAGGTATTAACATACATTATCTTGATGATATCTCAAATATACCTCAAATCTTTAAAGAGGACACGAATAATAGATTGGTAATCTACACTCCGGCAGTGCCGAGCGACTCTCCCGAACTCAATTTCTTTAAAGAGAGAGGATATAGAGTTATCAAGAGATCTGCTGCGTTGGGTCATATATCAAAAGAGAAACAGGTGTTGGCTATTGCCGGCACTCACGGAAAGACAACCACCTCAACCATGTTGGCTCACATCATGGAGCATAGCGGAATAGGGTGTACGGCCTTTCTGGGTGGGATATCTGCAAACTATAGAACAAACCTACTCCTCTCTAAAAATGAGGTACTCGTTGCAGAGGCAGATGAGTTCGACAGATCTTTTCTCCAGCTATGGCCGCAGATAGCAGTAATTACTTCGTCTGATGCAGACCATCTGGATATATACAATAATCACGAAACAATAAGGGGTGCCTTTGCAGAGTTTGCCTCACAGATTAAACCCAATGGCACTCTTATTGCCAAAGAGGAGATTCCTCAAGATGTTCTCTCTCGTGCAAAATGTAAAATTTTAAGATACTCTTACAGTACAAAGAGCGATTTTTATGCATCTCATATCATAGAGAAGAGCGGTGGCTACTTTAGCTTTACACTTAACTATCCCGGTGGAACAATTGAGAACTGCAGTGTAGGGATTCCGGGGTGGGTAAATGTTGAGAACTCAATTGCGGCCGGTGCCGTAGCTCTTGAATGGGGACTATCTCCTCAAAAGGTAAAAGATGCCATTGCCACCTTCAAAGGTGTAGAGAGAAGGTTCGACATAAAGATAAACACCCCTGAATGTGCATATATAGACGACTATGCACACCATCCAAAAGAGATATCTGCAGCAGTAAGCTCAATGAGAAACATATTCAAAGGGAGGGAGCTTACGGGAATATTCCAACCACATCTCTATACTCGCACAAGGGATTTTGCCAATGAGTTTGCAGAGAGTTTGAGTATGTTAGACAAACTTATCCTTCTGGATATATACCCTGCCAGAGAGTTACCTATAGAGGGTGTAACCTCCCAAATAATTTTCGACAAAGTGAATATTAAAGATAAAGTATTAATCACTAAGGAGAGATTAATGGAGGAGCTCTCGAGAAGAGAGATAGATGCTCTGGCAACGCTTGGAGCAGGAGATATAGACCGGTTTGTTGAGCCGATTACCGTGTATTTAAAAAAGAGATATAATATATAATGTTTAAAAAAATCCTCATATACACCGGCTACACAACTCTCACTGCACTGCTGTGCGCCTACTTCTTTCTCTCTTGGAGACTCAATGCAGAGGAGAGCAGTAAGCTTATATGCCGTGAGATTAAAGTGACCATTCTGGATAGCACCAGAAACCGATTTGTAAGCAAAGATGAGGTTAAGGAGCTGATTATCTCTGAAGGGATAACTCCAATGGAGAGTAGATTAAAGCATATCAACCATTATGAGTTGGAGGAGATAATTAACAACAAGACTGCAGTTAAAATCTCTCAGGTGAGCTATAACAGAAAAGGGGTCTTAAGGGTAGATGTTGAGCAGAGAAGGCCCATTCTTAGACTGGAGACAGAGAGCGGCGGGTTCTATATGGATGAAACTGCCTATATTTTTCCTCTTATCAGAAGCTTTACCTCATATGTACCTGTAGTTACCGGAAGAGTTCCTCTTAAGCTTCCCGCAGGGTACAGAGGCGAGGCAAATCTATCTGACAGATGGATCGCCTCTATTTACAATATGGCCCTCTATCTGGAGAGTAATTCACACTGGAGCTCATTTATTGAGCAGATGCATATAGACAGTAGCGGAGTTATGTTTATTGTTCCAAGAGTGGGAACAACAGAGGTAGTGTTTGGAGATCCCGAAAACTATCTTCTAAAATTCCAAAAATTACAGGCATTTTATAATAAAGTAGTGCCGGCAGAGGGTTGGGACAGATACTCTAAGGTAGACCTTAGGTTCAGCAATCAGCTGGTGTGTAAAAAAAGAGAAGAGAAACAGATAAAAACTTAAATATATGAATAGTTACGTTGCAGCCATAGATCTTGGGACCACAAAGGTTGTGACCCTTGTCGGGGAGAGAACAGAGTCGGGTTACAGAGTTATAGCGTATAAAGAGGCACCTTCAAAAGGTGTTATGCGGGGAGAGGTGGTTAATATTCAAAATGTTTTAGACTCTCTGCTGCCTACAATTAACGATATAAAAACAGAGCACTCAATAGAGATAAACGAGGTGTATGTTGGAATTGCCGGACAAAACATCAAATGCATCTCTGCCAGGCTAAAGAGAAACAGGGGTAAGTCCGACGATCTAATCTCGGAGTCTGAGATAGAAGATATGATGAGGGAGATGTCTATCTCTCGGGTTAGCGCAGGAGAGAAGATTTTGCATGTAATTCCACAATCGTACAATGTAGACGACCATATTGGAGTAGACACCGCATGCGGTATGACCGGAACAACAATAGAGGCCGACTATAAGCTTTTTATAGGAAAGGTAAACTCGGTAGAGCACAGCAGATTGGTAATTAACAGAGCCAGTCTTAAACTCAGAGAGTTGATTCTGGAACCTGTTGCCTCTGCTAAGGCCGTACTTACAGAGGATGAGATGGAGTTGGGTGTTGCAATGATAGACATAGGTGGCGGTACAACAGATCTGCTTATCTATCACGACAACATTATAAGGCATACTGCTGTAATCCCTTTTGGAGGAAACTCAATCACCGAAGATCTAAGGCAAGGGTGCGGAGTGTCGCTCAGGAATGCCGAACAGATGAAGATTCAGTACGGTTCGTGCTACAGCGAGTATGCTCCTGAAAACAGGACAGTTGTGATTCCCGGCATAGGTGGTGTAGACAATCGCGAAGTATCTTTTAAACTCATCGCAAATATTATTGAGGCAAGGGTAGAGGAGATTATTGAGGCAGTTATGTACGAAATTGAGAACTCGGGCTTTATAGACAAGCTGGGTGCAGGAGTAGTTATTACCGGCGGTGGATCTCAACTTACAAATCTCAAGCAATTTGTAAAATTCAAGACCGGCTATCCGGTAAGAATTGCATGTCCGGTTAACAACATCTCTCACGACTCAATGCAGGACATATTCAAACCCTCATCATCTACGGCAGTTGGTCTATTGATGCTTGGTTGCGAAATGAACAGAGAGAGAAAAGAGGAGATAGCTCAGTGCACCACCCTCTTCCCAGACGATGAGCTTGCAGAAGTAACAATAGAGCCCGTAAGTAAAAAAACTGCTAAGTCTCATTCAAAGAGAGGATTATTCACAAATCTCACCTCTGTGATTGGGAATATATTTGACAATACAGATAATGAAGTTTAACTTTGCATCATGGAATATTTACCTGTAGATTGGGAACAGAAGAGATCGATCATCAAGGTGATCGGCGTTGGCGGAGGTGGTGGAAACGCTGTCAATCAGATGTTTCGACAAGGAATCAAGGATGTCGATTTTGTTATATGCAACACAGACATTCAGGCGTTGGCTGCCAGCCCTGTTACCGACAAAATTCAACTGGGAAATGTAGCTACCCGAGGGTTAGGTGCCGGATGTAATCCCGAACAGGGTAGAAAGGCCGCAATGGAGAGTATAGATAAGATCAAGGAGTCTCTCCAGAGCCCCACAGAGATGGTATTCATCACCGCCGGTATGGGAGGAGGCACCGGAACAGGCGCAGCCCCTGTAATAGCAAGAGTGGCAAGAGAGTTGGGTCTTCTTACTGTTGCCGTAGTCACTCTTCCGTTTCGCGATGAGGGAAGTGAATTTCTCAAGAGGGCTGTTCTGGGTATAAAAGAGTTGGAAAAAAACGTAGATAGTCTTCTTATCATAGATAATCAAAAGCTTTATAAGATTTTTGGGGAGCTCTCTATCTTCGATGCTTTCCCAAGAGCCGATGCAGTATTGAGCACCGCAGTAAAAGGGATTGCAGAGATTATAACACGTCCGGGTTTTATAAATGTAGACTTTGCCGACGTGAGGATGGTTATGAATAACAGCGGAATGGCCCTTATGGGTATAGGTACGGCAAGTGGAGAGAGTAGAGCTATAAAGGCAGTTGAGGAGGCATTCTCCTCTCCGCTTCTTAACGACTTTGACCTTACCTCAGCAAAGAATGTACTTGTAAACATAACATCCAGCAACACTCACGGACTCACAATGGCAGAGCTCTCCCAGATTATGGCATATATTGGGGAGTTTACCGGCGGAAGGGCAGAGAACTTTAAGCGAGGGGTTGTGTGCGATCCCGAGATTGGTGAATCTATAAGCGTTACTATTGTGGCTACCGGTTTCGACATGCACTCTCTTCCGCAAATCTCCAGTTCTGGGGGTAAGATTATTGAGGCCGTAACACTGGGAGGCGATACAGTAGCCAATGAGGTTGAGTTTCCAAACATTGATATTCCTATGAGTCGCCCGCTAAGAGTTTCTGCCAATATACCCGCAGACAACGAGTCTCCCGAACTTAAAAGGGGAAAGCCGGCGCTTATTATTGAACAGGGCGACGACATCACCCGCCTTGAGTCACAACCTGCATATATCAGAAAACAGCTCAAATTAAAGCAACAAGAGGGTGGCGCAGGAATTCCCAAAGATATGAGAGAGAGCAGCACTTTAAAAATTGAGGAGCGCGGAGGGAAGCAGCAGCTGCTGTCTGACAACACATATATTCATCAAACACAAGATTGACAAATGGCAAGAAAGACAAGAGTTAGATTTGCACCCAGTCCTACCGGGCCACTACATATGGGTGGAGTTAGAACTGCACTCTATAACTATCTGTATGCTAAAAAGAGGGACGGAGTATTTGTTTTGAGAATAGAGGATACCGATTCACAAAGGTTTGTACCGGGGGCCGAAGAGTATATTATAGAGTCTTTGGCTTGGTGCGGAATCTCTCCTGGAGAGGGGGTAGAGAGTGGAAAAGTTGTAGAAGCCCCTTCGGAAAAGCACCCGTATGCTCCTTACAGACAATCTCAAAGGAAGGGCATATACAGAAAATACGCCGAGTATCTGGTTGAGAATGGCTTTGCCTACTACGCTTTTGATACCCAACAAGAGTTGGAGGAGTTCAGGAGCAAAGCCGAAGCATTGGGAGAGCCGTTCACATATAATTATAAAGTGAGAGGAGAGTTGAAGAACTCCCTTAATATGGATAAAGATGAGGCTAACAGACTAATTTCCAACAGTAATAACTGGGTAATCCGTTTTAAAATTCCCGAGAACAGGGTTATTAAGATGTACGACATGATTCGTGGCACCATAGAGGTGAACAGCTCTACCCTAGACGATAAAGTGATTTGGAAAGCAGCCGATGAACTACCTACCTATCATCTTGCAAATGTTGTAGACGATAGACTTATGGAGATAAGTGACGTAATCAGGGGAGAGGAGTGGCTACCCTCGCTACCTTTGCACTATCTGCTATACGAAGCATTCGGATGGGAAGATCTGAGACCTCAGTTTGCACATCTGTCGCTATTACTTAAGCCCGACGGCAAAGGAAAACTGAGCAAAAGGGATGGAGATCGTCTTGGTTTTCCAGTGTTCCCGTTAGAGTGGAGATCGGAGTCGGGAGAGGTATCTAAGGGTTACCGAGAGGAGGGATACTACCCCTCGGCATTCATTAATATGCTTGCTCTGCTTGGATGGAATCCCGGCACAGAGCAGGAGATATTCACACTGGAGGAGCTATGCCACTCGTTTTCACTGGAAAGAGTTGTAAAATCGGGTGCCAAGTTTAACCCCGACAAAGCAAAATGGTTTAACCAGGAGTACCTTAGAAAGAGAAGCAATCTTCAACTTGCCAACGAGCTCATGCCTATATTAAAATCGAAAGGTATAGATAAAAGCGTAGAGTTTGTATGCAGTGCTGTTGAGTTAATCAGAGAGAGGGCATGCTTTGTAAATGAAATGTATGATATTGGAGGTTACCTATTTGAAGCCCCCCTATCGTACGATCAAAAAGTAAAGGATAAGTTTTGGAAGAGCGACACATTCGAGATTATCTCCGAGATATCTCATGAACTTGCTAAACTCACTCTATTCACTAAGGAGAGTATAGAAGAGCTATTGCCTCGTATGATTAAAGACAGAGGTTGGAATATGGGCTCTGTAATGAACTCCCTTAGGTTGCTTTTAGTTGGTGAATCCAAAGGGCCCGGGGTAGCAGACATTATGGCTCTGCTTGGCAAGCAGGAGACAATTGAGAGAATTGGAAAGCGAATCTGATAATGTAATCTCTACTCTATCCCTCTTATCCTCTTCTCCCAAGCCCAGGCGCTTTTCATAATATCCTCCACAGGTGTGTCTGCTCTCCAGCCCAGCACATTGTTTGCTTTAGCCGGATCTGCCCAAACCTGCTCGACATCACCCGCCCTTCTGGGTGCAATTTTGTATGGAACATCTATACCTGTTGCATTTACAAATGCATTCAACACCTCAAGAACAGAGAGCCCTTTTCCCGTTCCAAGGTTAAAAAACTCAATATTCTCCTCCATCTGAGAGTCCCTCCCGGTGAGTCTGTCAAGAGCAGCAACGTGAGCTTTAGCAAGATCACATACATATATGTAATCTCTTATACAAGACCCGTCGGGAGTGTTGTAATCGTTACCAAAAACGCTCAGAATCTCCCTGATACCCGCTGCAGTTTGGGTTACAAAAGGGAGGAGGTTCTGCGGAACTCCCAGTGGCAACTCCCCAATGTTTGCAGATGGATGAGCACCTACCGGGTTGAAATATCTTAACGATATTACCTTAAGTATACCCTTCATTGCGGCGGCGCTATCGGTAAGTATCTCTTCACAAATCTGTTTAGTATTACCATAGGGCGACTGTGCGGGTTGAAGAGGAGCAAGCTCACTTACAGGCAGATGTTGTGGTTCGGGTTGTCCATACACTGTACACGACGAGGAGAAAACAATATTGGCTCTGCCCGAAGATGTCATTATCTCAAGCAGATTGATTAGAGATCCTATGTTGTTCGAATAGTATTTGAGTGGATAGGCCACACTCTCCCCTACCGCTTTATAAGCAGCAAAATGAATTGCACTGTAGATATCGCCATACTTATCAAATAGCCCTTTTAGAGCATCTCTCTCTGTACAGTCTATCTTTTCAAAAAGGGGCCTCTCTCCGGTAATTTTCTCTATTCCATCCAGAACCTCCACAGATGAGTTTGAGAGATTATCTGCAATCACCGGTTGGTAGCCGCTCTTCTGAAGCTCAACCACCGTGTGCGCTCCAATATAACCTGTCCCCCCTGTTACCAGTACTTTTTGCCGCTTTTCCATATACTTAATTTTAAATTGGTTGCTATTTTACAATCTTGATTTATTGCTTATAAAACTCAATAACAGCATTACATATAACAGTTTGAGTCTCCTCGCTGAGCTCTGTATGCATTGGCAGTGAAAGCACCTCTCCGGCCAGCATCTCAGAAGCAGTCAATGGAACAGGGCATCGGGAGATCTGTGAGAAGGCCCTCTGATTGTTCAAAGACATAGGGTAGTATATCATAGATGAGACACCTCTCTCTGCAAGAAACGCCCTTAATTGGTCTCTTCTCTCCTTCACTCTAATTGTAAATTGATGATAAACATGCTGAGAATACTCTACCTCATGAGGAAGGACAAGCCCATCAATACTCTTTAGTTTATCTCTATAGAACGATGCTGCTCTATATCTTGCAGCTGAATACTCGTCTAAGTGCTTTAGCTTAATCCCTAGAATTGCTGCCTGAATTGTATCCAGTCTGGAGTTGCATCCTATAATATCGTGATAGTACTTAACCTTCTGACCATGATCTGTCACCATCCTTATCTTCTCTGCCAGTGAGTAATCCTGAGTAAATATAGCTCCACCGTCGCCATAACAACCAAGGTTTTTAGTTGGGAAAAATGATGTACATCCAATATCTCCAATGGTTCCCAAATGTCTCTCCTCTCCTGTAGAAAAGCGGTATTTAGCTCCTATTGCCTGGGCGTTGTCTTCTATTACAAAAAGATTATATTTTTTTGCTATTTGCATAACACTCTCCATATGAGCCCCCTGGCCAAAAAGATGCACGGGAACAATAGCTTTACATTTATCTGTAATTGCTCTCTCTATATCTTGAATCTTTATGTTATAGGTTTTTTCGTCTACATCTACAAGCACGGGAACCAACCCCAAAAGACCCACCACCTCTGCGGTTGCTGCATAGGTAAAAGCAGGCACAATTACCTCATCTCCTGCCTTTAATCCTAAAGCCATCATTGCTATTTGCAGTGCATCGGTACCATTTGCACAAGCAATAACATGTTTTGAACCTGTGTATTGAGCAAGATCTTTCTCAAATGCGCTAACTTCCGGCCCATTAATAAAGTTTGTGTTGTCAAGAACATTTTGGATGGCACTATCTACTTCGCTCTTAATTTTCCGGTATTGACCCTTAAGGTCTAACATTGGTATATTCATCTTTGTAAGTACTATTAGAGCCACAAATTTATAAAATTATTGACTCATTTAATAAATAGCTATCTTTGCCGCCATGAATGTAATAATAAAAACGATTGGAATAGCTGCAGATCACGCAGGTTACCAACTTAAGGAGTGCCTTAAAGAGTTATTGACAAAAAAGGGGATAAAGGTTATAGATTTTGGTACCCACTCACCACAAAGTATGGACTATCCCGATGTTGCACACCCTCTTGCAGATGCTGTAGAGAGAAGCGAGGTAGAGCTTGGAATAGCTATTTGCGGATCGGGTAACGGCATAAACATGACCGTTAACAAACATCAGAAGGTTAGAGGTGCTCTCTGTTGGACATCGGAATTGGCCGGATTGGCTAGACTTCATAACGATGCAAATATTCTCTCTCTCCCTGCAAGGTTTGTAACTGAGAAGGAGGCAAAAGATATTGTAGAGACTTTTCTAAATACCGGCTTCGAAGGGGGCAGACACATAAGCAGAAGGGAGAAGATAGCGTGCAGCAAGAGTACTACATAGCAGACAAATGCCTATTGGAGAATGGGCTCTCTAAAGATGAGGCAACATATCCCGGAGGTATTGTATTTATTGTAGACAAACCCTACGGATGGACCTCGGCAGATGTTGTAAGAAAAGTTAAGTTCTCTATCCAGAGGTGGTTTGGAAAAAAGAATATAAAAGTAGGCCATGCAGGTACACTCGACCCTCTGGCTACAGGTGTTCTTCTGGTTTGTGCCGGTAAAGCAACCCGAATGGCAGAGACTCTGCAATCACAAAAAAAAGAGTACATAGCAGAGATAACTTTTGGAGCAACAACACCATCTTTCGACTTGGAGAAAGAGATTGACAACCTCTACCCCTATGATCACATAACCTTAGAGATGGTTGAGAATGCCCTCAAAAAATATACAGGAACCATAGAGCAGATGCCTCCTCTCTTCTCAGCAAAGCTGGTAGAGGGAAAGAGGGCATACGATATTGCCCGATCGGGAGGAGATGCACAGCTTAAACCCTCTACGGTTACCATCTACAAAACTTGTATCATCTCATGGGAGAATCCAATACTAAGAGTTGCAATTGAGTGCAGTAAAGGCACATACGTAAGATCTTTTGCAAGAGATTTGGGTATTGAGTGCAATAGCGGAGCACATCTTACAGGTTTGGTAAGAAGTGCATCCGGGGCATTTACTGTAGATAATGCAATTTCTTTAGACAAATTGAAACTTTTTTTTGAATAATACGTATAACAAAGTACTTGTTTGCTAATTTACATAAAAGTACCTGTTTACAATATTTAAGAAGTTCAATATGAAATTATCTCAATTCGACTACACCCTAAATCCGGATCAGATTGCCAAGTACCCTGCAAAATACCGCGATGAGTCTAAAATGTTGATTCTCCACAGAAAGACCGGAGACATTGAGCATAAGATGTTTAAAGATATTTTAGATTTCTGCTCAGAGGACGATCTCTTTATTTTTAACAATACTAAAGTTTTCCCTGCAAGGTTATATGGGAATAAAGAGAAGACCGGTGCAGAGATTGAGGTTTTTCTTCTCAGAGAGCTTAACAGAGAGCAGAGATTATGGGACGTTCTTGTAGACCCGGCAAGAAAAATCAGAATTGGCAACAAGCTCTACTTTGGAGAGAACGACAATCTTGTAGCTGAGGTTATAGACAACACTACCTCTAGAGGAAGGACACTACGATTTCTTTTTGATGGCACCCATGAGGAGTTTAAAGCCACACTCTTTAAGCTTGGAGAGATGCCCATCCCTAAATGGATTAGACCTAAAGCAGAGACGCTTGATAATGAGAGGTATCAGACAATCTTTGCAGAGCACGAGGGGGCTGTGGCTGCTCCGGCTGCAGGTCTTCATTTTAGCAGAGAGTTGCTCAAAAGAATGGAGATAAAAGGTGTAAGAACCACAAATATAACTCTTCACATGGGTCTGGGACACTTCAGAACCGTAGATGTAGAAGACCTCTCTAAACACAAAATGGACTCTGAGCAGGTTATAATCACAGAGTCGAGTGCCGATGCTATTAATATGGCAAAAGAGAGAGGCAGTAAAATATTCTCGGTGGGAGTTACTGTAATGAGAGCAATAGAGACATCTGTAACAACTCGAAATCAAATAAAACCATTCAATGGATGGACCAATAAGTTTATCTTTCCTCCCTATAACTTCTCTATAGCAGATGCCTTAGTCTCAAATTTCCAGCTTCCAATGAGCACCATGCTCATGACTGCTGCAGCTTTTGGCGGGTACGAAAATGTTATGAGGGCATACACTACAGCTCAAAAAGAGGGATACCGATTTGGAACTTACGGAGACGCATTGCTGATTATTTGATACTTCGCGCTCTTTTTTCCTTTTTGAAGTAAGAAATATAGAACACAGAAACAGAGAGAGATCTCTGTTTCTCTATTTTTGCACTTATGGAAGAGAGTGAGTTGATATATATGGTTGCATTGAACCGTATTTTAAGGTTTAATGGAAAAGCTGCACTTAAGATGATCTCTCTTTCGGGTAGTGCAGAGAGTCTGTTTAATATGGAGAGAGAAGAGCTCATCTCATTAGCCGGTAAAGATTATGGTTTTTTCGATCTTATAATCAATCAAAAAGAGGTTGAGTCGGCTGTTAAGGAGGTTGAGTGGTGCAGATCTCAAGGCATATCTATATTGTGTTCCACAGATGTAAATGGTGAGTATCCCGAATCTCTGCGGGAGTGTCCCGACCACCCTATTCTTATCTATAAAAAAGGGGAGGCATCTCTCAAAACTCCAAAGATGCTATCTGTAGTAGGTACCAGAAGAGCTACCGATTACGGAAGATCTATCTGTAGGAAAATTATCAGTGATCTGTCTAACATTACAGACTGCCTATGCATTGTGAGCGGGCTTGCATTTGGGATAGATGCTCAAGCCCACAGGCAGGCACTTGAGTGCGGAGTGGATACCATTGGGGTTTTGGCCGGGGGGCTAGACAAAGTGTATCCTGCATCTCATGCATATATGGCTAAAGAGATCTGCTCAAAAGGTGCCCTGATATCGGAGTTTCCCAGAGAGAGCGAGTGCAATAAATTCAATTTTATCCAGAGAAACAGAATAATAGCAGGAATTTCGCAAGGTACTCTGATTGTAGAGTCCAATCTTAAAGGTGGCTCAATGATAACTGCTTCGTTGGCCTCTTCTTACGGCAGAGAGCTTATTGCTGTTCCGGGGAGGGTATCAGACAAATTATCCGATGGATGCAACATGCTTATATCTAGAAATATGGCATCTATTTACACCAACTCTCAAGATCTTGCACATCTTTTAGGTTGGGGCTGCAAAGCCCCCGAAAAGAGGCACTCTGTTAAGAGTCTGTTCCATCCTCAAGATTTCGCGAAAGAAAAAATATTAGTAGCTTTGGAGTCGGATTCATCTCTTGAAATCGACCGCGTTGCAGATCTCACGGGTATTTGTGTAAAGGATCTTGCTCCTGCTCTGCTGGAGCTTGAGTTGGAGGGGAGAGTTGCCGTTGTTGCCGGTAAGAGATATATGCTATTATGAGCCAAAGGGGTAAATGATTGAACTTATAGACACACACATTCATCTGTACGATTCTCAGTTTGATTCAGATCTTACAGATGTAGTAGCAGAGGCAAAGAGAAGCGGAGTAGCAGGTGTTATACTCCCCTCTATTGACAGCACTACCTACCTAGCACAGAGCACTCTGTGCGAATCATTGGGGGGATATGCATGGGAGGCGGCAGGTGTACACCCCACCTCAGTTGCAGATAACTGGAGAGATGAGTTAAATTTTGTTCTCTCTGTAGTAGATAAAAGAGACTATGTTGCAATCGGGGAGGTAGGTATAGATTGCTACTGGTCTCAGAAACATCTCAAAGAGCAGATATTTGTATTCGAAGAGCAGTTAAAACTTGCGTCGGACAAAAATTTACCTGTCATAATTCACTCAAGAGACTCTATGGAGGTTATCATCGACTCATTAAAAAAACTTAAACATCTAAATCTAAGAGGTGTTTTCCATGCATATTCGGGTAGTTACGAATCTTATAAAGAGATAATTAAGCTTGGCGAATTTAAAATAGGGGTCGGTGGTGTGGTTACATTTAAAAATAGCAGACTTGCCGATCTTACAAAGAGGATCCCGCTCAATAATATTCTATTGGAGACGGATGCACCGTGGCTGACACCTGCACCATTCAGAGGAGAGCGAAACAAGCCCTCCTATCTGAAAATAATTGCAGAAAAGATTGCCGAGTTAAAGGGGTGCTCTGTAGAGGAGGTTGCACAGATAACCACTTACGAGGCAAAAATGGTGTTTAGATTGAATTAACTCTATTAAAGATGAAGTCGAATATTTTGTTAATATACACAGGGGGAACTATAGGCATGAAGCACGACCCCGAGACCCAGACTCTTGTCCCTTTCAACTTTGAGCAAATTCTGGAAGAGGTTCCCGAGCTTAGGAAATTTGTTCACACAATAGACACTCATTCATTTTACCCTCCAATAGACTCCTCTGATATCGAGCCGGAGTTCTGGGTTGAGCTTGCAAACCTAATCGGTGAAAAATACAATCAGTACGACGGTTTTGTTATTCTGCACGGAACCGATACTATGTCATATTCGGCATCTGCCCTTAGCTTTATGCTTGAAAATCTAGAGAAACCTGTAATATTCACGGGAAGTCAGCTGCCGATAGGAATGCTGCGTACCGACGGAAAAGAGAATTTGATATCGTCAATAGAGATAGCTGCAGCTAAAGATCAAAAGGGGAGAGCGCTGGTGCCTGAGGTTTGTGTATACTTCGAGAGTCAACTTTACAGGGGGAACCGCACAACCAAATTCAATGCAGAGAACTTTAGAGCTTTCCGATCCAGCAACTACCCTTGTCTTGCAGAGGCGGGAATACACATAAAATACAACACCCCTTTTATCAACTATCCTTTGGATTGGGGAAGAGAGCTTAAGGTTAATACAGCTCTGGATACGAATATCTCTATACTAAGAATATTCCCCGGAATCTCTGAACAGGTTGTGAAGAGCGCTCTCTCTGTTCCGGGTATGAGAGCTCTTATTTTAGAGACTTACGGTTCGGGAAATGCCCCAACAAAGGGGTGGCTTTTAGATTTGCTGAAAGGTGCCATTGAGCGTGGAGTAATAATTCTTAACATAACTCAATGTATGGCAGGGAGTGTAGATATGGACGCTTACGCTACAGGGATACTTCTGAAGAAGATGGGGGTAATAAGCGGATATGACTCTACTACAGAGGCCGCAGTGGTAAAATTATTTTTTTTACTTGGCAACACTAATGATAATCATAAGGTTAAAGAGGAGCTTTTAGAAAATTTAAGAGGAGAAATTACAATCAGTTAATGGATATTAAAAAAATCTTTATAAATTGCACGATAATTGACTTTGGTTTGGAAACAGATAACTATTTAAAATACATTGTTTAATACTTTAATCATTCAAAAATTTATGAAAAAATTTTTCATGTTTTTGGCAGTAGTTGGTTTTATAACCATCTCTGCACAGTATGCTTCTGCACAAACACCAGATCCGGCTACCGATCTGACAGTTCAACAGGATATACCTGTTCACCAGCAGCTTAAAACTAAATTCATTGAGGGTGGTGCCGGTTTTATGGCTACTGTACTTTTGTGTCTTATTTTTGGTCTTGCAATTGCAATTGAGAGAATTATCTATCTAAACCTTGCAACTACCAACACAGAGAAGCTCCTCAAAAAAATCGAAGAGGCTTACACTACAGGCGGAGTTGAGGCAGCTAAAGAGGTTTGCCGTACAACACGTGGTCCTGTTGCCAGCATATTCTACCAAGGTATATCACGCGTAGATGAGGGAATCGAGGTTGTTGAGAAATCTGTTGTTTCTTATGGTTCGGTTCAGATGAGCCAGATGGAGAACGGTCTTTCATGGATTCAGCTTTTCATCTCTATCGCTCCTATGTTAGGATTCCTCGGAACAGTTATAGGTATGATCGGTGCATTTGATGCAATCCAGGCTGCAGGTGATATCTCACCTAACATCGTAGCCGGTGGTATCAAAGTTGCGTTGATCACAACCGTTGCCGGTCTTATCGTAGCGATTATCCTTCAAATCTTCTACAACTATCTTGTGTCAAAAATCGATGCAATTGTTGTTTCTATGGAGGATGCATCTATCTCGCTAATCGATATTTTGGTAAAAGCTAAAAAATAATTGAATTATGTCAAAATTCGTAAATTATATCTCATACATACTACTGGGTCTTGCTGTGGTGATAACAGTTCTGTTTTTCATCAACCAGCAGAATATGCTCGATACCTTCCTAGGTTACGGATATGTTCTGCTCGGCATAGCAGCCCTTTTAGCTGTTGGTCTCCCTCTTCTTGGCATGTTCAGCAACCCTAAAGGGTTCAAGAAGATTCTGATCAATCTGGCTATTGTGGTAGTAGTTGTGGGTCTTTCCTATGCTCTTGCATCAGGAGATCCGCTGGCAAATACAAACATAAACCCGGAGCCTTCTGCGTCTACTCTTAAAATAACAGATACAGGTCTATTAATAACCTATATTCTTTTTGGAGTTGCCATTATATCAATTCTGGCAGGAAGTCTCATTAACATGGTTAGAAACCGTTAATACAAACTAATAATATGGCAAGACCAGTACAGGAAATCAATGCGGGTTCGATGGCCGATATAGCCTTCTTGCTTCTCATATTCTTTTTGATGGTAACAACAATGGATATTGAGGCAGGTTTGCAGCGTCGTCTCCCTCCGATGCCTGACGAAAATCAGAAACAGGATGATGTTCAGATTAACAGAAGAAACATCCTGATAGTTCGTATTAACGATGCTGACAGACTTTTCGCAGGCGGGCAGATGATGGACGTTAGCCAACTAAAAGAAAAGGCTAAAGAGTTCCTCACAAACCCGGCAGAAGACATTAATCTTTCAGAAAAGGAAGAGAAGATGATCGAAGGTTTTGGTCCTTATCCTGTATCCAAAGGGGTTATCTCGCTTCAAAACACGCGCGGTACAAGTTATAAAGCCTATATTGAGGTTCAAAACGAACTGGTAAAGGCGGTTAATGAGATTCGTGACGAGTTTTCTATGCTGAACTTCGGCAAAGTTTACACAGCTCTTGACGAAGATAAACAGAGAATTGTAAGAGATGCTATACCTCAGAATATCTCTGAGGCAGAACCTAAGGACACGGGTAGTAAAAAACGATAAAAAGGTAAGTACAATGGCAAAATTTTCAAAAAAAGGTAAAAAAAGCGTACCGGCACTCAGTACCGCATCGCTGCCTGATATTATATTCATGATTCTATTCTTCTTTATGGTTTCAACCAGTATGAGACAAACAGACAGGTTGGTTACCGTAAAGGTGCCTGAAGCTACCGAGATCGCAAAATTAGAGAGGAAAGACCTTGCTGCATATATATATGTAGGTACACCTATCCCGAGCAGACAGGCTCAGTTTGGAACAGATGCTCGTATTCAGCTTAACGACTCATTCAAATCTGTGAGCGACATCAGAGACTTCATTGCTGCAGAGCGTGAGACTCTTTGTGAAGCCGACCGTCAGTTTATGACAGTATCAATCAAAGCAGACGAGAACGTTCGTATGGGTATTATAACAGATATCAAACAGGAGCTCAGAAGAACATCTGCCCTCAAGATTATGTATAATGCCAGAAGAGCAGAGTCTAACAACTAACAGCTGTAGATTATATTTAAAAAAGTGCCTTTTTAAACAAAAGGCACTTTTTTTTGTAGTTATTTTAGTTGTAACACTATCTTTATACCGTAAATTAATACTTTTTATCATGATTAAAAGAAGGTTTATTATTATTCTAATCTCTCTTTTTGCGCTATCTTCTTCAATAACAGCACAAGAGTGGCAGAGATCGCAGGAGGGGGTACGCAGGGGTCAAATGGAGAGGCCAAAGTTTGTTTTTCTATTTATAGGAGATGGAATGGGATTCCATCAAGTTTCAATGGCAGAGGCATATCTCTCCTCGCAAAAAAAAGAGATTTCAAACCAATCTCTATCTTTTACAAAATTTCCGGTAATGGGAATGGTAACAACATTCTCTGCAAACTCATATATCACATGCTCATCGGCAGCAGGAACAGCTCTGGCTACCGGGATCAAAACAAATAACGGCATGCTTGGGATAGATCCTCAAGGTAATAAGCTCAAGAGTATTGCATACAACATTAAAGAGAGGGGCATTCCTGTTGGAATAACCTCTAATGTTACCATAGATCACGCAACCCCTGCAGCTTTTTACGCCAGTAGCAACAGTAGAAACAACTACTATGAGATTGCCGTTCAAATACCATCGAGTGGGTTTGACTTTTTTGGGGGTGGAGGTTTTGCGCAACCTACCGGTCCAAACAAAGATCAAAAAGATATCTACTCTGTTTTAGAGGAGGGCGGTTATACGGTTGCAAGGGGAATTAAAGAGTATATGTCAAAAAAGGGTTCAAAGAGAGTGGCTCTATTTCAGGAGAGAGGCAAAGAGGCAGATTTGCCATATGCAATAGACAGATCGGAGAGTGACCTTACATTAAAACAGGTTGTTGCTGCTGCAATAGACCATCTTTACGGAACAAAAGGGTTCTTTATTATGGCAGAGGGAGGTAAAATTGACTGGGCAGGGCATAGCAATGATGCAAAGACCAATATTCTTGAAGTTTTAGATTTTGCCGACGCTGTTGAAGTTGCATTTAATTTCTATCAAAAATACCCTAATGAAACGCTGATTATTGTAACCGCAGACCATGAGACAGGTGGAATGACACTAGGTAGAGAGAGGGGTTATGAGCTTAAACTAAATGAGCTGGAGCCACAAAAAAGATCTATGGCAGTAGATAAAGAGGGTACACCTGCTTATGCCGAGCTTAATAAAAAAGCAAATGTAGGATGGACAACCTCATCACATACAGGGGCTGCCGTGCCAATTTATGCTATTGGTCCGGGGAGCAGACTTTTCTCGGGCAGAATGGATAATACCGATATCCCAAAGAGGATTCTTAGAATTTTTGGAATTGAACAATAGATAATTTACATTTAAAATGTTTATGTATGAATAGAGCTCTTACACTTCTTTTTTTCATACTGCTTTATTCATCTATTGCCTCCCGTGAGCTCCCTAAAAGGGAGTTTAGGGGGGCATGGTTGCATACTGTAGGAAATCAAAGATTCAGAACTATGAGTGCCGACTCTATAAAGCAGCACTTTGTAACCACTCTCGACCTGTTCCATGAAGCAGGTATAAATGCGGTAATCTTTCAAGTAAGACCCCAGGCAGATGCATTCTATAAATCGGAGATTGAACCCTGGAGCAGATTTCTGAGCGGAGAGCAGGGAAAGGCCCCTTCAGAGTTATGGGATCCACTCGAGTTCATGGTTGAGGAGTGCCATAAAAGAGGGATGGAGCTCCATGCATGGTGTAATCCCTACAGGGTTACATCTAACGATAAAGAGCAACTCTACCCTGGTCATCTCTATTTTCAAAAACCCCATCTTTTCAAAAGATACGGCTCTCAGCTATACTTCGATCCGGGAGAGCCCGAGGCGGTAGAACACACAGTAAAAGTTATTGCAGATATAGTTACCCGCTACAATATAGACGCTATCCATTTCGATGACTACTTCTACCCATATCCGTTACCATTTGAAGAGTTTCACGACGACGCCTCATTTGTTAAGTATGGTGCAAAACAGGGTTTTGAATACTGGCAAAAAAACGACTGGAGAAGGAATAATGTTACAACATTAATCAGGGCTCTCAACGACACAATAAAGGCCATTAAACCTTGGGTGAGATTTGGAATCAGTCCATTTGGAATTCATAGAAACTTAAAAGATACGCCGGATGGAAGCGGAAGCAAAACAAATGGTTTGTCTAATTACGACCAACTATTCGCAGATGTGCCATTTTGGGTGAAAAACAGATGGATAGACTATAATGTACCACAAATTTACTGGAAGATTGGCCACCCGGCTGCCGATTATAAAACATTAATTGAGTGGTGGAATGGAGCCAATTTTGGGGAACATTTGTACATTGGACAGAATATCGGCACATTTAGCGAACCCGATATTGAAAATCCTCACAAGAGTCAATTTGAAGCCAAAATGAGAATGGTTAGAGAGCTGCCTAATGTTCACGGAAATGTTTGGTGGCCGGGGTGGTCACTCTCTGCAAACACAGTTTTTACCGACTCGTTAAAGATAATCTATCAGAGACACCCGGCAATTATACCTGCTTACAAGCATCTTGACTCAATAGCGCCTCCTGCTGTTACAAATGTTATTAAGAGAAGAGGGGGTATATCGTGGAGTCATTCAAATAGTGGTGATCAGATGCAGAGTGCACAGTTTTTTGTGGTTTACAGGTTCCCAGAAGGTACTGCTCCTGATACAGATAATAGTTCATATATCTACAAGATAACTGATAAGAGGGGGATAGAGCTTAAGACTGGTCCAAAAAAAGAGACATATCTTTATGTGATTACTGCTCTGGACAGGTGTAGAAATGAAAGCTCTCCTTCAAAACCTCTGAAGATAAGGCATTAACATCTTATTATTGTGATTTGGCGGCATTTTAGTAAATTTGCCGCTGAATTTTTTGTATTCAGAAACCTAATAGCTGCCAATGAAAAAAGTTTTATCCTTCTCCATTTTCCTACTTGTGGGACTTGTCATTTCGCAGATTCTTCCCGTAACGGGAGAGTACTATCACTCTATACTGTCTGTAACTCATACTCTTCTGTATATATCTCTCTCTTACATTATGATAAATGTTGGACGCGAGTTTGAATTAGATAAGAAGAGGTGGAAAAGTTATGTGGGTGATTACTTCATAGCGATGGCAACAGCGGCGCTTCCATGGATTTTAGTTGCAGTCTATTATGTTTTTATACTTCTCCCTTTCGAGTACAATACAAGCTGGGATGCGTGGAAGGAGAGTCTCCTTTTGAGCAGGTTTGCAGCGCCCACCTCGGCAGGGATATTGTTTACCATGTTGGCAGCAATTGGGCTGCGAACTAGTTGGATATATAAAAAAATTCAGGTTCTGGCCATCTTTGACGATCTTGATACTATTCTCCTCATGATTCCTCTGCAGATTATCATGATTGGGATGAAGTGGCAGATGGCTGCAGTTCTCTTCATAGTCTTTATTCTGCTATATTACGGATGGAAAGAGATGGGGAAATTCAACATCAGACAAGATTGGATTGCAATTATCTTCTATTCGGTTGCAATTGTATCGCTAACCTGGGCACTCCATTTTATTACATCATCTTTCCTTGGCGAGGATGAGGGGATACATATCGAGGTTCTCTTGCCTGCATTTGTGCTTGGAATGCTTATGAGACCCGTTCACATAGACAGCAGAGCAGAGAGAGGAGTATCCTCGGGTATATCTATGGTGTTTATGCTCCTTGTGGGGGTGAGTATGCCTGTATTCATAGGAGATCACTCAATAGCAGATGAGATTAAAGAGGGGGCCTCCCTGCTGGGAAGCCAACCTATGCTACCAATGGGGAGGATACTGGTTCATGTATTAATAGTATCTGTAATATCTAACATAGGTAAAATGGTTCCCGTACTTTTTTACAGAGAGAGATTAATTGAGGAGAGACTTGCTCTCTCTATAGGTATGTTTACAAGAGGAGAGGTTGGTGCCGGAATTATCTTTATTGCACTAAGTTACAACATAGGAGGGCCCGCCCTGATAATATCTGTTTTATCTATTGTACTAAACCTCATTTTAACGGGTATCTTTGTAATATGGGTAAGAAAACTGGCACTACGCGCAGCTCTCAAAAATGGTGGAACAGTAAAATATGAGTAGGCGAAGAGTTAAAATAATATAAGTAACATTAACAATATGATGGATAGTCTAATAAGACAAAAGGTTTCGGAGCTGTTAAAACAGAGCCCCGGAGAGAGAGTCCTTGTAAAAGGATGGGTAAGAACAAAAAGAGGTAATAAAAACATATCTTTTGTAGCTCTGAATGATGGTTCTACCATAAAGAGTATTCAGATTGTTTTTGATATGAACCTGTTCTCAGAGGAGCTGCTTAAAGGGGTAACAACAGGAGCTTGCGTTGCTGTTGCCGGAGATCTCGTTGAATCTGTAGGAAGCGGTCAGCCGGTAGAGATTCAGGCGAAAGAGCTGCACATTTACGGCACGTGCGATCCTAACAGCTATCCTCTTCAGAAAAAGGGGCACAGTATGGAGTTCCTTAGAGAGATAGGCCATCTTCGCCCTAGGACGAACACCTTTGGAGCCATTTTTAGAATCAGACACGCTATGGCATTTGCCATACACAAATATTTTAACGATAAAGGTTTCTATTATCTTCATACACCAATTATTACGGCTTCCGACGCCGAGGGTGCAGGAGCTATGTTCCAGGTAACCACTCTGGATATATCTAATCCTCCGCGCAAAGACGATGGTGGTATAGACTACACCCAAGACTTTTTTGGAAAGTGTGCAAACCTTACCGTAAGCGGACAATTAGAGGGTGAGTTGGGAGCTCTTGCTTTGGGAGAGATTTACACTTTCGGTCCCACTTTTAGAGCAGAGAACTCAAACACACCAAGACACCTGTCGGAATTTTGGATGATAGAGCCTGAGATGGCATTCTATGAGATTAAAGAGAACATGGATCTTGCAGAGGATTTTATTAAGTACCTTGTTAAATATGCTCTTGAAAATTGCGCCGACGACCTTCAGTTTCTCAACGATATGTTCGACAAAGAGCTCATTGAGAGATTAAAAGGTGTTACAGAGACAACCTTTGTAAGACTCTCCTATACAGAGGGTGTAGAGATTCTAATGAAATCTGGGGTAAAATTTGAGTATCCTGTCTCTTGGGGAACAGACCTACAAAGTGAACATGAGCGCTATCTTGTAGAGAAACACTTTATGAAGCCGGTAATTCTTACAGACTATCCTAAGGAGATTAAGGCATTCTATATGAAACAGAATCCCGACGGAAAGACTGTTAGAGCAATGGATATTCTCTTCCCTAAAATTGGTGAGATTATTGGTGGCTCGCAAAGAGAAGAGTCGCTTGAGAAGCTTGAGAGAAGGATTGATGAGATGGAGATGGACAGAGAGACATTGTGGTGGTATATAGAGACAAGGAAATTTGGAACCGCTCCACACTCAGGATTCGGGCTTGGTTTTGAGAGACTATTGCTTTTTGTAACCGGCATGGCAAATATCAGAGATGTTATTCCGTTCCCAAGATCTCCAAAAAACGCTGAATTTTAAGAGTCACAGATATGCTAATTATTGGAATTGCCGGTGGTACCGGTTCGGGTAAAACAACGGTTGTAAGAGAGATTACCAAAATACTCTCAGATAGTGAAGTTGTTGTAATCCCTCAAGACTCTTATTATAAAGATAACAGCCATCTGCCCATAGAGGAGCGATTGGAGCTCAATTTCGATCACCCCGACTCTGTGGATTTTAAGCTTTTAATCAAGCATATAAAAGATCTAAAATCGGGTAAAAGCGTAGAGCAGCCGGTTTACTCCTACTTAACCTGCTCCAGAAGCACAGATGTAACAGTAAAGGTAAAGCCCTCCAAAGTGATAATTGTTGAGGGAATTCTGATATTTACCTGTCTCGAACTCATAAAGTGCATGGATATAAAGGTCTTTGTAGATGCCGACGCCGATGACAGACTTGGAAGAGTAATTACAAGAGACAATATAGAGAGAGGAAGAACAATAGAGAAGGTGCTTGAGAGGTATGAGAAGACTGTTAAACCCATGCACCTGCAGTTTATTGAACCCAGCAAACGATATGCCGACATAATAATTCCACAAGGTGGCCACAATCAGGTTGCGATTGGTATTCTTCTTGCAACTATTGAGAAGGCACTTAAAGAGAAGTGATGTTCAAGCGAGACAACAATGCCGGACTCTATCTAACAGTAGCATTTCATCTACTGCTTATAATTGTATTGCTAATATCCAGAATTGATTATATGCTCCGTGAAGAGAGCTCTTTTATCCTTGATTTTACAAAAGAGGAGATGCTGGAGCAACTTGCAAAAAAAGAGCAGCTTAAAGAGGATGTTAGCAAAGAGTTAGACGATATTCTGGCTGGGAGGACTCCAATTAGAAACGTGGTGGTAGACGCCTCTGCTCAAAAGGGATCTCAACTAAGAGACGACAGGTTTAAGAACCCTGCTCAGGTATATGAAGAGGCGAGAAAGGTGCAGGAGAGACTCGATGCTGCCAGAAGGGAGGCCGAAGCTCTTAAAGGGAGCGACAATGTCTCCGACCCCTCAAAAAAAACTGATGAACCAAAAGTTGAGAGCTATAAAGGCCCTTCGGTTATCTCATATTCATTAGAGGGTAGAAAGGCTATGAGTTTGCCTATTCCTGTTTATAAATGTGTAGCCGGCGGCGATGTTGCTGTCTCGATTGTTGTAAACAGAAGAGGTTATGTAACCAATGCAATAGTAATAGCAGATAGATCTGCTCCCGATATTTGTATTAGAGAGTATGCAGTAAAGGCGGCTAAATCATCTAGATTTACCGCCTCTACAGATGCCCCCGATAGGCAGACCGGGGAGATTGTTTACCGATTTATTGCGCAGTAAGCGCCTTTACCCATTACTCTATAGCTCTCTTAAATACATTGTCTTCCTCAAGAAGTATTGGGTAAAATGCTTTATCGTCTAAAGGGGAGTATCTTCCTGTGAATGCCTTTATATGGTTCATTATAAGAGAAACGCTACTCTCCCACTCTCTGTTATCTGCCTTAACTCCGTTAGAAGATGCATACTCTCTAAACCTCTCTTCCAATTTTTTACCTTCAAAAAAGGCGTATAGCTCTTTAAGTGAATTGATTGAGTTAAGCTCTTTACGATACTCATCTGCCATCTTTGCGCTAAACTTAAAGGTTAAACCCATATTTGACACCTTAATAAAGTACTGGCTAACACCTGTTGTATCTACCGGGACAAACACATCGGGAGTTACCCCGCCACCACCATAAACAACTCTACCTCCCTTAGTTTTGTAGCTTAGATTGGGGTCGTACTTTATACTGTCGGCACTAAGCATCTCTCCGTGCCTGTAGCGCTCCAGAATATCCTGGTTATAGTTGGTGTGGTCGTATGGTTTTTGGATAGATCTTCCCGATGGGGTGTAAAAACGAGCAACAGTAAGTCTTATTCCCGAGTTATCTGAAAAGTATATCGGCTCCTGAACCAACCCTTTTCCAAAAGATCTACGCCCAATTATCTCTCCTCTGTCATTATCTTGAATCGCTCCTGCAAATATCTCGCTGGACGAGGCCGAACCCTCATCTATAAGTACTTTAAGAGCAAGGTCTCTGCATCTGCCGCTATTATCGGCAAAAAAGTCCTGTCTTGGTCTATTGCGCCCCGCCATATAGACTATAAGGTCGCCTTTATTCAAAAATTCGTTGGCCATAAGAAGAGCTTGGTCGAAATAGCCCCCTGTGTTTCCTCTTAGATCAAAGATCAACTCTCTCAATCCCTGTTTCCTTAAAGTGGCAACCCCCTCCATAAACTCACTGTAGCTAGACCTAGTGAACTTAGAGAGTTTAATGTAACCTAATGTATCGTTAACCATATAAGAAACATCTACACTCTTCACAGGAATCTTGTCTCTCTTTATATCAAAGGAGATAAGATCTTTTACCCCCACTCTTTTAACAGCTACTGTTACCCTGCTTCCCGATTTCCCCCTTAATCTTCTCACCAGAGAGTCCTGGTTCATGCTAACTCCGGCAACCGTCTCTCCGTTAACCTTTACAAGTCTGTCTCCCGACACTATCCCCGCTCTCTCAGATGGACCTCCCTGAATAACATGGATAACTACTGCAGTATCATTTGGAACATTAAACTGTATTCCTATGCCATCGAAGTTACCTTGCAGCTGTTCGTCGGCACTTTCTAGCTCTTTAGGAGAGAGATAGACAGAGTGCGGATCTAGTCTCTGAAGAATCTCGGGTATTGCATCTTCTGTAACTGCAGCAAAATTCACTGTATCTACATAGTGCTTATCTACCTGCGATAGTATAAGCAGCAATTTATCCCATTTACCTGCTCTAATCTGCAACTCCTTTGAATTGAGATAGTCCGATGCTATTTTATAGGTTAAAGCTCCTACTAAAAATACAATTATCAGAGAGGGCCAGGGGTTTTGTTTAAACCTGTTAAGTAATGAACTCATAAATTTTTATTCGCTTAGATTTACAATCTCGACACCCGCTCTGTTTAGCAGGTCTATTCCATCTGTCACTCTGTAATGGTCTCGGTATACAAGTCTTTTTATGCCTGCTTGAATTATTAATTTTGAGCACTCCAGGCAAGGAGCTGTAGTAACATACATAGTTGCGCCCGAGCTGCTGTTTCCCGATTTAGCCACTTTTGTTATAGCATTGGCCTCTGCATGAAGAACATATGGTTTTGTTTTTCCGTTCTCGTCTTCGCACACATTCTCAAAGCCAACAGGGGTACCATTATAACCGTCAGATATAATCATTCTATCTTTTACCATTAGCGCTCCCACCTGCCTGCGTTTACAATATGAGTTTTTTGCCCATATCTCTGCCATGTCGAGGTAGCTCTTATCGAATTGTCTCTGTTTGTTGTCCATAATCTATAATTCCGATCTTTGGTATAAATATCTCTTAATACTCCTTTTTGGAGTCTTCTCAAACTCCTCCGGAAAAACTTTAACACTCTGAATCTTACAGTAATTTGGCAACTCTTCGTTAATAGTAAGTCTTAACTCCTCCATCTTTTTTTCAAGCTCGTCCTCTTTTACTCCATCCTTCTCTGCCTGTTCAAAGTCGGGGTAGATAAGTGCCGTTAACTGCCCCTTCTCCTCTATTACAAGCGATTCAACAACATACTGCATGTTATTAATTATGCTCTCTATCTCTTCTGGGTATATATTCTGACCCGACGGACCAAGGATCATATTTTTAGATCTCCCTCTTATATAAAGATATCCTTCGTTGTCTATAACCCCCATGTCTCCTGTTCTTAACCAGCCATCTTTGGTCATTACGGCATCTGTTGCTTCGCTATTCTTGTAGTATCCGAGCATAACATTAGCTCCTCTGCAAAGAATCTCTCCGGGAACATTTTCGCTGTCTGGCGACTCTATCTTTATCTCCATTCCCGGAGCCGCTTTTCCACAGGAGTAAAGACGAGTATTATTCCAAGGTGCATAAGTGATTATGGGTGCACACTCCGTCATACCATAACCTACGGTGAATGGAAATCCTATTTTTCTGAAAAAGGCCTCTGCCTCTTTATTGAAGGCAGCTCCACCAATAATTACCTCGTAAAATCTTCCACCGAAAGTTTTTACCAACTCCTGCTTTATCTTCTTTTGAATTCTTTGATCTATAACGGGTAATCTGAGTAGAACTCTGATTGAGGTCTTGTTGATAATAGGTTGAAGCTTCTTCTTATATATCTTCTCAATTATAAGCGGAACGCTTATAACTATATCTGGTTGTATCTCTGCAAAGGCGTCCATTATTATTTTGGGACTAGGAATACGTGTAAGAAAGTGGACATGAGCCCCTACAGTCATCTCAAAGAGAAATTCAAACATCATTCCGTACATATGCGCCGTAGGCAGCATTGCAACTACATTAGATGTGTTGTTTATATGAGGTTGTACCATTTTGGCAAAGTCTACGTTAGACCTTAATGCTCTGTACGGTATCATAACCCCTTTTGAAAAACCTGTTGTACCCGAGGTGTAGTTAATCATTGAGAGCTCCTCCGGTTGGTCGTGATGGTATTTAATATGCTCCGACCTGAAATTCTTAGGATATTTTTTTCCAAAAAGCTCATTTAGGTGCTCCCTTGTCTCTCTAACTTTGTTATCTTTCGCGTAAAGGATAGCAAAATCATTTATCTGAATAACGGCCTCCAGGTTTGGCATCTCTGCCTCGCTGAGTTGTTCCCAAACAATATCTCCTGCAAACAGTATTCTAGAGTCGGAGTGGTTGACTATATGGTGAATATTTCCGGGTTTAAATTCATGCAATATTGGAACAGCAACTGCTCCGTAGGTGAGGGCAGAGAGGAACACAACCCCCCAGTTTGCCTGATTTCTTGAGCATATAGAGATTTTGTCTCCCTTTTTTACTCCACAAATCTCATAAACAATGTGAAGCTTCTCTATTCTCCTGGCAACATCTCTGTAATTAAGGGTAATCCCCTTATAGTCAGAAAGAGCGGGGTAATCCCAGTTCTCTCTAAAGCTCTGCTCCAGAAGTAGGTTTAACGATTTTTCCATGATAGTTATTGTATGGACATAAATATTAATTATGCGAAAGTTTGTAATTGACAAAGATGAGAGTACAGCCCGTTCAATTGGAGTAACTCCTTGTGAGATCCCATCTCAACTATCTCTCCATCTTTTAAAACAACAATAGTGTGAGCATGTCTTATTGTAGATAATCTATGGGCTATAACCACAGAGGTTCTGTTTTTCATAAGGTTGGTGAGGGCATCCTGTACCAGCTTCTCACTCTCTGTATCTAGGGCAGAGGTGGCTTCATCCAGTATCAGAATAGGGGGATTTTTAAGTACAGCCCTTGCTATGGCAAGACGTTGACGCTGCCCGCCTGAGAGATTTGCCCCCCTGTCTCCTATGTTTGTGTGGTAACCATTGTCCAGATTCACTATAAACTCATGGGCATTAGCAATCTCTGCTGCTCTGTATACATCTTCGGGAGTAACACCCTCCATACCAAATGTTATATTATTGTAAACAGTGTCGTTAAAAAGTATCGCCTCCTGAGTCACTATACCCATCAGACCAATGAGATCTTTTGGCTCGAATTCCCTTATATCTCTGCCGTCTAATCTGATCTCTCCTTCGGTAACATCGTAAAATCTTGGGATAAGGTCTGCCATAGTGCTTTTTCCGGCACCCGAAGGGCCTACGAGGGCAACTGTTTTTCCCTTTGGAATAGTTAAATTTATATTTTTAAGTACCGGCTCTTGTGCATATTTAAAAGAGACTCCGCAGAACTCTATGCTCTCTCTAAATTCGCTTACTGCAACTGCGTTTTCGCTTCTTTTTATTACCGGCTCAACATCAAGTATTGCAAAAAGTCTCTCCCCCGATGCCAATCCTCTCTGTAAATTGGCAAAGGCATTGGAGATAGCTTTGGCCGGCTCCAATACTCTCCAGTAAAATCCAATATAGACCACAAATGAAGACCACTCCATTCCAAGCTTATTATTCAACTGCAGATAACCTGCGTAAAAAATTACAGCTGCAGCAACAGTAATACCTAAAAACTCAGAGAGAGGAGATGCCAACTCCTGCCTGTTAAACATTTTTTTGCTAACCTGCCTGTGCATCTCGTTACTCTTTCCAAAGCTATCTCTAACATAGCTTTGCGCATTAAATGCTTTAATGATTCTAACCCCCGAAATTGCCTCTTCAAAGTGGCTTACAATTCTCCCCATCATGCTCTGAGTCTCAACCGCCCCCTTTTTGAGCTTTCTGCTCAAACGGCCTATTACCAGTGCAGAGATAGGTAATGTTAATAGTGTTACGGCAGTGAGTTGAGGAGACATATAGAATAGCATAGATAGAAATCCAAGAATCAAAAGGGGGTCTCTGAATAGTATATGAAAACTGTTTGCCACCCCATTCTGAACCTCTGTAACATCGTTAGAGATACTGGAGAGTATATCTCCCTTTCTGTGCATATTAAAATACCCAACATTGAGCTTGGTTATTTTTGCAAAGAGCTCCTTCCTTATATTCCTCATTATATGGGTTCTCATACTCACCAATATTCTCTGTGAGAGATACCTCATTAGGTTAGAGAGAAGTGATGTTACAGAGAGGACCACACAAACATATACCAGCCCACTCAATGGGCCGGAGCTCTTTAAAAATCCAACCAGATAGTAGTTAAACAGAGAGTTGAAGTATTCGGGAGTAAGTGAAAATTGAGGCATAACACTCACTAAATCTATAGATTGAGACTCAAACAATACCTTTAGAAGTGGTCCTATTAAAGCATAGTTGGCTATCCCAAATATTACAGAAAGTATTGAGATAAGCAGATATCTCGGCCAAAACTTTCTATGAGGTTTTGCAAAGGCAAGAAGTCTTAAAAATGTATTCATATTCAATTAGTCTCTTCAAAATCGATATACTCTCCAACCTCTTTGTCTACAACTTTCTTAGCCCTCTCGCCACCCTGCACATGAACATCTCCCTCTTTTGCGCCGCTATTGTGCCTGTAGTCTCTTTGTGAACCCTGCATCTTCATTATCTTCCTTTTTATCCACCAAGCAAACAGGAGTGGTAAAATTTTTCCTGCCAACCAAATGATTAGGATAAAAACAAAAACAAATGTAAAAAAACCTTCCATACTATTTAACTTTCTTTGTCTCCCCACTCTCCAGATTGAGAAGAATTGCTCTGTTTGATATATCTTTTACCTTTACAATCCCGCCTCCTACGTGCTCCACCGGAGTATCTACCGCAAGAGCGCTCCTCCCTTTAACAGCGGTAACCGGATTTCCGTTGGTGGTATATATAACGCTCTTTAACGAGGTTCTGAGTACCCAATATCTATTTCCATCAATGATAATAGGATGGGGAAAATTTTTAATGGTCTCATCTGTTGAGATGTCGCTCCATGCCTTGTGAGGGGTGCCATCCCTGTTGTAGAGTCGCAATGAGTTATCTTTATGAAGAAGCATAATCACATAGTCTCCCTCTCTCTCTCCTTTAAAAACCTTTGGCCCCATAACTATCTCTTTCTCTACATTTACGGGAAATGGTGCTACAAATCTTCCAAGTCTGTCTAAAAGATAGAGCTTATTGTTAGATGCAAACAACATTTGAAGCTTCCCGTTCTTAAAATAGTCTACCTGCTCTACATACCCTTTAATTCGGGAATCGAATGGTATAGCCCAAATACCTTTTCTATCCTTATCTGTGAGTCTTAATCTAAGATTAGGAAGCTGCTCCAGATACTCTGTATGGCCAGATGAGAAGTTGATTACTCTAAAAGGACCTTTATCTATATTTACAATGGTATCAGACTCCCAACCCATAGATCTCTCCTGTGCTTTCACTCTTGGAGAAGGTAGTTGATCAAGTGAGTCGGCATAGAAAAAGAGAGATCCGCGGGGCCCCTCCTCACCTTTTTGTACAATCTGATAAGCTCCCAAAATGATATTCTTTTTTCCTAACGATCTATTAATTGCTCTTGCTGTAGGGGGGTTTAAAAACCCCAACAGTGAGTCGCGATACTCACCGGCATTTACTATAACAGAGACAAGTGCTTTTTCTCTTTCGAGCAAATTGTATGCCTTGGTCTGAGAAAAATATTCGCTTAACGAAAAATTATCGAATGCACCACCCTTAATCTCCTCTAAAAGTTTTTTGGGGCCTATAAAGTAGTACTCTCCCTTTTCAAGAGCACCCTCCTCATTTACACTATTGAAGATCTCTCCAAAGAGTTCGGTAAGATAGCCCTTTTTACTAAAGTTCTCTATCTCTCCAACTTCATCTGCACCTCCAAAAATTTTTGAAACCCATGTAAATATACCACTCTCCCTCTTGATAAGTGCAACCGCCTCAATCTTTCCGGCATAGGGTATAAAGGCGCAGCACACCTCCTTTGCTTTCATGTACTCCATCCATTTTAAGGCCTCAAAAAAGGAGACTCTCTCTCTCTTTCTGTAGTAATCTCTAAACTTTCTATACTCTCCAGAAAAGCGGGTAAGATTATCAACCGAGAAAATAACCACTGCAAATGTATTTGAAGGGAGAGCACCGATAGACTCTACAGACGACCCTTTTTGACTTTGGGAGCTAAATACATAGTTGCCGCTCAACCTTTGGTTTAGAAAGCTGCTCCCGGCCGTAAAGCTGCTTGCTTGTGATTCTAGCTTGTGAATGCTCCATGTTGTGACTCTTGATAGAAATTGTGCCTCTCCCAGATACCTCTTAGCAACAAATGCAGAGAAGAGTTTTCCCGCCTGAGAGTGGTTAATTAATAGAGCACTACTGCCCGGGGTAACCATTCTATGCGACATAACAAACTCTTCATTATCATTTATAGATGCTCCCGATAAGAGATGCCTGATAGAAGACTCCAAGATTAAAGGGGAGTCGGATGCCACTATAAAGCCATTATAAATTGCCGCCTCACAATTACCTATAGAGTATATAGAGATATTGTTAAATACTCTTTTTCTTGGGAATTTATTCTCGAATATTGTTAAACTCTCTGTTTGCAAATGGGTGGGTATACTAATAGAAATGAGAGGAGATATCTTGTCTCTAGCCGAATAGTGGAGCGATATGGAGCACTCGAAACTCTCTTTATTGCCCGGAAATTGTTCATCCAAGATTTTAGCTAACGAATAAGAGAGTTTAGCAGTAACATCGCCGGGGAAAAGTGTCTGGGTCAAAAGGTTCTCTCCAGAAGTGAACTCCCCTAAAGCGGCTGTACCCCAAACAAGTATGATAGCCGAAGCGTCTACCGGAACAGCTGTAGTAACCTTAGGGGGTTGAACAGATATTTTGTGATTCCTGTTCTTTCCAACAAGAGCAAATAACAATGTGCCTATTACAGTGGTTGCTGCAATAAGGGTAAGTACCGTTATAATGACTTTCGTTTTTGTAGGTTTCATGAACCAACAAAGTTATTAAATTAAAAAAGTAGATTCAAAATTATGATTTTAAATTTTTTCTATAAATTTGTAATCATTTATAATATTTTATGACATATTCATTTAAAAATAATAATTAATAATGGACTCTTATATCAATTATAACATTAACCCGCTTGTAGCACATTTAAACAAATATCCCGAAGATTTTACCAGAAAAGATATTATCAAGTATGTGACAGAAAAGGGGGTGAGGGTTATAAATTTTAGGTATGTGGCTGCAGACGGAAGACTTAAAAGTCTCAATTTTCCTGTAACTAATATAAAATATCTGGAGAATATCCTCACCTATGGAGAGAGGGTAGACGGCTCCAGTCTCTTCCCATATATCAGTGCAGGGTCGAGCGACCTCTACGTTGTTCCACGCTTTAGAACTGCTTACCATGACCCCTTCTCTCCTATTCCTGCTTTGGGTATGTTATGCTCATACTTTACTAAGGATGGTCTGCCACTGGACAGCTCGCCCGAATATACGCTAAGAAGGGCCTCTGAGTCGTTTACTGCAAAGACAGGTTATAAGTTTGAAGCAATGGGGGAGCTGGAGTTTTACACTAAAGCCGCAGACCAAAAGATGTACGAGACTCCCAACCAGAGAGGGTATCATGAGTCTTATCCGTTTGTAAAGCAAGAGGGATTCCGTTGCGAGGCTATGCACTGTATTGCCTCATGCGGTGGGGAGATTAAGTATGCCCACTCAGAGGTAGGCAACTTTAAAAGAGAGGATGGTGCTTACGAACAGCACGAGATAGAGTTTCTTGTTACATCTGTAGAGAAGGCGGCAGATCAGCTTGTTCTGGCCAAATGGATCCTCAGGTCACTTGCATACAAACACGGTCTGGATATTACATTTGCTCCAAAAATCACAGAGGGCAAAGCCGGGAGCGGTATGCATTTTCATACAAGGTTGGTTAAAAACGGCAAACCTGTTATGATTGAGGATGGAAAACTCTCGAATCAGGCACGTACAGCAATTGCCGGATATATGGATTGTGCATCCTCTCTAACAGCTTTTGGCAATACAAACCCAACCTCTTACTTTAGACTTGTTCCACACCAGGAGGCACCAACCAGCATCTGCTGGGGCGATAGAAACAGGTCTGTTCTGGTAAGAGTTCCTCTTGGCTGGACTGGAGAGAACGATATGCTGCATAACGCCAATCCCCTTGAACCTTATGAGACAAATGTGACGGCAGAAAAACAGACGGTTGAGCTTAGATCTCCCGATGGCTCTGCAGATATCTACAATACACTGGCCGGCTTAACTGTTGCAGCTCGTCACGGTTTTGAAATTGAGAACCCTCTGGAGAGGGCAGCTGAGACCTACGTAGATGTTAATATCCACGACAGTAAGAACAGAGAGAAGATGATTAAACTGGAACAACTGCCTGCATCTTGTTATGAATCTGCTCTCCAGTTAGAGAAGATGAGACATATCTATGAGAGCGACGGGGTATTCTCTCCTCTTCTTATAGACGGAACTATCGACAAGCTAAAATCTTATAACGATAAAGAGTTGAGAAAAGAGACCCTGAACAATCCCGGTCTGCTCAAAGAGCTGGTTGAGAGATATTATCACTGCTAATTCCCCATCTCTGAGAGGAATTTTATTCTAACCAACCTAATCTCCTCCTCAGTATAGCCCCTTCCGAGCTCCTCTGCTGCCTCTTTAAGAGAGTCGGTAGAGGCCTCTGTTTTAAAGTACTCGTATATATCATCAACTTTGTCGTCGTCTACAGTCTGTCTTATGTAGTAATCGATATTTAGTCTTGTGCCTGAGTTTACAATTGCCTCAATTTCTGCCAAAACATCTTCCAGCTCCATTCCTTTGGACTCGGCTATATCTTCCAATGGAAGTTTCCTGTCTATTCCGGTTATGATATATACCTTGTTAAGAGATTTGTTCGCAACAGATTTTATAACAAGATCGGATGGCCTCTCAATCTCGTTCTCTGCCACATATTTAGATATAAGCTCTATAAAGTCTTTTCCGTATCTTTTTGCCTTCCCCTCTCCCACTCCCTGGCAGTTCTTAAGCTCGTCAAAAGTCACCGGAAAGTGGATAGACATATCTTCAAGCGATGTGTCGTTAAAAATAACAAAGGGCGGAAGGTTGATTTTTTTTGAAATCGAGTGCCTAAGGTCTTTAAGCATAGCAAGAAGCGTGGTATCTCCACC
Source organism: uncultured Muribaculaceae bacterium (assembly GCA_964469965.1). GTDB lineage: Bacteria > Bacteroidota > Bacteroidia > Bacteroidales > UBA932 > Bact-08. The sequence continues at coordinate 22,815 of CAYYAM010000010.1, read as the reverse complement.
ACCTCCTGCACTCTTAACTCCAACACTAACTACGTCGTCGTCGTCTTCTGAGTCTCCAAATTCACGGTCTTCTGTAAGCATAATTGAGTATGGAGACTCCAAAAACTCTCTGCCCTTCTGTGATATTGAGATGAGTCCGTATCTCTCTATCTCCTTCTCTATCAAGTGATGTATAAGACATTGTCTTATAACTGCCATCCAAAACTTTAGCCCCTTAGAGATTCCTATTCCAAACAGCTCGTGATTGTGGTGATTATAAGATTTTATGAGTGAGTTATTAACCCCCGCCAAGATGTTTGCAATGTGCTCTGCCTTAAACTGCTCCTTCATTCCGGCAATCAGCTCCAGCAGTACAGAGATCTCCTCCTTTCCATCGAACTGCTTCTTAGGGAATAGGCAGTTATCGCACGAACCGCAACCGTTTTGGCCGTACCCCTCACCAAAGTAGTTTAGCAACACTGTTCTTCTGCAAAGATTTGACTCTGCATAAGCAACTGTCTCCAACAAAAGCTGTTTCCCAACCTCTTGCTCTGCAATTGGTTTACCCTGCATGAATTTTTCCAGCTTTTGAATGTCTTTATATGAGTAAAAGGCAATACACTGCCCCTCTCCTCCGTCTCTGCCAGACCGTCCCGTCTCTTGGTAGTACCCCTCCAGACTTTTGGGCATATCGTAATGAATAACAAATCTAACATCGGGTTTATCAATACCCATCCCAAAAGCTATTGTTGCCACAATCACATCTACCTCCTCCATAAGAAACATATCTTGGTTGGTGGCACGTGTAGAGGCGTCAAGCCCTGCATGGTATGGTAACGCTTTTATCCCGTTTACATTTAAAAATTCGGCAATCTCCTCTACCTTTTTTCTGCTTAAGCAGTATATTATTCCCGATTTTCCAGCATTGTTTTTGAGAAACTTTATTATCTCTTTGTCTGTATTTACTTTAGGCCTTATCTCATAGTATAGGTTTGGTCTGTTAAAGGAGGATTTAAACACTCTGGCATGAGTCATCCCAAGGTTTTTTTGAATATCGCTCTGTACTTTAGGTGTTGCGGTTGCAGTTAGGGCTATAACCGGAGCTTTCCCAATCTCGTTTACCAATGGGTTTATTCTTCTGTACTCCGGTCTAAAGTCGTGACCCCACTCCGATATACAGTGAGCTTCGTCTACCGCATAAAAGGAGATTTTAATCTGCTTTAGAAGTGCAATGTTCTCCTCTTTTGTGAGTGATTCAGGTGCAACATATAGCAGCTTTGTCACTCCCGATAGCAGATCTTCTTTAACCTCAGTGAGTTGACTCTTATTTAGAGAGGAGTTTAGAAAGTGTGCAACCCCCTCATTTTCTGTAATAAAACCCCTTATTGCGTCTACCTGGTTTTTCATTAGTGCTATGAGTGGAGATATAATAATTGCTGTGCCCTCCATGATAAGAGCCGGCAATTGATAGCATAGAGATTTTCCACCTCCGGTAGGCATAAGAACAAATGAGTCTCCCCCCTCCATCAGGTGTTTAATAACCTCCTCCTGTTGTCCTTTGAATGAGCTAAAGCCGAAGTGTCGTTTAAGTTCCAGGTGCAAAAGCTCCGAATTGATTTGCATAGAATAATGAAAGATATACTAAATGAGTTTTGTAAAAATAAGTTACCTTTGTGGCTCTAAGTTATCTAATAGTTTTATCATCGCAAAATTTTTATGAGAAATTCAGGGGGAGATATTATTAGAACCGCTAAAGAGGTGATTGAAAAAGAGGCCGCTGCGGTAGCACGGCTTTCAGACTATATAGATAGCGGTTTTGAAGAGATTTGTGAACTTATTTTTAATTCGGGTGGAAGGTTAATCATTACAGGAATCGGCAAGAGCGCCATTATTGGGTCAAAAATTGTGGCCACACTCAACTCAACAGGCACTCCTGCGGTATTTATGCACGCTGCCGATGCCATACACGGAGATTTAGGGATTATCATGCCTAAAGATATTGTTTTATGCATCTCTAAAAGTGGTAATACACCCGAGATTAAAGTGTTGGTTCCACTAATCAAAAGAATGGGCAACACTCTTATAGCCATGGTATCGTCTGCCAACTCTTTTCTTGCCGAGCATTCCGACTATATAATAAAAACTACAATAGACTCCGAGGCCTGTCCAAACAACCTGGCGCCAACATCGAGTACAACAACCCAGCTTGTTATGGGAGATGCCCTGGCAGTTGCCCTGCTTAAGATGAGGGGCTTTACAAAGGATGATTTCGCACGTCTTCACCCGGGTGGGTCGCTTGGAAAGAAACTTTACACGAGGGTTTCAGATCTAATTGATAGCAATAGCAGGCCCTTTGTAAGGGGCGATGAGACAATAAGAGGTACTATTTTTAACATCTCGGCCAGCAGACTAGGGGCTACTGTTGTGCTTAACAGTAACGAAGATGTATTGGGAATAATTACCGACGGCGATATTAGAAGGATGCTGGAAAGAGGGGAGTCTACAGATAACCTGAGGGCAATAGACATAATGTCTCACTCACCAAAAACTATTGATTCAGAAGAGCTCGCTTTTAAAGCATTTAATATTATGGAGCAGAATAAGATTACATCTGTTGTTGTATTAGACAACGGGAAGTACAAAGGTCTGGTCCACATACACGATATAATTAGGGAGGGAATTGTATGACCACTTTTAACCCAAACGATTTAGGAGTTGCAAACGGAAATTACTTTGCACTTCCATACAAAACTGAGGAGTCAGAAATTGTCCTTGTTTCTGTTCCATGGGATGTAACAACATCTTATAGGCCGGGAACCCACATGGGTCCCGAGGCCATTATAGACGCATCGCTCCAGATAGATCTCTTCGACCCTTTGGTAGAGGAGGCCTGGAAGGTAAAAATAGGGACTCACCCTATAGAGGAATCATTGATAAAAAAGAATAAGCGGTTTAGAAAAACTGCAGAGGAGATTATCAAACACCTTGAAGAGGGTGGCGACCTTGCAGAGGTAGATGATATCCTTGGAGATGTGAACACAGCTTCTGAAGAGTTGAACAGCCATGTTGCCCTTGTTGCTCAAAGATATATGACTAACGGACATATAGTTGGCATAGTGGGTGGAGACCATAGTGTACCGCTTGGGAATATGCGAGCTATTGCAGAAAAGTTTGAAGATTTTGGAGTGTTGCATATCGATGCTCATGCCGACCTTAGAATTGAGTATGAGGGTTTCAAATATTCACACGCTTCAATCATGTACAATGTGTTAAACGAGATCCCTCAGGTATCTCAGCTCACTCAGGTGGGTATACGGGATTTTTGTCAGCAGGAGGCAGATATAATCAACGACGACCCCCGTATAAGATGTTTTACCGATCTGGAAATCAGAAGAAACTCCTTTGAGGGAAAAAGTTGGAAAAGACAGTGTGAAGAGATAGTTGGAAGTCTGCCTGCAAATGTTTACATATCATTTGATATAGACGGACTATCTCCCGATCTCTGTCCATCTACTGGCACGCCCGTACCGGGAGGACTCTCATTTAGAGAGACAGACTATCTGTTACATATGTTGGCCCTCTCCAATAAAAGAATAATAGGGTTCGACCTATGCGAAGTTGCTCCGGGTGAGAGTAGTGAGTGGGATGCAAATGTAGGGGCAAGGGTACTGTATAAGCTGTGCCTGTACACCAGTCTAAACAACAAAAGACGAGGATCTGAATCTTCAAAACCATAGAAGTTGTAACCGTTAAACTTTACTTAAAAGAATGAGCAGCACACTCTCCCGCCAGTCGGCAACAAGAAGAAGGGAGATAATCAATATTTTTGGGATTTTTGTTCACAATAATGCAACCGGCGGACTATTTCTGGTGCTATGCACCATTTTTGCTCTTATGGCTGCTAATCTTGATGAACTATCTCTCTTCAATGACATATGGAGCATAAATGCAGACTTTGCAATAGGTGGTTTTAAGATAGAGATGTCTCTTCTACACTGGGTAAATGATGCTCTCATGGCAATCTTCTTCTTTGTTGTTGGACTTGAGATTAAGAGAGAGATGGCGGTTGGGGAGCTCTCCTCTCTCAAGCAGGCCTCTCTACCCATATTTGCCGCCGCCGGGGGTATGATAGTGCCTGCAGCTATCTACGCACTTTTCAACGCTGGTGGAGAGGCGGCAGGTGGATGGGGTATCCCTATGGCAACCGACATTGCTTTCTCGCTAGGAATTATCTCTTTACTTGGAAGCACTGTTCCGGTATCGCTCAAGATTTTTCTTACTGCACTTGCAATAGTAGATGATATTGGAGCAATTATTGTATTGGCTGTATACTATCCAAGTCACGAAATTCATCCGGAGTTCTTGATTTACGCCGGAGCGATAGTGGTTCTGTTACTGCTTTTCAATCGGCTTAATATTCACAATGCAGCACTATATCTTATTCCCGGGGTGGTATTATGGTATTTTGTATATCAATCGGGTGTTCATGCAACTATTGCCGGAGTGGCTCTGGCTATGTGTATTCCCGTTAGGTCTCAAATTAACGAGGTGAGATTCTATGTAAGGAGTAAGTACTATTTAGAGAAGTTTAAACAGGCCGGTAACGGCGAGATAAATATACTTGCTAATCCTGAACAGCTTGGAATCATTCACAATCTACACTCTAAGATAAGAAAGGTAAATCCACTTATAAATCGATTCGAGCACACAATAAATCCTTGGGTTACATACTCTATAATGCCAATTTTTGCACTTGCAAATGCGGGAGTAGTGTTTGAAGGCACTGGGGGATTATCCTCTCTATCAAATATCTCATACGGAATATTTTTTGGACTGCTTTTTGGAAAGCCCATAGGTATTTTTATAGCATCTTATATGGCATGCCGTTTCAAAATCGCAGAATTACCCGAGGGAATCAGATGGGGACAACTCTTTTCTGTAGGAATAATTGCAGGAATAGGTTTTACAATGTCAATTTTTATTGATAGCTTAGCGTTTTCAAACGAACTACTTATCAACGAGGGTAAGGCTGCTATTCTGGTAACTTCGGTGGTTGCCGGTGTAGTGGGGTTGATTGCGTTAAGGTTTACCTGCGACAGGCCAATCCAAAGGGTTAAGTATAAAAAACCAAGAGATTTATAGAATTAAACTAAATAAACAAAATTTAAAAACAGATGAAAACAACACTAAAAACATTTTCACTTTTAGCAGTGGCACTGGTTATGATTACCTCATGCGGAGAGAAGGTAAAAGAGATTCCTGGAGTTTCAAAAGAGCTTAGAGACTCTGTAAGCTATGCAGTAGGAGCATCCCTCGGCTCAATGGTAAAACAGGCAGATTTTGGCCAACTTAATATGAAAGAGGTTTATAAAGCCATCGAAGATGTGCTTACCGAGAAAACTCTTAAAGTAGAGCTTGCTCAAGCAAATGAACTAATTACCAAATACTTGATCAAAAAACAAGAGGCGGCTAATGAAGAGAACATAGAGAAGGGTAATAAGTTCTTGGAAGAGAACAAAACCAAAGAGGGGGTTATAGCTCTAGAGAGTGGCCTTCAGTACAAAATTCTTGCAGAGGGTAATGGCGTTATGCCGGCAGCTGAAGACACCGTAGAGGTTCACTACAAAGGTACGCTAATAGACGGTACCGAGTTTGACTCATCACACAACAGAGGTGAAACTGCAACGCTTGCGCTTAATCAATTTATCCCTGGATGGGTAGAGGGTATGCAAAAAGTGAGCGAAGGAGGAAAGATTGAGCTTTACATCCCTGCAGCTCTTGCTTACGGATCGCAGCAGATGGGTACTATCCCTGCCGGCTCTACTCTTATCTTTGAAGTTGAGCTAATTAAGGTAAAAAAAGCAGCTGTTGCTAAGTAAATAGTTTTAATTATGGCTTTGGAAATATCAGGATCTCTCATTAAGAAACTCCCTGTTCAAACCGGGAACAGTGCACGAGGAGAGTGGAAAAAACAGGAGTTTGTAATAGAGACGCAAGACAGCTTCCCTAAAAAAGTGTGTATGAATGTGTGGGGTGCCGATAAGGTTGAAGAGCTATCATCATACACCGAAGGGGAGGTTTTAAAGATCTCTTTCAATCTGGAGTCCAGAGAGTACAATCAGAGGTGGTACACCGACGTTAGAGCATGGAAAATTGAGAGAGCTTCATCTGCACCTTCGTCTGCACCTTCATATGCAGCCTCTTCTGAAGCTTCTTTAGGAGCAGATCTTCCTGCAGATACGGGTGAAGACGATCTCCCTTTCTAGAGTTAAATTAACACTTATAAAATGAGGCTGTCTAAACAATTGGACAGCCTCTGTTTTTAAACCAGGTGATTTGCCTTTTTGCATACCTTCTGGTATCGCGCTTTATTAAGTCTACAGCCTCATCCAGAGTGCACTTTCCATCAAAATAGTCGAATAGTTGTCTATAGCCGACTGTTTTCAATGCTGTAAGAGATCTGAACTTATAAAGACTACGCGCCTCCTCCAACAGACCATCTTCCATCATCTTATCTACTCTAGCGTTTATTCTGTTGTAAAGCTCATCTCTATCTCTCTCTACTATTGTTTTTTCAACTTTAAAATATCTCTCCTTCCTCCCAAAACTTTTATATGAAGAGAATGCTCTCCCCGAAGAGATAGTAACTTCGAGTGCTCTTACTATCCTTTGAGGATTTGAAATATCTATACTCTTATAGCTTTCGGGGTCGAGAAGACGAAGCTCATTTCTAAGCGAGCTTACCCCTTCAATATTTAATCGACTGTTCAATCTCTCTCTGATATCTTTATCGGGAGGGGGAAAATCGTCAATTCCATAACAGAATGCATCTGCATAGAGACCAGAACCACCAACCATTACAAGTGAATCGTAGTGAGCAAACAACCTTTCTGTGAGTGCAAGCGCCTCCAATTCGTACCTTCCGGCAGTATAGGAGTCGAATATTGAGTGTGAGTGGATAAAGTAGTGTTTTACAGCTCTTAGTTGCTCATCTGAAGGTGGTGCAGTGCCAATTTTTAACTCTTTGTAGATCTGTCTTGAATCACATGATAAGATTGGACATCCCAACTTAATAGCAAGATCTATACTCATATCCGTCTTACCGGAAGCAGTGGGCCCCACTATGAGGTGTATGATTTTTGGGGTCATTTGTGAAACCGATGTAATCTACTCTTCGTTCTCTGTCTCAGGCTCTACCGGGTTGAGGTCGTGATCTCCGGGCTCGAGCATATGTTCAAAGTCGTCGTAGTTGTCTGAGAACTGGTCGGGATTCTTACCTCTCTCGGCAACAAGTCTAGGATATGATCTCCTGGCAAGACCCTCCTCTTTACTTACAACCTCAAGAACCAAAAATCTCTCCTTAAACATATCGTAAACATACTCCAGAGATGGTAATCCTGCGTTGTAAATACCCTCAATTGTAACAGTATCCATTGCACCGTCGCCAACATCAAAGAGACCGTACTCTCTCTTTACCTTTCCACCTTTATCGAGTGCTCTAAAAAGCACCATCTGATCGGGAGCAAATCCAAGATCGTTCTGAAGATAGAGATGAAATGCATAGAGCGACGAAGAGCCCCTCACCTCATACTCTCTCATAAAGATTTTGTTTCCCGTAATGGTTGCTTTGAATCTGAAAATCATCTTATGAATCTTTATACAAAGTTAACTATTTTTAAGAATAAAATCTAATGTATTTATACCGTCGGCATACTCCCACAGAGAGGGGAGTTGAGATCTTCCCGGCCGAACAGAATTGGACGAACCTCTTAAATTTACCACACATTGAACTTTGTTGCTGTTATTTATAATAATCTTGCTAACCGAGTCAACTGAATGGTAAGGTATATAATTAATGACAGAAACAGGGGGAGAAGATGGATATGAGCACTCTTTCATTAGAAAGTTTCCGGCATCTAAAAATGTTTCCCCCGTCATTGTCATTAGAGCTTTCTGATATTTTAGGAGCTCTGAATAGTCATGGGGGAGTGGTTGTGGAAAATTCTCATTGAGTTGTGCTGCCAGTTGGGAGATATTGTATTTACCGGGAATAAACAAGTTGCTTACACTTCTGCAGCCCAATCCATAATATAGAAACATATCACTGGAAAGTTGTTTAATATCTTGGTCGCTTTCATCTCCATGTATGATTGCCATTGAGAACCTTGTGCCTCTACCTAGAATAATGGAACCTGCGTTATTTTCCTCTATAGCCCCTATTGTTTGATCGGTACCCGCTGCCAAAATTATACGAGATTGTGGGGGTATGCTATCTACAAACCTTACCCTGCCGGTGACATCCATAGTTTGATGTGGTGTTGCTTTAATGATAGCAGGTAGTAGGTATCTGTCTTTTGAGGATAGTTTAACTGCAGCTTTACAACCTGCAGCCAACACAGACAGCAGATCATGAAAACCTACAAGGGGTATATTACCTGCCATGACTATCGTAACCTCGGTCTCTCTCTCCTTAATCTCACCTTCACTGCCGCTCAACCAGTTGAACAATAGATTATCCTTAAGATAGTTATCTCTTATTGCCTGTAAAGCTGCCAACTGCATTTGCGGGGTAAAAAAGCTATTGTGTGTAGCACTTTTAGACACCGCTGCCTGAATCTCGGGGTAGACAGAGGGCTCTTTTAGAAAAGTCTCTAAAACGTTACCCAACGAGCTAAATGTCTCTATAAAATGTTTGAGGTACATTTTGCAAAATTAGCAAAAAGGGAGTAATTTTACCAAAATGTTCCGTAATGGCGATTAGCGAAATTCAAGACCCCGACTCCTACAAATCGATTCAAAATCCCTCTGAAGGTTCATATAGGGAGTTGGGAAGTAAATTTCTCTCTTTTGCATATCCCGTATCTTCAGAAGAGGAGATAAAGTTGCTGATATCTAATATTAAAAGTGAATACTTCGATGCCCGACACCATTGCTACGCATACAGACTCGGCGAAAAGGGCGAGTTGTGGAGAGCAAACGACGACGGAGAGCCCTCATCCACTGCAGGAAGACCAATTTTGGGGCAAATTCTCTCAAACGAACTAAGCGACATTCTTATAGTTGTTGTGAGATACTTTGGAGGTACAAAACTGGGGGTAACCGGTCTGATTAGAGCTTATAAAAGTGCGGCAGCCAACGCAATAGCTAATGCTTACATTATAGAGAAAAGATTACTAAAAACACTGAAAATCAATTTTGAGTATCCAAATTCCGACAAAGTTATGAGAACCGTCAGAGGTGTATGTGAAGAGATAGTTGCACAGGAGTTTGGAATTGGATGTTCGGTTACGATAAAAGTGACTAAAGGGAATCTGGAGAGGATTCAATCAATTTCTGAATTTTGTAAAATAGAGATAGTAAATTAGTTCCTACATAAATATAATCTTTATGCCTAAACACCTGATATCAATTCAAGACTTCTCGAAGGAGGATATATTAAGTACTCTAAAGATTGCTTCTAACTTCGAAAAAAATCCAAATCAGCCCCTTTTTTACAACAAAGTGATAGCCAGTATCTTCTTTGAGCCCTCTACACGTACCAGACTAAGCTTCGAAACTGCCGCCAACAGATTGGGAGCAAGAGTAATAGGATTTTCTGATGCATGCAGCACCAGTGTAACGAAGGGGGAGACACTCAAAGACACCATCAAAATGGTCTCTAACTACGCCGACCTTATTATTATAAGACACCCTTTAGACGGAAGTGCAAGGTATGCTTCCGAGATCTCTAAAGTACCCGTGATTAACGCAGGAGACGGTTCAAATCAGCACCCTACTCAAACCATGTTGGATTTATACTCCATCCTAAAGACCCAAGGAAGACTTGATAATCTCAAGATAAATATGGTAGGTGACCTCAAGTACGGAAGAACCGTACACTCATTGTTACAGGCAATGTCTCACTTCAATCCGGAGTTTCTCTTCACATCGCCCGAGGAGTTAAAAATGCCAAAGGAGTACAAGGAGTACCTTGACAAGAGGGGAATACCATATAGCGAAAGTTCAAACCTCTCAGACGGCATTGCAGACTCAGACATAATATACATGACTAGAGTACAGAGGGAGAGATTTACAGACCCAATGGAGTACGAACGGGTAAAGAATGTATATAGCTTAAATCTTTCTATGCTGGAGGGTTGCCGTGAAAATATGAGAATACTCCACCCGCTGCCACGTGTAAATGAAATCTCTCAAGATGTAGACAACAGCGAACACGCATACTACTTTAATCAAGCAGAGAACGGAGTTTACACTCGAATGGCAATTATATCAAAATTATTGGGAACAGAGAGATTCTAAATGTATAAACGATGGAAAAACAACTTAAAGTAAGCGCTATAAAAGATGGAACGGTGTTAGATCACATACCGTCAGATCAACTATTCAAAGTGATTGATATTCTTGGGCTAAACAAAAGTAGTAAGCAAATAACATTCGGAACAAACCTCGACAGTAAACTACTGGGTAAAAAAGGCATTATAAAAGTCTCTGATAAGTATTTCGAAGATGATGACATAAACAGAATAGCCCTTATTGCTCCAATGGCAAAGATTAACATTATCCACGATTTTGAGGTTGTGGAGAAGAGGGTGCTTACAATTCCTTCAACTATAAAAGGGATAGTTAAATGTATGAACCCTATGTGTATAACCAACAATCAACCTGTTGACACTCTGTTTACTACAATAGTTGAGTCGCCCGGAGTAAAACTTCTTTGTCACTACTGCGAAAAAATCACAGATGGAGATAACTTAAAAATTATAAGCAATAGCCAATAGACTCCTAATGATTAGTGCATAATAACGGCAAAAAGGTTTGGATTTAATATTTTTTAGTTACCTTTGGACTCAATTTGTGTTATCTTAAATTATATATATCATGAAAATTGCTCATAATTTTAATGCCGGACCGTGTGTCCTTCCAAGAGAGGCTGTAAACACAGCCATTGAGGCTCTGAAAGACTTCAAAGGAACAGGAATGTCTGTAATTGAGGTTTCTCACCGTTCTAAAGAGTGGGAATCTGTAATGGCCGAATGCCGTGCACTATGGAAAGAGATACTCAATATCCCGGAGGGATATCATATACTTTTTCTGGGAGGCGGAGCAAGCATGCAGTTCCTATACGTAGCAATGAATCTGCTTGAGAAAAAGGCAGGGTACCTCGAGACAGGTGTCTGGGCAAAAAAAGCTTTAAAAGAGGCCAAAGGGCTTGGTGATGCTTTTGCTGTTGCCTCTTCTTCCGATAAAAACTACAGTTATATACCCAAAGGTTACCAAATCCCATCTGATTTGGACTATTTTCACATAACAACTAACAACACCATCTACGGAACAGAGATTCATGAAGACATGGACTGTCCGGTTAATCTTGTTGCCGATATGTCTTCCGATATTATGAGCCGCCCGGTTGATGTTAGTAAGTATGCGCTTATCTATGGCGGTGCACAGAAAAATGTTGGTCCTGCAGGTGTTACCTTTGTTATTGTAAGAGAGGACATTCTTGGCAAAGTAAGCCGATACCTCCCTACTATGCTGGATTACAGAACTCATATTCAAGAGGAGTCTATGTTTAACACACCTCCGGTGTTCTCAATCTTTGTGATGAACGAGACCTTAAAATGGGTTAAGAGCATGGGCGGACTCAATGCTGTATATAAAATGAACCAAGAGAAAGCTGCACTTCTTTACAATGAAATTGACAGAAACAGTATGTTCAAAGGTACGGCTGCTGTAGAAGACAGATCACTTATGAATATCTGCTTTGTAATGGAAGACCAATACAAAGAGAAAGAGGATGCCTTCATGGCATTTGCCAAAGAGAGAGGAATGGTTGGTATTAAAGGCCACCGCTCCGTTGGAGGTTTTAGAGCATCTTGCTACAACGCATGCCCGGTAGAGAGCATTAAAGCTCTGGTGGAGTGTATGCAGGAGTTTGAGAAGCTTAATGCTTAATCTGAATCCATTTTTCAAAGGTTAAACTAAATATTATGAAAATTTTAGTAGCAACAGATAAGCCGTTTGCAAAAGCGGCCACAGAAGGGATTAGATCCATAGTGGAGTCATCTGGACACACTCTTGCCCTATTGGAAAAATACACAACTCCCGAGGAGCTTTACAGTGCTGTTAAAGATGTAGATGCAATGATTGTGAGGTCGGACAAGGTTACAAAAGAGGTGTTAAGCGCCGCTCCAAATCTTAAGATAGTTGTAAGGGCAGGTGCTGGTTACGATAACCTAGACCTATCTGCCTGCACAGAGAGAGGTGTGGTGGCAATGAATACTCCGGGGCAAAATTCCAATGCAGTAGCCGAGCTTGCAATTGGAATGATGATATATGTTTCGCGTAACTGTTTCAACCCTGGTACGGGAAGCGAGCTTAAGGGAAAGAACGTGGGTATTCATGCTTATGGTAATGTGGGCAGATTAGTCGCATCTCTGGCAAAAGGATTCGGAATGAATGTCTTTGCATTCGATCCTTTTGTAGATAAAGAGAGGATAAAGGCCGACGGAGTAACTCCTGTAGACTCTATAGAGGAGTTATATGAAAAGTCACACTTTCTATCACTTCATATACCTGCAACAGGAGAAACCAAGGGCTCTGTGGGGTTAAATCTGATTAAGAGACTACCTAAAGGCGGATGCTTGGTTAACACCGCCAGAAAAGAGGTCATCAACGAACCTGAACTTCTGCAGGCACTGGAGGAGAGACCCGATATAAAATATGTCACAGACATTGCTGCAGATAATCAGCCACTATTGAACGAAAAATTTGGAACCAGGGTTTTTGCAACTCCAAAAAAGATGGGAGCAGAGACAGCCGAGGCAAATATAAATGCAGGTCTTGCAGCTGCTAATCAAATTGTTAAATTCTTTGCCACAGGCGATAAAACATTCCAGGTTAACAAATAGAAACAGGTAAACTTAAGTTAATTAACCAATATTAATTAAAAGATGGTAAAAGTAAAACCCTTTGCGGCCGTGAGGCCTCCTAAAAATATTGCGCACGAGGTTGCCTCGCGTCCCTATGATGTTCTAAACTCGGTAGAAGCACAACAAGAGGCAGGAGAGAAGTCGCTTCTCCACATAATCAAGCCCGAGATTGACTTTACCCCTATAATAGATGAGCACTCACAGCAGGCTTACGATAAAGCCGTAGAAAACTTTAAACTGTGGCAAGAGAGAGGGTGGCTTGTTGAAGATAAAAAAGAGATGTACTATGTGTACGCTCAAACAATGGAGGGAAGAACTCAGTATGGTTTGGTAGTTGGTGCAAGCGTAGAGGACTATCTTACAGGTAAGATAAAGAAGCATGAGCTCACCAGGAAAGATAAAGAGGAAGATAGGATGATTCACGTAAGAATCCAAAATGCCAATGTAGAGCCGGTCTTCTTTGCCTATCCCGATAATGCCGGAATTAACAGAATTGTAGAGGAGGTTGTAAAAAACAGACCTGCCGAGTATGACTTTATTGCAGAAGATGGTTTCGGACACCATTTCTGGCTTATAGATAACGATTCTCTTATCTCTGAGATCACCTCTATATTCTCTACCATCCCTGCATTTTATGTAGCAGACGGTCACCATAGAACAGCCGCGGCTGCTCTGGTTGGAGAGGAGAAGAGGGCTGCAAATCCTAACCACACAGGAGATGAGGAGTACAACTACTTTTTAGCAGTGGTGTTTCCAGAAAGTCACCTGAAAATTATTGACTACAATAGGGTTGTAAAAGATCTTAATGGAATGACAACTCAAGAGTTCATTTCAAAACTTGAAGAGGACTTTGTAGTTGAAAAAGTTGGAGAGCAGTACTACAGGCCACAGAGACTACATAACTTCTCTATGTATATAGATAAGTTCTGGTATTCGTTAACTGCAAGAGAGGGAGCTTATAACGATAATGACCCTATTGGTGTTCTTGATGTTACGGTTCTTTCCAATTTGGTGCTTGATAAGGTATTAGACATTAAAGATCTAAGAACTTCAAAAAGGGTAGATTTTGTTGGAGGTATCAGAGGATTGGAGGAGTTGAGCAGAAGAGTAGACTCCGGAGAGATGGCTGCAGCATTTGCTCTTTATCCGGTATCTATGAAACAACTCATAGATATTGCAGACACCGGAAACATTATGCCACCTAAGACAACATGGTTCGAACCAAAGCTCAGAAGCGGCTTAGCTATTCATAAACTTAGTTAATCTGTAGCTGAGGTTTATTTTAATTTAACAAAAAGGGCTAAGAATCAATAGATTCTTAGCCCTTTTTGCAAAGATCAGATTCCCCATCCCAGAGCACTTGCACCAAGAATGGCCGCATCTGACTCTTTAAGTTGCGAGAATACTATTTTGATTTTTCCTCTCCACAGATGCAGCAGATTTGCATTCATACTCTCCTCTATCGGCTTGAGGAGCATATCCCCTGCCCTAGCCAAACCACCAAAGAGAATAATTGCTTCAGGGGCACTAAAAGCTACAAAATCGGCAAACGACTCACCAAGCTTTTTACCTGTAAACTCAAAAATTCTTAACGCCAACTTGTCTCCGTTATCTGCCGCTTCGAATACATCTTTAGAGGTAATCGGAGTGGTTAAATCTCTTAGTAAGCTGGGTTCATCTGTACCCTCCAGCCACTCTCGGGCAGTTCTGGCAACTCCTATTGCAGAGGCGTATGTCTCTAAACATCCTGTTCGTCCGCAATTACACTGGCGTCCATTATACCTTACAGCAGTTGTATGGCCAAGCTCTCCGGCAAAACCGTCATGACCGTACACTACCTCTCCATTGATTACTATTCCGCTCCCTACGCCGGTTCCCAGAGTAATCATTATAAAGTTTTTCATCCCCTTAGATGCACCGTAAGTCATCTCTCCCACAGCAGCAGCATTTGCGTCGTTGGTCAAAGCAACGGGGATTCCTGTCCTCTCCTCCATCATCTTTGCGAATTCGATGGTTCTGGAGCCTCCCCAGACAAGATTTACGGCATTTTCAATTGTTCCCGTATAGTAATTACCATTGGGGGCACCTACTCCGATACCTCTTATTTTTTCTACCCCTCCCGTTTTTGTGGCCAACTCTTCAAAAGCAGAGCAAAGATCGTCAAGAAACAGGTTTACATCTGTATGTGTATCTGTTCTGATTGTAGTTTGTGAAAGGACGGATCCTCTGGCATCTACTATTCCCAATTTTGTTGTTTGGCCTCCAATATCAATCCCTGCCACATATGGCTTTACTGTGTTTATCATATTTATCAAATTTTATGTTATACTTACTCTACTGAGTTGAGATATCTTTATTAATATTTCTGTATCCGGCAATTGCATAGTACAATATAAAGAGGAGCCCTGCAAATACAACCCAGTAACTATTTATATAGCCCGATGTATCTGCTATGGCTGCCTGAATTGCCGGTAAAATACCACCTCCGCAAACCATAACCATGAATAACCCAGAAGCTGCTGCTGTGTATTTTCCGAGGCCTGATGTTGCAAGGTTAAAGATACTTCCCCACATAACCGATGTGCATAGGCCAATCAGTACAAGAAACATAATTCCAACCGGAACTTTTGCAAGGCCGAATGATATATCAGACTGAAAAACAGGCATATTCACATAAACTTCTGTAGGCATGAATATTGCTAAAAGGGTAAAGATAAGTGCAAGAGACGACACAAAAGATAACATACTTCTGCTGGAGAATCTCGATCCTAAGATACCGCCTGTCAAACGGCCCACCAACATCAAAAACCAATATGTTCCAACAACTGTTCCGGCTACAGATGGATCCATTCCTAGCCCCCCCTCCTCAACGGCTCCTGTCATAAAGAGATTTCCAATATTCGGAATACCTACCTCAACACCTACATATATAAAAATAGAGACCATCCCAAAGATAAAATGCCTGAAAGATAGAGCGCTATGCTTATCTTTCTCCTTTTTAACACCTCTCTCTCTTGATATGAACGGCTCCGGGATAGTGACAAAAAAGAGAACAAGATATGCAAGTACAAATATTGCCATTGCTAAAAGCAGTGCCGGATTTGCTTTTGAGATAGTCCATGATGACTGCTCAGTTCCCATTAAGTAGCCAACCAATACAGGTACTATTGTGGCTCCCGTAGAGTTTAAGGTGCCTCCAAACTGAATGAGTTGGTTACCCTTCTTTTCGTTAGCTCCTAAACCGTTAAGCAATGGGTTTACCACAACATTCAACATACACATAGAGAACCCCGAAACAAAAGCACCAAGCAGATAGATTCCAAAGCTGGCCGCCTGCCCAGATAAAAACGTTATGGTGACACCAACAAAACCTACAGCAATTGCCGCCAAAGCTGTTTTCTTGTATCCTACTCGTTGTAGAATTATGCCGGCAGGTATTCCCATGAAAGCATAGGCAATAAAGTTTGCAAGATTACCTAATTGAGATAAAAAGTTACTTGCCTCAAACTGATTTTTGACAATAACCCCCATTGGATTCTGTAGACCCGTCACAAATGCAATCATAAAAAAGAGGGCAAACATCATTGCTATAGGCAATGCGTAGTTTTTTTTCTGAGTATTCATAAATTTATGTTTTAGTTATTTTCCTTTTCAAAATCGCCCCCAATATTAAGCATTTTAACGGATATTTCTGGCATGAGACTCTAGATTATTCCTATTTTTTTTAACTTTGCTACCTTAACTTTTATCATAGGTAATGAATAGAAAAATTCTCATCTTACTTGTTGTTGCTACATTGCAATTCACATGTTTGTACTCTCAGATTAATTCGGAAAGGGTTCCAAAGTTCGATGCCAGCATAAAAACAAAGTACGAGTATGCACTTGAGACAAAGATGTCTAGATTCTCTGTAAGAAATACCCGAATGGGGCTCACAGGTAATATATCAGACCCCGTATCGTACAGAGTACAAGCGGAGTTGAGCAGTGAGGGTAAGTTCGAGGTACTTGACCTATCGGGGACAGTTACCCTATTTGATGGATTTAGTTTAACTCTGGGACAGACTAGTGTTCCTATCTTCAACTCCTACATAGTGACCCCCTCTACAATGCTGTTTGCAAACAGGGCCTTTATAGGTAAGTATTTTGCCGGAACCAGAGATATAGGAGCGGTTGCAGTTTACAGAACACAATACGATGGAACCCCCATAACCTTTGAGGCAGGAATATTCAATGGGTCTACCATTAACTCGCCTGTATGGACAAACAGATTATCCTACGCATCCAGAGTACAGATGGGCGGAATGACCGGCTGGAGAACAACCGCCAAAATTTACCGTTACCCCTTTAACGAGGTTCGTGACTATTTTTTCTGGGGGGCCGATGTTAGATACGCACAGGCAAGATTCAAAGCAGAGGCAGAGGTGATGAATCGCCATAATTACTATAACGGAGTAAACAGACTCTCTTTTTATATTCAAGGTGCATACTCATTTCCTGTTACAGGATCCGATATCATTAAGAATATAAGACCTGCATTAAGATGGGATGCAATTGGAGAAAACCTTGGGAGCAACAAGCTAGATGCTAATAGATTGACATTTGGATTGGCATTTGGATTTACAGAGCGTCCGTTTGGATCTCTAATAAGGTTAGATTACGAGCACTACTTTGTGTCTAATCCTATATATGAGTTTGACAGATACGACGAGATGGATTCAAATAAATTTACAATTGAGCTTCTTATCCTTTTTTAAATTTAATTTAAATGAGTGCAAAAAGTATATTTCTAAATATTATTACAGCGGCCTCTGTGCTATTATGCTCCTGTAAAAGCGAAGTTACCTATCAAGTTTCTGAATCAAACCTTAGAAGGGTTACAGAGGAGGTCTCTTCCGACGATTTTATGGGACGCA
This sequence comes from uncultured Muribaculaceae bacterium, assembly GCA_964469965.1. Taxonomy (GTDB): domain Bacteria; phylum Bacteroidota; class Bacteroidia; order Bacteroidales; family UBA932; genus Bact-08. The sequence continues at coordinate 4,992 of CAYYAM010000010.1, read as the reverse complement.
AACCCTTTACTTATGGAGAGGAGCTTACTGTAAGCTACTTAGAGAGAGAGCTCATCTCAATAGGTTTCCAGCCAGCTTTTGGCGACAGCTACTACCAGGATGTGCCTATGGTAGAGGTTACCTCATCTGTAAAAGGGGATATAATAGTTGCCGGTAAAGCGCTGAAGTGGCCCGATAATATTGCTTTGAACTCTCCTCTTACAAAAGAGATTGTATCATTAAAAAATGTTCCAATGGTGTTTTGCGGTTTTGGAATAGTTGCCCCGGAGTATGGGTGGGACGATTTTAAAGGGGTAGATGTGACCGATAAGATAGTTGTAGTACTTATAAACGACCCCGGTCTATACACAGAGGAGAGAGATCTGTTTAAGGGGAGAGAGATGACCTACTACGGCAGATGGACATACAAATATGAGCAGGCAGCGGCTATGGGGGCTGCCGGTGTGATAATTATCCACAATACTACCGGCGCAGGTTATGGCTTCAATGTTCCCAGAAACAGTGCAGTGAGCTCAAAACTATTCATAGATAATGAGGGTATAGAGAAAAACTGTTCGGTTACGGGTTGGATTTCAGAGGAGAGTGCCGAGTCTATACTCAATGAGCGGGGTCTCTCGATTGAGAGTCTTACCAAAATGGCCCTTCAAAGGGAGTTTATACCTTTTGAGCTTGATATCACTCTAAGTGTTGATGTAAAAAATAGGGTTGAGAGAAATAGCTCTCGCAATGTAGCAGGTATTCTAAGAGGCACCAAAAGGCCCGATGAGGCAATTATTGTAACTGCACATTGGGATCATTTTGGTATAGGAGAGGCAGTTAGAGGAGACTCTATCTATAATGGAGCGGTAGATAACGGCACCACAATTGCTTGGGCGTTGGAGATAGGAAGGGTTCTAAGCACAATTTATCCCAAACCAGAGAGGTCGGTAATACTGCTATTCCCTACAGCAGAGGAGCAGGGCCTTACAGGAAGCTCCTACTATGTAGAGAACCCCGCCGTGCCAATGGAGAAGACCATTGCATGCCTTAATAACGACATGATGGTGCCCAGAGGCGCAATGAAAGATGTAACCATTATCGGTTACGGATACTCAGAACTGGATAAGCTTTATGAAAAGGCCGCGTTAAAGCAGGAGAGGTATCTTCTACCCGATCCAAACTCTCATACCGGACTGTTCTTTAGAAGTGACCACTTCCCCTTTTTTAGAGCAGGAGTTCCATCTATTTGGGCAATGGGTTGTTTCCACAGCAAAGAGCATGGTGAGGAGTGGGCAAAGCAGAGCTGGGATAAGTTTATTAAGGAGGTCTACCATACACCTTTTGATAATTACAACCACTATTGGGATTGGAGCGGAGTGGTTAATGATACTCGCCTTGCAATTGATGTAATTCTTGAGCTCTCAAAAGCCAAAACCGGGAGACCCGCAATCTACTGATTTTCAGAGAGGCATAACAGATAATCATTTCAAAACAACACATTTAAGATCATAAAGATATGTTAGTAAGAGAGGCGCACAGTGGAGATCTGGAGACGATTGTAGATTTTCAGATTAAAATGGCAAAAGAGACTGAGGATATAACTCTGGACAGAGAGATTCTCACCAGGGGGGTAGAGACAGTATTGTCTAACCAATCAATTGCCAGATACTTTATTGCCGAGATAGAGGGGATTTCGGCAGGAATGCTTATGATTACATACGAGTGGAGCGACTGGAGAGATGGTTGGGTGTGGTGGATTCAATCTGTATACACTCATAAAGATTATAGAAAGCAGGGAGTTTACAGAGAGCTGTATGGCCATATCAAGAAGATTGCTGAGAGTGACAGCAAAATAAGAGGAATCAGACTTTATGTAGACAACAGGAACAGCAGGGCTCAGGAGGTTTACAGGCAGTTGGGGATGAATGGAGATCACTATACAACTTTTGAATGGATGAAGGGTTAATAGCTATGAACTCATACGAAAAATTAAGAAAATTTCTTTTGTGGGCCCTTGTTTCAGCATCGGCTATAGGGCTCTCAATAGATATTTACAACAACTCTCCTAATGGTGATATTTTAAAAGGGCTCTCAAATTTTAAATTCTTTACGCTCCAATCTAATCTACTGGTTTTAATCTATAGCTTAATCTCTTTAACTTGGTTAGATATTAAAAACAAACAGATATTTAAAATCTCTCTCGGGCCTGTAACGGCATACATTCTTCTCACGGGTATTGTCTATCTTGTTATATTAGAGCCAATCTACGAACTCTACGGATTGCGCAGAGTCTCATCTTCGCTTCTCCACTACACCACTCCGCCACTGATGTTGGCTTACTGGTACATTACAGAGGAGAGAAAATATAAAATTACTGAGTTCTTTGGGTGGTTACTATATCCCCTACTGTTTATGGGATGGGGTCTTTTTCTTGCATTAACCTATAACGACTATTTATACCCGTTTTTCGATACAGGAAAATATGGATGGGGTGTCGTTTACTACCTTATACTGGTAGCTATAGGGTTTAGCTGCATGATATTGGTTTTAATTTTTACAAACAATATCTATATGACGCCGGGAAAAAGAGCACGAATAGAGAGAGAGCGCAGGTCAAAGCCAAGGGGTGGCAATTTTAGATAACCTCACTACATTTACTTTAGAGACATCGCTGCCTCTCTCATCTCCTGAGGCATCTTCTCTATTGCATATCTCAATGCCGTTCTGGGCATTACAAATCTATTTTTCATCACAAAATTGAACACCTCATCTCTATGACTCTGAGAGCACGCTTTGAGCATCCATCCATAGCCCTTTCTTACCATATCGTCGGGGTCTTTTAGCAGAGCATATGCCAATTCTATGATTTGATCTAAATATCTACCCTCCCTTGCTGGGATTATAAGCGAAACTGCAGCAGCTCTTCTTACCCATCTGTTGCTATCCTTTGCCCATATCATAAGCTTTTCTAAAAATTCGGGGTACATATCTATAAAGGTGCCCATAGTGTGGTTGCAAAAAGTGTCGCAAGTGGCCCAATTGGTAACGTTCTCCTTAATCCATCTCTCAAATCTTAGGAATTCCGACCTCTCAAACTCACCCTTTTTTTTGTAAACCCAGTTGCACGCCACAAAGGTCTCCTCCATAACACCATCTCTCCAGAGTAGCTCGCACACCTCAAAAACAGAGTATTTATCTTTGTAGGGAAGCTCCTTATAGATAGAATCCGCTATTTTGCTCACATCTGCGGTCTTAACGCCCATTATTTTTACACTCTCTTTAAAGTATCTCTCTCCCGACTCTCTATTCTCCTTTGTAGATATGGAATTAAGACGCTCTCTCACATTTAAGGCAAACATCTCCCTCCTGTAGATCTCGTATTTTGAGTCGGAATTAAGGATATGGTTTTTCCACCAACTTCTTAAAAAAGAGACAACTTCGTAAATCTCCGGAGGATTTTCTAATAGAAAGTGTGTGTTATAACCGGCTACGGTTTTAATGTACAGCTTATGCTCATTTTTATGCTGCTCAATATGTGGATAGTTTATAATAGAGAGATACTCCTCCTCTTTACTAAAGTGTGCCAGACTGTAGTTGGTCATTTCACTCAGAATTTGGGCAAATTCCTCCTTGCAATCCTCTCTTCCAAGACAATCCGATAGACGATTATATATTCTGAAAAGCTCTTTATGGTCTTGGTCTATTATAAGGTTTCCCAACGACAGCGATTCGTCCCATATAACTTTATCTGTGAGATTCTCCATAGGTATATATTTTTTTGACGCCCTAAAATACAAAAAAATTCATTCGCTTTTTCTATTTGGTTTTAACCAATATAAGGGTTATGTTTGCCCGTTTAAAAAATTTAGATATGCTTAGGAACCTCGAGAGAAAATGTGTTGATGATGTTTTTAAGACCCCTGTTTTACAGCAGACAGCTTTTTGGTCTAAAGTAAAAAACAGGTTGGGGGTTGATTCTCTGGCCTTTAATTTTAATGTGAGGAGTGACTCCATAGTTAGCGGAGAGCAGACCGGGAGATATTACCGGGCAGATATTCTGGTATTGATTCAACGTTTAGGTAACGACACCTGTTATGCCTACCTCCCTTACGGCCCCGAAGTTGAGCCCGAAGATCACCTCACAGGCCCCTTTCTGGAAGAGTTGTCTGAACAGCTTAAAGAGTATCTTCCCAAGGGTTGTATATTCATTAGATACGATCTTGCATGGAGATCTTTCTGGGAGACATCTGCCCCCGAAAAAGAGATGCAGGAGCTAAGGGTAAATATCGGAACCAACTATTGGAATTTAAAGAAGACCCAAAGTAATATGCTTCCGTCCAACACAATATTTTTAAATCTAAAAAAGGGATCCGATCTGTTATTGTCTGGGATGAAACCAAAAACAAGATATAATATCAACCTCTCATACAGGAAAGGTGTTGAAATTAGGCATGCAGGGGTAGAATCACTTCATATATGGTATGAGCTTTACAGAGAGACAGCAAACAGAAATTCGTTCTATCTTCATCCTATAGAGTATTTCAGGGCAATTTTAACTGCTCACTCTAACAATACTGAATCTCCGGCCGATGTCTCTCTTTTAATAGCAGAGTACTATGGTACTCCTGTAGCGGCAATGTTCCTGGTTATAAGCCATAATAGAGCAACATATCTATATGGAGCATCGTCTGAAATGGGAAGAAAGATAATGGCAACCTACGCACTACAGTGGTTTGCAATAAATTTTGCAAAGCAGTGCGGATGCACAGAATACGATATGTTCGGTGTTTCGCCGACAGCAAATGAATCTCACCCTATGTATGGGTTGTATCGTTTTAAAAGCGGTTTTGGAGGAGAGATAAAGCACTCTTTGGGATGTTGGGATTATCCATTAAATAGCCATTTATACACGCTCTATACAGCTCAAGAGTTAAGTATGCAAAGCTACCATATAGTATAAAAAAAAGCCCGATGAAAGTTCATCGGGCTTTAGAAGATGGCGGCTACCTACTC
>CAYYAM010000009.1:47631-65117 GCA_964469965.1 uncultured Muribaculaceae bacterium | reverse complement strand
TACAGCAACCTTTGTATCCCTATTCATAATCCAATCCACACAAGCGGTTGCTACAACTTGAGAGGAGCTCTCATCTATTATACTCCTGTCTCGAGATATCATATCGGCAGCTATTTTTGAGAAGTGCCTTTTAGCACTCTCATTAGTGATTTGAGCAAATAGATTGAAGAATCTCTCTCTATTACTCAGCAGCAATTCTCTATTCATAAAATAGGCATATTCTAAAATATATGCCGATCTAAATCTTGCTTTCTCTAATTTTCTCTTGTATGGTTTAAGATATTGACTGCTTTGAGGATTAATGTTAAGGTCGCAAATCAACTCAAAGAGAGCAGAAAACGAGTTGTTTTCTAATATTATCGTTGCGTTGGTTACGGCATAATTCTCATAGTAATCAGAGAATATGTTATTTAATATTGCAACCTTATCCATTTCAACAAAAAATGAAATAAATTGTTATAGTCAAATAAGATTTTATAACCAATTCAATTTTAGAAGAGATGTTTAATGAATTTAACCCCTTAAAAAATACTATGTTCCAGGTTATTGACAACGAAGGCAAAGTTATCAATAAAAACTGGATGCCGGAAATTCCCGATGAAAAGCTGCTAAAGATTTACAAAGATATGCTTTTTGCAAGGACGGCAGATTTGCAAATTGTCTCCTATCAGAGGCAAGGCAGAATTTATACATATCCTCCAAACTATGGACAGGAGGCCATAGCAGCTGCAGCAGGTGCTCTAATTAGAGAAGAGGATTGGCTTGTTCCGGCATTTAGAGAGATGGGTACTATGTTGGCAAAAGGAGTAACCTTGAAACAGCTTTTTCTCTACTTCATGGGATACGAAGATGGTTCTAAGTATATTAATGCAAAAAACACGCTGCCAATCAGCGTCCCTATTGCTTCACAACTTGTTCATGCTTCGGGAATAGGGTACTCAATAAAGTATAACAATCAAGATAAAATAGTTTATGCATTTGTGGGTGACGGAGGTACATCTGAAGGAGATTTCCACGAAGCTGTAAATTTTGCCGGAGTTTGGAAGGTTCCTGTAATTTTTATTATTCAGAACAATCAGTATGGAATTTCCACCCCTACTCATATGCAGACAGCATCTGAATCACTTGCAGTGAAGTCTGTTGCATACGGAGTAAAAGGGGTAAAAGTAGATGGAAATGACCTGTTTGCAATGTATAGAGCCATTGAGGAGAGCATTAAAATTTGCAAAGATGGCGAAGGCCCTGTGCTGATAGAGGCAGTAACATATAGAAAGGGGGCTCATACAACATCCGACGACCCTACCAAATACAGGACAAAAGAGGAGGAGCAGGAGTGGGAAAAGACAGATCCGCTTAATAGATTAAAGATCTATTTAATTGAGAGATCTCTTTGGAGCGAAGAGGAGGAGCAAAAAATTGTACCTCAATACAAAGAGGAGGTAGATAGACAATTCATAGAGGCAGAAAACTATGGACCTTATCCTAAAGAAGATATCTTTAAGTACTTGTATGCCGATACCCCCGAAGATCTGATTGAACAAGAGAGGGAGTACGATAGATTTTTACAGTGGAAAAAAGAGAAGGTTAAGTAATTAAAATTGAGTAGTGATGAAAATAATGAATATGGTCAATGCAATAAACGATGCATTGGATATAAAGTTGGCAGAAGACAATAGCGTTATAGTGTACGGAGAGGATGTTGGTGTTGAGGGGGGAGTTTTTAGAGTTACAGAGGGGCTTCAGCAGAAGTATGGTTCTCATAGAGTCTTCGATAGCCCTTTAGCAGAATCGGGTATAGTGGGCACCGCTATCGGTATGGCTGTAGCAGGATTAAAACCGGTTGTTGAGATGCAGTTTTGCGGTTTTATATATCCAGCTTTTAATCAGATTATAAGCCATGCATCAAGAATGAGAAACAGATCCAGGGGTGTTCACGAAACACCTATGGTAATAAGGATGCCTTACGGAGGCGGAATAAACGCATTAGAGCACCACAGCGAGAGTATGGAGGCAATCTTTGGACATATTCCGGGGTTAAAAGTGGTGGTACCCTCTACGCCTCACGATGCTAAAGGGATGCTGATCTCTGCCATAGAGAGCAAAGACACAATACTATATATGGAACCAAAAAGAATATATAGAGCTATAAAGCAGGAGGTTCAAGAGGGCAAGTTCACTATTCCTCTTGGAAAGGCCAACGTTCTTCAACAGGGTAAAGATGTTACAGTAGTAGCGTACGGAGCAATGGTAAGAGAGGTTCAGAAGGCCATAGTTATGGCTAAAGAGGCAGGTATAAGCGTTGAGCTTATAGATTTACGATCTATATACCCAATAGACAAAGAGACTATTGTAAAATCTGTAAAAAAGACAGGACGAATAATAACAGTAACCGAGGGGCCTAAAACGTACGGAGTTGGTTCAGAGATAAGTCAGATTGCTATTGATGAAGCATTCCTGCACCTGGAAGCTCCTCCTGCAAGGGTTTCGGGATTCGATGTTATTGTTCCTTTACCAAAGGGAGAGCATCACTATATGCAGGATCAGTATAAGATATTCTATGAGATTGAAAAAACTGTAAAATATTGAAATTATGAGATATATATTTAAATTTCCCGATATAGGTGAGGGTCTTGAAGAGGGAACAATTATTGAGTGGCATGTAGAGAAGGGACAAATCGTTAAAATGGGTGATCCCCTCTGTACAATGGAGACAGACAAGGTTGTTACTGCAATTCCCTCTCCTAAAAATGGGGTAATTGCAGCACGTTTTGGAAAAGAGGGCGAGGTAGTTCACGTTGGCTCTGCTCTTGTTGAGATTGAAATAGACGGCACAATAGAAACAACAACAGAAGCAGTTGAAGAAGAGGGTGCCGGTGTTGTTGGAACACTTGAAGTTGCCGGTAACAGTGCTGTGCTCACAGCCAGCAAAGAGGGTGTGCCAGATAAGATATCCGACTCACAAAAAGAGAGAAAATCTCTTGCAACACCTGTTGCCAGAGCAATGGCAAAAGATTTAGGTGCAGATATAAATAAAATAAAGGGATCGGGCCCCGGAGGCAGAGTCACCAAAGAGGATGTACTTAACTATGTTAAGGGCGATAAAACCACCGAAGCAGCAACTCCCGACAGGCATACAGAGGTAGAGCCGCTCTCACAAATACGGAAAACTATAGCCAAAAACATGATACAGAGTAAGCATAATGCAGCTCACATGACGGTATTTGAAGAGGTTATCATAGACGAGCTAAGTGCAATCAGAGAGAGATTTAAAGGAGCAATGGCAGCAGATGGGGTTAAGCTTACATATTTGGCCTTTATTGTTAAGGCCGTAGCGCTTTCGTTAAAGAAGTTCAGGGCGTTAAATGCAGAGATGGATTCAGATAAAGGCGTTATGATCTACAAGAGATATTATAACATTGGGATAGCAACCGATACCGATAAAGGGTTGGTAGTTCCTGTAATCAGAGATGCCGACAAACTATCTATTAAAGACATAGCTAAAGAGATAGAACTTTTATCTAATAAGGCACGAGATGGAAAACTCTCTCTAAATGATATGCGGGATGGAACGTTTACAATTACCAGCTATGGAAGCATAGGGGGCTTGTTTGCAGTTCCGGTAATAAATTATCCTCAAGCCGGAATTCTGGGAGTTGGAAGAATACACAAAAAACCTATTGTAAAGAATAATGAAATTGTACCGGGCACCGTCCTTCCGCTCTCTCTGAGTGTAGATCATCGCATTGCCGATGGTGGAGATACTGCAAGGTTTATTAACAGCATAATTGCATATTTATCAGATCCGGTTTTACTATTAATGGATTAAAAATTGTTTACTATGTATGATATAATAATAATAGGTTCGGGGCCGGCGGGTTATGTTGCTGCTATAAGAGCCGGACAAACAGGAATGAAGTGCGCAATTATCGAGCGAGATACAATTGGTGGGATGTGTCTTAATTGGGGTTGTATACCGTCAAAATCATTAATGGAGAGTTTAAAGCTATATCAAAAGATAATTAAAGAGTCTTCTCGTTTTGGAATCGATGGCATAGATAAAAAAGCAGTCTCCTTTAACTGGAATAAAGCCATAAAAAGATCAGATGGGATTGTAAAGAAACTTACAGGCGGTGTTGAGTTCCTCTTAAAAAAGAATGGTGTAGATGTTATAAAAGGGGAGGCAAAGATTGTTTCGGCCAATTCGGTTCTGGTTGAAAACAGATTATTGGAGACAAAGAATATAGTAGTTGCAACAGGATCTACCTCTCCAAAAATCGAGTCAGATAATGCCAATTTGGTAATAGATGTAAAACATCTGTTTACAGAGAGAGAGATTCCTCAAAATATAGTAATAGCAGGCAAATCACCTATTGCCATTGAGCTGGCTCAAGCATTTTCCATGATGGAGAAAGAGGTAACAATAATCTCAGATGGGGGGAGTATTATGCCAAAAGCCGACCCCTATATAAGCAACTATATTCTTAATAAACTTAAGAAAGAGAGGATAAAAATCCTATTTAACAAGAGTGTCGAGAGTGTTAAAAACAAGGTAAAAGATGGATTGCTGACTTTAGATTCAGATGAGGTAAGATGCGACATAATAATCAATGCACTGGACAGAAAGGGAAATATTCCCCTGAGTGATATACCTATCGAAACTTTTAACGGTTATATAGTTACCGACCAAAACTTTGAGACCTCTGTTAAGGGGATCTTTGCAGTTGGAGATGTAAACGGAAAGAGTATGTATGCGCATATCGGCTCGGCTCAAGGGTTAAACGTAGTAAACAGATTGAATGGTATAGACTACAAGCTGGAGATAGAGAAGCTGCCTATGAATATGTATACTGTTCCCGAAGCAGCTCAGATTGGCTATACCGAGGATAAGATAAAGGAGAGTGGAGTAGATTACAAAATTAGTGAATTCCCATTATCGGCGAACGGTAAAGCTCAAACCGAAGGGGGTGCAGAGGGGTTTGTGAGGATACTTTCTGAAACCAAATATGGCGAAGTATTAGGTGTTCAAATTGTTGCTCCTAATGCCACCGATATGATTAACGAGGCAGCTGCCTATATGCAGTTAGAGTCAACAGTATACGATATTGCAGGAACAATCCACACCCACCCTACTGTTTCGGAGGTATTTATGGAGGCAGGTTTTGAGGCGGTAGATAAAGCAATTCACAAGTAGCAAATGTCTACTAATCAATATCCCCTACCCGATCTGGAGATTTTAAAATCTGAAAACCGGTACGATTTCTATATCTGGCAGCCGGACAAAAGGTACATTATATTGGGTAGAGCAAACAGGCCCGACTCCTCTGTATATATTGAGAGGGCAAAGAGAGATAATATTGAGATATTCAAAAGACCAAGCGGAGGAGAGAGTGTAATACTCTCTCCTAAAATGCTTGTTTTTTCGGCAAAATTTTGTCACTCAAGAACAGACCGTCCCGGTAGCGTATTTGAATTGATAAACAGACATCTTATATCCTCTTTAGGGCAAATTGGAATAGAGAACCTCTATTCAAAAGGTATTTCTGACCTCTCAATCAATAACCGAAAAATTATGGGTTCATCTATGTACCTTACCGGATCGTCTCTTTTCTACCACTCGGTACTTAATATCTCAGAAGAACCCTCACTGTTATCGGAGTATTTAAAACACCCCTCCAGAGAGCCCGAATACAGACAAAAAAGAGATCACAAAGAGTTTGTTACATCAATTCATAAAGAGGGGTATGATATTGATATGCAAACAATAAAGGAAGCTGTAGTGAAAGCATTTGAAAACATATTCAAAGAAATTGGTGTCTATGTCAATTTATTGTCTTAGCTTTGCAGCTGCAAAATTTTTAAATGACATTCAACGAATTAAACATTATCGAGCCGGTATTAAGGGCTTTGATAAAAGAGGGTTATTCTGTCCCGACACCTATACAGGAAAAAGCAATTCCAACAGCATTAGAGGGTAGAGATATTTTGGGCTGCGCACAAACAGGCACAGGTAAAACTGCTGCATTCTCTATTCCGGTTATTCAGAGTCTTTACAACAGTAGCAACTCTGAACCTTTTAATTTTAAGAGGGAAAAGGATGTTGCCAAAACAAAAAAGAGAGCTATAAAAGCTCTTGTTCTTACACCCACAAGAGAGCTTGCCTCTCAAATTGGAGATAGTTTTGCCAAATACGCAAAGTTTACCGAATTAAAACACACCGTAGTGTACGGAGGTGTAAGCCAAAGATCACAAACCGAAGCACTTAAAAAAGGAGTAGACATACTGGTAGCTACCCCGGGCAGGTTGTTAGACCTGATTGGCCAGGGTTATGTTAAGTTGGGAATGGTAGAGCATTTTATACTTGACGAAGCAGATAGGATGCTGGATATGGGTTTTATTGATGATATCAATAGGATTATTACCAGAATTCCGGCCAACAGACAGACAATGCTATTCTCTGCAACAATGCCGAAAGAGATAGCAGAGCTGGCCGATGAATTATTAAACGAACCGGTAAAAATTGAGATATCTCCTGTTTCATCTACAGTAGATACAATAGACCAATATCTCTATTTCACAGGAAAAGAGAGTAAAACATCACTATTGATAAACCTGTTGGAGAACGAAGATGTAGAGACGGCTTTAATATTCTCCAGAACCAAACATGGTGCCGATAAAATATCCAAGACATTAAATAAAGCCGGTATCAATGCCGACTCTATTCACGGAAATAAAAGCCAGAATGCAAGACAGAAAAGTCTTATGGATTTCAAAAAGAGAAAAACAAAAGTTCTGGTAGCAACTGATATTGCGTCAAGAGGTATAGATATTAATAAAATATCGCACGTAATCAATTTCGATCTTCCCGAAGATCCTGAGACATATGTACACAGAATAGGGAGAACCGGACGTGCCGGATACGAGGGTACGGCTCTCTCATTTTGCGACTCAAGTGAACTTGGTCTTTTGAGAAGCATTCAAAAACTTATAGGCAAAGAGATTGATGTTGTAAAGGGGCACGATTTCGAATGCAATATCTGCTTAGATAAGCTACAACCTAAACCTGCAAAAAGGGAGAATCCTGTTAAATCGGGAAGGAAAAGGGATTACTGGAGAAGAGGCAGAAGAAAGAGCGCTTAAATTCTCCTGATTACTACATTTTTTGTAAATTTGTAGAAAACCTTCAGTAGATGGACAGTTGTGGCTTCCTCTTTGAGAAAAATCCTCAACCAATGTGGATTTACGATTTTGAAACTTTAAGATTCCTTGAAGTTAACACTGCTGCTGTGCTTAAATACGGATATTCTAGAGAGGAGTTTCTTGAAATGACCCTTAAGGATATCCGTCCCAAAAGCGACGTGGAGGCGCTTCTCAAAGATATCGATTCAGACAAAGATCTCTATAACCCCGGTAGCCGATGGCGTCATGTTACCAAAAGAGGGGAACTTATATATGTAAAGATAAGTTCATTTAAGATATACTATAAAAGCAAGGATGCCAAATTTGTAATGGTAACAGACATTACAGAGGAGGTGATGCTTGAGCACAAAATAAGGGAGAGCGAGGAGAGATTTAGGGGAATCTTCGAAAATAATCACTCTGTATTCCTAATCATAGAACCATATTCAGGTAGAGTTCTTGATGTAAATATAGCTGCAGAAAACTTTTATGGTTGGAGCCGTGAAAAGATGAAGAGTATGCACATCTGGGAGATTAACACTCTAAATAAAGAGCAGATCTCTGTAGAGATGGAGAGTGCAGTTCTTCAAAAAAGAGGATTTTACAATTTCAAGCACAGAAGAGCAGACGGATCTATTTGTGACGTGGAGGTCTATTCAGGCACCATGAACTACGATAATCTTCCTGTTCTTTTTTCTATAGTTTTTGATGTAACTGAGAAGCATAAACTACAGTCGGAGTTATTCAAACTATCTCATGCTGTAATGAACAGCAGCACGGGGGTGATGATAACAAACACTAACGGTATTATTGAACAGGTTAATCCATCTGTTTGTACATCAACCGGTTACACGCAGGATGAGCTTGTTGGGCAAAGTGTATCTATTCTTAAATCAGGAGTACACTCATCTGATCTCTACGTAAAGCTCTGGAAAACATTATTAAGCGGAAAAAATTGGAGTGGAGAGTTTTGCAATAAAAAGAAGAATGGAGAGCTATATTGGGACAGATCTATAATCTCTCCCGTTTATGACCACACCGGAACAATAGTAAGTTTTGTTGCAATCAAAGAAGACATTACCAAAGAGAAGAGACTTATTGACAATCTGGTAGAAGCCAAGAGAAAAGCAGAGGAGGGTGAGCGCATTAAAAGCAGCTTCATATCTTCTGTAACTCACGAGTTTAAAACACCTCTAAACGCAATAATCGGCTTTTCAGATTTTATTATTGAGGAGAGCAATCAGCAAAATATCAGAAATTTTGCAGCTACAATATCAGACAGTGGTATCTACCTTAAAAATTTGGTAGATAATATTATTGATCTTGGTATTGTAACAGAGACTCAAATAGAAGTGAGGCCTGAGCCGGTAGATGTATCAAAAATTATTGATAAGATTGCCATAGACGCCGAGAGAGAGATTAGATTGCTCAAAAAGGGTGAAATTGCAATTATAAAAAACGTTCCTGAAAGCATAAAAGAAAACATATATATGCTGGATAACAAGCTTGTTACACATGCGCTTCAAATTCTGGTGAGAAACTCGATAAAATTTACAGAGAGGGGTTTTGTGGAGATTGGAGTATGTAGTGATAATCTCGAAAGCCAATCAGAGGGATCGGTTATATTTTACGTTAAGGATTCCGGCATAGGGATAGGAGGTGAATTTATGAAACACATCTTCGACCCATTCAGGCAAGAAGATGAAAGTTATCAAAAAAAGCATGGAGGAACAGGAATTGGCCTCTCTATCTGTAAGCAGATAGCAGATTTGATAGGTGCTAAATTATGGGTAGAGTCTCAAAAAGAGAGAGGTTCGGTGTTTTATTTACAAATTAAAGGAGGTGAAATAGTAAAAGATAAAGAGATGACCCAAAAGATTTTGGTGGCAGAGGACGACGATACTAGCTTTACATTACTCAACACGCTTCTAAAAAAATACTCTATACCTGTCATAAGGGCACTTAATGGTAAAAGTGCTTTTGAGATAGTCTCCACAGACAACTCAATATCTCTTGTTTTAATGGATATTCAAATGCCTGTACTAGATGGTTTTGAATCTACCAAACTTATAAAAAACTTTAAACCCAATCTGCCTGTTGTTGCTCAAACGGCTTACTCAATAATTGGAGACAGAGAGAAAGCTCTTGCTGCCGGATGCGACGATTACATCTCAAAACCGATTAATAAAAATCTTCTTTACTCTATAGTCGATAGGTTCTTAAATCAATAAATTTAGATGAGTCATAAAATCAAGAGTCTCTTAAAGAACAAAAGAGTGCTATTCTGTGCTCTTTTATTTTTGTGGTTTTTAGTCAATCTAATTCAGTCTGCTTTTACAGATGTGATTCAAGATGAAGCTTACTACTATTTTTATTCACAACATCTTAGTTTTGGCTATTTCGACCACCCGCCACTAGTTGCAGTGATGATTAAGATGAGCTCCCTGCTCTTTAATCAGGAGCTCTCTGTAAGATTTATGACAGTGCTGCTACAGCTCTTTACTCTTTTAATTATTTGGAAAATCATAGACCACAAAGAGAGTTGCAGCAAAGATATCCTCATATTCTTTGGTATTGCCGGTTCAATTGTAATGTTTGTTGTTTATGGTTTTGTCACTACCCCCGACTCTCCTTTACTTTTCTTTACAGCACTTTTTCTTCTATCATACAAGCGATTCCTTAACAACGAGAGCATAGCAAATATGGCTCTTCTCACAATCTCTATGGCAGGGCTTGTTTATAGTAAATATCAAGGGGGGTTGGTAATAGCCCTTGTAATTCTATCTAACCCAAAATTGCTTTTGAATTATAGGTTCTGGTTATCGGGGTTATCTGCAATACTTCTTCTAACACCTCATATCTTGTGGCAGATAGATAATGATTTTCCATCATTTAAATATCATACAATTGGCAGATCAAAGCCTTTTAAGATATCTTACTTTTTAGAATTTTTGCCCAACCAAGCGGCTAATTTCAATCCATTTGCTTTGATAGCAGCGCTATACATACTTATAAAGTTTAAACCGTCAGAAAAATTTGAAAGGGCTCTCTACTACATTACAGCAGGTATGATTCTCTTCTTTTGGGCAACAACTTTTAGAGGGCATGCCGAGCCACAATGGACTATAGCAGCATCTGTTCCAATTATTATGCTTATCTACAAACACAGTAACTTCGGGTTTATTAAGACTGTTTTGTTTAAACTGTTATTTCCTTCAATTGTACTCTTATTCATATTCAGAGCGGTTTTACTGATAGACTCAATACCTATCAAATTAGAGTTTTATAATCAGAAAAAATGGGCAGAACAGGTAAGCAATATTGCCGGAGAGAGGGCAGTAATTTTTAGAGACGGCTATCAGAGACCATCGGTTTATAAGTTTTATACTAAGAAAAAGGCGTTTACTGTAAACTCCGTATTTTATAGACAGAATCAATATGATCTTCATAATTATAGGGCTGAATTTATAAATAGACCTGTTATGATAGTCACCGATGCCAATGACCCAAAAGCTCTCTCTTTTCCTATTTTATCAAAAGATAGTTTGTATGTAAGATTTGCAGACTCGTTAGTATTAACATCAGAGATTTTTATTAACATTACCAATCAACTTCCCGCAAAGTTTAAGATTGGAGACAGTGTAAATGTAAGGGTTGAAGTAAAAAATAACTCAGAAAGAGAAATCAACCTTCAATCTCAAGAGTTCATAAGTGAGATGAGGTTAGTATTGGCTTCGCGCGGCAAAAAGAGCTCCTACCCTGTTATGCACAGCTTCCCTAAAGCAATAATGCAAGCAAACGAATTTTATGAGACAGACTTAACTCTTCTCTTTCCTCAAGAGCTCTCACCAGGAGTCTATTCAATGATTCTTTCAATAAAGACAGATCCATTCAGAGAGGGATTTAACAGTAAACCAATAAAAATTGAGCTGTACTGATGTGTTTTTACTTTAGACAATCTAAAGAGGCAATAGAGGTGGCAAAAAGATTTAAGACCACATACTCAGAAGACAGTAGTTTAACTCCGGTAACTAAATATAATGGGTTTTCACATCCTAAAACTCCCATTATTGCAGATTATAAGGTTGATATGGTTATTCCTGCGGGATGGGGTTTGATATTGAATATCGATTCAGATACCAATCTTAGAAATTTTACATTAAACGCAAGGATTGAAACGCTTCAGGAGAGGAGATCATATAAGACGATACTATCTAACAGATGTTTAGTATTGGCTGATGGATTTTATGAAAATAAATTTTTGTTTACATTGCCAAATGAGAATCTCTTTGCGTTTGGAGGGCTCTATTCGAAATTAAAACTTAACACCGGAGAGGATATAATCACATACACAATTGTTACTACTGTGGCTAACGAAATAGTAGCTTCTGTGCATACCAAAAAAAGAATGCCTGTTATACTTAAAGAGCAAGACGAAAAAAGGTGGCTTTCAGGAGATGATTTCAGAGAGTTTGCCTATCCATATAGCTGCGATTTAATAAAAAAGAGAGAGCCCTCATACGGGCCCTCACTCTTTGAGATCTAATATTTGGTTTATTCAATGTCAATCATCCTAACCGGCTTTGGTTTTGCCTCCTCTTTTTTTGGGATAACTACTTTAAGTATGCCGCTTTCATACTTTGCAAATATCTTCTCGCTGTCTACACTATTTGGCAATGAAAATGATCTGCAGAAAGATTGGTAACTGAACTCTCTTCTTGTGTATTTTCCCTCCTCATCGCTCTCTTTTTCTGATCTTTTTTCCGATGAAATAGAGAGTATACCTTGGTTCACCTCTACTCTAAAGTCACTTTTCTCCATACCCGGAGCCGCAACTTCTACCTCATATTCATTTTCTGTCTCTTTAATATTCACCGATGGCAAAGTGGTGTTTGTCATAGAATAATTCCTTAGAGACCAATCATTCCAGTCGTGGCTAAAAATATCGTTAAAGATATTTGTCCACATTGGAAAGTTTTCGTTTCTTCTAATAAGTGTCATGATGACCTCCTTTTAAATTAGGTTTAACAATACGATTAACTTTCAAATCCTCTCAATGGGACTTCAATATCATTTATTTCAAATAAAATACCACTTTGTTTTTATGACAATTTGTCACTTATCTCTTTACTATGCTTTTGATCCAGCTGGTTATCTGAGTCAAAACCTGAGGATTTATTGTCTCTTCAATTTTTGAATACTCATTTGGATGTCCTGTTTGTGAAAATTGAAATAAGTGGTTTAGATTCTCTAATTCAATAGTTGTAACTAATGTGTTATTTGATATAACAACTCTGTTTTCACTCCTCTCCTCTCCTGTTAAGGCTTTGTGTATTGCTTCTAAATTTCTTTTGTATGGAACCTGGAGATCTTTTGTGCCATTTAAAGCCAAAACGGGACACTTAACCCTCTTTAAAGCTTCCGATGGGTCGTATTTGATAAAGTACAACATCCATGGCGATGTAATATTCATAATTTGCTGAGAAATTTGAGTTTCGCTAAGCTCCCCCTTTGTCTCCTCCCTTAGAGTAGATCTAATATCTTCTCTAAGTTGTTTTATATCGCTTTGATTGCTCTCTATCAATGAAAAAATCTTTTTATTCACAGAGGATAAACTCTCTACGTCCTCCTCTTTCATACCTCCGGCAACTGAGATCAGACGCTGTTGATCAAGCAATATTTCACATCCTTTAACACCTGTCCCAGCCATTAATACAATAAAGGATGCAAGATCATCCCCTCTGGATGCAACCATCGGTGCAATTATACCCCCTTCACTGTGCCCAATAAGGCCAATATGTTTGTACTCTCCTCTGGATTTAAGATATTCAATTGCCCAATATACATCCTCTGCAAAGTCTACAGTGGTTGCACTTTGAAATTTTCCACCGGATTTTCCCACACCTCTGTCGTCGTATCTAAGAACAGAAATACCATTACGGGTTAAGTAATCGGATAAAACCAAAAATGGTTTGTGGCCGGCTATCTCTTGATTACGGTTTTGTGGCCCACTTCCGGTTATTAATATTACCACTGTTTTTAGAGAGTCTTTCTCCGGAGTTGTTAATGTTCCGGAGAGTGTAATACTATCTTTTTTATTTATGAATATTATCTCCTCCTGTTTGTATGTAAATGGCCCTTTTGGCTCTTGAGGCCTTCCGTATCCTTTGGGTGCTCTCTTAGATAAGTTCAATGGAAAAGAGAGGTTGTTCTGGCGGAATGTTCCCATAATCACCTCACCTGTGTTTACGCCGGTATAATTCATCATGATTCTAGAGTCCGATATCTTAAGGATAGAGTTTTCATAAGAGATAAACTCTACAGGAATATCTTTTACACCCTGATCGGGACTCTCCATTGTGGCTCTAATTAATGAGTCTTTGATAGTAATATCAAAAATTACAGCCAGTTCGTTATTCTGAATCTTAAGTATACCAAACCACTTACCCGATATATCTTGCGAGTATATAGCTCCCGAGATAAGCAGTGCAAAAAGTAATGCTGTTTTTTTCATCGCAATATTTTATTTGCGACAAATTTAACAATAAAGATGGTAACTATTTACAAAAGATTAAACTGAAAATGAGCTCCGAATGAGATGTATTTAAGATCTTGTACAAACATCTGAAAATAGAGGTGTTTAAAGATCAGTAAACTACCTCCCAAGTTAAAATCCCTTGTGTCGTACTCTGCAATCAAGGTCAACTGTTTTGCAAATGATGGAGATAGTGTAATACCGCCGGAGATGGGGTATTTTATGGTTTGCTTAGTGCTGGAAAGTAGATTATATGCAGCATGAAAACCCAGATTTGTGCTGTTTAGATTTATATGTTTGCTAAGCGCAAAATAGTGAGTACCAAAATATTTGTTCCCCTTAGAGGGGTCAAAATAACCGGATGTGTTGGAGGTTAGTAAGTCGTTAGAACCTACAACGAAAGCGGGGGTGTATCTACCCTCTTTAAAAACCCTCAATCTTAGACATACAGCTCTGTCTACATTACTGAACTTTCCATTATTCCAGAGATCAAATGCAGTATTTGTAATTGCTGCTTCGAGAAAAGATAAAAAGGTTATGTTCACAAAAAAATTAAATGTGTTGTAGTCCCAGGTTTGAGGGGTCATATTGGTATTTAGAAAGTTTCCACCAATCTTTACAGTTCCCTCCTTTGAAAATTGAGCCGACGGACTGTTTAATAACCCTGTAACCCCCATTGTGGTTTGTCCGTTAAGATAAAAGAAAGAGACCAGGAGCAGAGTAACCGCTCCAAGTCTCTTACTAATATTGTAGTCTCTATTCAAAGAGTATTGTTTAACCTAGTTAGATCCGCCACCACCCGACCCGTGTGGTCCATGGGTGTAGTATTTGTCTTCGTGGAATAGTGTAACTGCACCCGCAGAGTGAACAAGTACCTCTATTGTAGTAGTTGTTCCATCTGGTTTTGTTATGCTGAATGTGAAAGTGTTTCTGTCAATTGCTTGTCTTCCTGTAGTAACCAGTTTGTAATCGGACTGAATTACTCTGCTAACGCTAACATTGTCGTTTACAACCGCCAAAGCAGATAGTGCTGCAGTATTGCCATAATAAGGTTTAACAAATTCCTCAATGATTGATACCAGCTTGGTTGCATCTGCACCTGTTACACCTTTGGAAGATAGAAGCGTAGTTAGTGGTGTTGGGAAGAAGTAGCCATTTTTACGTTTGATAGCTATTTTTGTCACATTCATAGGTGATAGAGTTCTGTTCTCTATTATATAATCTGTAACATCTACATTCTCCTCTATGGCTCCCAGGTAACTTCTAACTGCTGTAAATGATAATTTATAGCTTGAAAAGTGGTTGATTGTAGTCCCGTATTTGTTGCTGGACTGGGTATACGTAACGGCTTGCGGTTTTACCTCCCACTTACTTAAAGTAGTGTTAAAGTACTCAAGCTGGACTGTGGTAAACCTGTAGTTCAACAGAGGGTTATCTACCAAAAGAGGAAGAGGATTGCTGAATTGAAGCCCGGTAGGACCAAACTGCAGAACTGCAATTCCCGGATTCACAACATCGCCTGCTATTATGTTTGGTATGGAGACAGCAGTAATATTAACAGATCCGGTAATAACATTGTTGTCTTTATCTTTAATGGTGGTATTTGCAGGAATAGAGAGTGCTGCAGGAACAGTTCCTGTGATTGCAATTGTACCTCCGCTGGCAGGATTGATTGGAGTTACTCCCGGAACAAAAGGTACCATTGTTGCAGACAAGGTGTATGTTATAGTGTGATTTGGTGCAGCTGCCTGAAACTCTATACTGTATGTAGAGCTGAAAAAGTTCTCTTTAGTTAATAAAAGTGTGTACTTACCTGCTGCTGTGAGGTCTTTGAACTCAAAACTGCCCGTAGCATTTGTGGTTTGAGTCAAAACTCCCATAGTAACCAATACTCCCGATAGAGGTGCGTTAGTCTGTTGGTTTAAAACCTGCCCTTTTATTGTATATTTTGCAGGTTGAGGTGCAGGCGGTGTTGGCTCGTCTTTTTCATCACAGGCGGTTACACCTGCAAGAAATATAGATAGGAGAACAAAATATGTTATCCTTTTAAACAGTTCAAATGGTTTTTTTGCATCCATAATTTGAAGTTTTTTGATTATTTGGTATTATTTAAAATATTGATTTATAATCAATTTATTGAAAAAATTATTGCTACTGCTCTCGTCGGGAGATGTCTCGTACATCCTGCCCCTAAGAGGGTATGGTCTGGCAATATACTCCATGGCAAAATGGTTTGCCGTAGTTACTCTTACAAATGAAGAGCGTTTTTGTTTACCGGGAGGAAGATTTATTGAGAAGAAAAACCCCCCGTTTAATGGATACCCCTCATGGCCCAGAGTTTGAACATAGAACCCAACTGCCGAGTTTTTGAAGTACCTGATCAGTTCACCTCTTGCTGCAATGTCATTTGCCATGTACATTGCAATGTTTAGGTTTATTAACATGTTTAATGGCTTTAAGAAGTAGTTGGCCCCCGCTTTCCAGTTAAACTGATTAAAGTCTTTCATTACCCATTTGTCGAACATAGCCAGAGACCATCCTGTAAACCCCAGCTGTCCGTATATTCCCACTTTGTCTCTGATGGCATAGAATGCCTTTAAGTCTGCTCCAGCCCTGAAATTATTAAAATTTCCAACAGTAGCAAGAAGATGTATATTTCCCGGAAATCTTGTTTGTTGGCTTAGTGTTACAAATCCGGGCCTTACTCTTCCCTCCTCAATGGAGTAATCGTTGTATACGGGTATTATTACCTGGGCAGTAAGAAGTGCTCCTCTCCACAAATTTGTTTCAATCGCAGGATTCAAATTCAGTTGAACAAGATACATCTTGTCTAGTCTGTAGTTTTTAAATCGAAACTGAGGGTAGAACTTCAGATCTGTTTTCCCTGCACTGCCATTGTATGCACCCTTTTTTTCATCATGTGAAAGAGCATTTATCCCTTTTCCGTCGTAAAATCCGGCTTCCCACTTCATAGTCTCCCCCGATTTTACCCCCTCCAGTTTGTAAACCGGAATCTTATTCTCTAAAAGTATTACATCTATCCTCTCCTTGCCTTGACTAAGAGCATACGATTGAGCAATCTTGACCGCCTCTTTTATACAACTGCTCCTGGGTTTGAATGGTGTCCCCTCTGCAAACAGTGTCTCTTTATCGCTATTAACAATGTGCTTAACATTTTCAAACCCTGCCTCTATAAACTCCCTCTCCAGTGAGGTTTGAGCACGTAAAAAAATGGAAGAAACAGAAAAAAAAACAGCTGTTATTACTATTTTTAACAAACTCATTAATTTCTGATAAGTGCAGAAGTCCATCCGCTTAAACAATATTAGTTACATAATATGCTGATTGCAAAGTGGCTATCAAAACTATCATGCTCAAACAAATGTACTATAATTTTTTTATTATTCAAATAATTTTTAAATGATTAACAAATTTTTAACATATATTATAAAAAAAGAGATAAACATAGCATTAAGCACGCTAACTATTTGATGCAGCATATGTTTTTATTAAGAAAGTAATAATATGTAAGACTATATTACTTAAATAGAGTAAAGGTTATAAAATCATTTGCTAATTTATTAGGAGAATTAAACTAAAAATTTAAATATTTTGCTTTGAATATTGTTAGTTTTTGCATTTGAAAATTATATTTCATTAGCATCACAATCTCATAATTTTTTAAATCCATTCTAGTATCTTTGTGAAAAATTAAAAAAAGGTGTCAAAAAAAATAACTATATACTCATCCGACACACAGAGCAGTATCTATCTA
>CAYYAM010000009.1:1405-47531 GCA_964469965.1 uncultured Muribaculaceae bacterium | reverse complement strand
GGTGTCAAAAAAAATAACTATATACTCATCCGACACACAGAGCAGTATCTATCTATCCTTTTCAGAATCCTCTGTGAAGGCCGGCTTCCCCTCTCCTGCTCAAGACCATACCGATATTAAATTAGATCTTAATAAAGAGCTGATAAAGAACCCATCATCTACATTCTTTGCAAGAGTAAGCGGAGACAGTATGGTTGATGATGGCGTAGATGACGGCGATCTGCTTGTTGTAGACCGATCTCTTTGCCCTTCCGAAGGTTCGCTTGTGGTATGTTATATAGATGGGGAGTTTACTTTAAAACGAATAAGAGTAGAGGAAGATTATATTTTATTGGTTCCTGCAAATAGCAGATATAGCCCTATAAAGGTTACAAAAGACAATGATTTCTACATATGGGGCATTGTCAAATACCTGATAAAAAAAATGTAACATATATGCAATATATTAAGACACTATTTAAAACTCTTTTCTTGATTTATCTTGGGATGGTCTTTTTTTTCTCATTGCATACATTTACAGAGAGTCCTGTAGATCTTTCCTGGAGATTATTTGGAGTGAGAGCAGACAGGATAATGCACTTTGTAATGTTTTTCCCCTTCCCATTTTCGGCATGGTTTGCATTTGGACATAAATTAAAGGAGATGTCAAATAGATATTCATATCTGCTTTTGCTTATAAGCGGCATTGCAATATCTACATTAACCGAGTTCTTGCAAAAAGCTATGCCAGGTAGAGAGTACGACTTGGTAGACCTTTTGGCAAACTATAGTGCAATAATAACCGGATCTGTACTGGTGATAATACTAGACAAATATGCTAAGAGCATTTGGCCTGGCAGATTGCAATAACTTCTATGTTAGTTGTGAGAGAGTGTTCAACCCATCTTTGAATGGGCGTCCTGTTGTTGTGCTTAGCAACAATGATGGTTGCGTTATATCCAGATCTCAGGAGGCAAAAGCACTTGGGATTAAAATGGGAGTTCCGGTTTTCAAAATTAAAGAGCTAGTTTCCAGAGAGAGAGTTGTAGTCTTCTCCTCAAATTTTTCGTTGTATGCCGATATGTCTTGGAGGGTGATGGAGAGTTTGAGAAGTTTGGTTCCTGTAGTAGAGGTGTACTCAATTGATGAAGCATTTATTGATTTCGGAGATGTGAATCCCCAAGATATAGAGGGTTTATTAAAAAATATCCCTAAAATCATTAAAAGAGACACAGGAATACCTTTAAGTATTGGAATATCAAGGAGTAAAACTCTCGCAAAAGTGGCTTCCAAATTATGTAAACAATACCCCGCTCTTAAAGGGTGTTGTTTTATGCATAGGGAGGAAGACATCTCAAAGGTGCTATCTGGATTTCCAATAGATGAGGTTTGGGGTATTGGTAGAGAGTATGCGAAAATGCTTAAAAACAAAAACATAAATAGTGCTGCAGATTTTATAGCCCTGAGTGATGATTGGGTAAAGAGGAGAATGACCATCACCGGCCTAAAAACATGGAGAGAGTTAAGGGGAATCCCTTCCTATACATTTGAAGAGAATATACCCGACAAAAAACAGATCTGTACCAGTAGAAGTTTTTCGCACGACATTTATGATCACGAAGAGGTGATAATGGCAATTGCAATGTTTGCTTCATCTTGTGCAGAGAAAATAAGAAAACAGAAGGGTGTTGCTGCAAAGATGATAGTGTTTTTATTGACAAATCCCTTTAAATATGGTGCCGAGAACCACTATACGGGTGTGGTCTCTCTTTTTGAAGTACCAACCGACAACACCTTTGAAATTGTATCCCTTGCCGGCAAGTCTGCACTATCTGTAATGAAGAGAGGGGCCGGTTATAAAAAAGCCGGAGTTATTCTTTGTGATATTACAAAAAAAGAGGAGACTCCCGAATCGCTCTTCTGTGTAAAAGAGAGAGCAAAAGAGGCAAAGCTTATGAGATCTCTGGATGATATTAATGCAAAATATGGGAGAGAGACTATCGTAACAGGAACTCGCGGAGTTGATAGGATTAAATACAATATGAATAATTTATCTCCAAGATACACAACTTCATGGGATGATATTATTGAAGTGAAAGTTTAATTATATTGATCCCAAAATTACCTGAACTTAGCTCAAATAGCGATTGAGATGATAGAGTTGTTTTAAACTCAAAACCTGAAATTAAATCTATTGCGTTAAACTTGGAGTTGTCTTGAATGCCAAAATATGAGAACATTTCAGAAGGGATTGATAGTGTAAAACGCCTCTCCTGCTGAGAGAAATCTACAGATATAATGATTATTGTATCTTCATATGATCTTGCAAATGAGTATTGCTTATTGATATCATACTCATCGGAGAAGTGGTTGGCATACTGGAGGTCGAATCGTTTGCCCATATAAACAGCCCTCTCGGTTACTGCAATTGCCAGTAAACTCTTGTAAACAGACCTTATTTGTGACTCATTCGTGTCCTTTAACCACTCTCTTACGCTTTTTAATGACCAATAGTCAAAGATTGAGGTTCTTCCATCTAATCCAGAAAATCCCTCTTGATCCATTCCTCTCTCCCCAAGCTCTTGTCCAAAATAGAGCATAAAAGGTGCATTACTGAGCATGAGTGAAACAACTGTTGCAGGAAGAGCTTTGAATGGAGATCCGGAAAGCATCTCCGAAGCCAACCTTACCTCGTCGTGATTCTCCATAAAATTGAGTAACCTATCTTCGTAAATGCCGGTTTTTTGCCAACATTCAGTTATAGTAAGAGTAGAGGTGCCTGTTTTAAGTATATCATAAAGTGTATCATAAAGTCCAACCTTGTTATAGAGATAATTAAACCCGGCATTATCCAGATATTCGGAGTATCTGTGGGGCTCATAAATCTCACCAATAAAAACAGTCTCCTCTTTAATCTGTTTAATCTCATTTATAACCCACCTCCAGAAAGCCACAGGAACCATTCCAACCATATCGCATCTGAAGCCATCTACACCTTTTGTTATCCAATAAGTTAATATATCTCTCATTTTAAACCAAGTATCCGGTATAGGATGGAAATGCTCAGCCATTCCGTTAATATAGTCTACACCGTAATTCAGCTTTACAGTTTCGTACCAATCCGATATACACGGATCTGATCTAAAACAATCGTTACCTGTTACTTTAGCCGGATACTCATCGTAACTATCAATACCGGTTTTTTGAAATGGAGGTTTGAATCTCTCTCCGGGTAAGTAGTAAAAATTGTTAGAAGGTGAAAAGTGTACATCTGTATTGTCACTCTCACCAAAATGGCCGGTTTTGGAATTAGAATAGTGGGATTTATATTGGCGAGAGATGTGATTTGGAACAAAATCAATGATTGCCTTCATGCCGGCTTCATGAGTTCTCTTTATAAGAGACTCAAATTCACTTAATCTCTTTTCTACATTAACTGCCAATGCAGGTGATACATTGTAGTAATCTGTTATTGAGTATGGTGAACCGGCGATTCCTTTTACAACAGATGGATGGTTAGCTGCAATTCCAAAATTAGAAAAATCACTTAGTGTAGAGTGCTCGATCACTCCTGTAAACCAAATATGAGAACAACCCAGCTCTTTTATACTGTGGAGACGAGCGGACGTAAAATCGTTAAACTTACCGCAACCGTTAATCTCTAAAGAAGAATTGGGAATACAAAACTCGTTTGTATTCCCAAAAAGTCTTACAATAACCTGATATATAACAGGTTTTCCCATTATTGCCAGTTAAGAATCTTCTTGAAATCGTAATCCTGAGGATTTGAAATTATCTTAGATGCACTTTCATAATCACTTTCTGTAATATAGTGCATTATGTTTTTGATTACGGCCTGAACTCTGTCTGATTCTAAATTAACACTCCTTGGTGGAATTTTTCCGGTAACAGGATCTTGAATATCTTGCAGATAAAGAGGTTCTACCTTTCCAAGGTGATCTATATACACCATACAACCGGTTTTACCCTCGTCAAACAACTGGTGAACACCTATACCTAGTTCGGTACAGTAAACCAAATCATATGCACTTGGGTACTGGCACCTTAGCTCATATCCAAGCTCTACGGGTCTGGACTTTGTGTTTAAACCCAAACTTCTTACCCTTTTCTCTAACATTTCGTTAAATATGTGAGCTTTTGATACTTTACCAAGTTCAGGGTGTCCGTGGTCGTCATAAGAGAATGTAACCCCTGATTTATTAAGCTCCTCATCGCTCAACTCATGGAATACCCCCTCGGATATCATTACTGCGCCATAATTTATACCTAGCATTAATCTTTTAACTATCGAAGATACAGCTAATTTAACAATCTTATCTACAGTAATAGTTGTTTTATTAAACATCTCAGGTATCACAATCATAGGATAGTGAGCTGCAGAGCCGATACCAAAGGCCAGGTGTCCGGCCGATCTTCCCATTGCACATACAACAAACCAGTTGTTACTGGTTCTTGCGTCTTCGTATACTGTAGTGGCAAGTCTTGCCCCCTCCGACTTTGCCGATTCATAACCAAAGGTTGGTCTTTGAAGTGGAAGCGGAAGGTCGTTATCTATGGTTTTTGGAACGTGAATATTAGATATAGTGTGATTGTGTTCCACAAGGAATTTAGCAACCCTATTGGCTGTAGATGCGGTATCGTCTCCCCCGATTGTTACAAGCAGCTGAATATTGTTTTCAATAAAAAAGTTAAGATTGAAATTTTTTTCAAAATCCTCTTTTGTTGGTTTGTATCTGCTCATTACCAAATATGAGCCGCCTCTGTTGAAAATCGCATCAGCCATCAAAAAATCCAATTCGGTGAAATCGGGATTCTCAGAGAATAGTCCTTTGTATCCACCGTGTAGTCCAAGAACACGATATCCATTAGAAATGAATGTTTTAGCTATACTGCCTACTACAGTATTCATTCCAGGTGCGGGTCCTCCCCCCGTCAAAATTACAATCGATTTTTTCATTACATTACTTATTGAGCCCGCAAAGTTAATAATAATTAAAAAATATGTAAATTTGTGAGAGAAATTATGAAGATATCAAAAACAAAAGCTCGTGAAAGGATTGACCTCCTTAGAGAGCAGATAGATATACACAATAGAAGATACTATGTAGATAATCAGCCAATTATCACTGATTTTGAGTACGATCTTCTAATACAGGAGTTACAAACTCTTGAGTCGGCTTTTCCTGAGTTTTTTGTAACCAACTCACCAACTGTAAGAGTAGGAAGTGATTTATCTGTTTCAAATGATGGTAAATCAACCACCCAATGGAATCATAAGTACCCTATGTTATCGTTAAGTAATACTTATGATAAAACCGAATTATATTCATTCAATGAGAGAGTTAAAAAATTAATTGGAGATAATTTTACCTATGTTTGCGAACTAAAATTCGATGGGGCAGCAATATCACTTTCATATTCTAACTTTAAGCTATTGAGAGCCGTTACCAGAGGAGACGGTACCACAGGAGAAGATGTTACGAAAAATATAGAGACAATACCAACTGTTCCAAAAGAGATATCGCGAACCTCCTCGATCGGTGATTTTGAAGTACGAGGTGAAGTTTACATGACATGGGACTCTTTTGACACTCTTAATACAATCAGAGAAAAAAATCAAGAGCCACTCTTTGCCAATCCAAGAAACGCGGCTGCAGGATCACTAAAGTTGCTCGATTCGGCTATTGCTGAACAGAGAGAGTTGAAATTGATTATTTACTCTGTAGTTGAAGAGAATAACTTTTTTAACACCCATTTAGAGTACCTCAAGTGGGCGCGGGAAAGTGGCTTTCCTACATCGGAATTTAATCTTCAATGTAATAGTATAGAGGAGGTTATCTCCTATGTCGAAAAGTGGAATGTAAAGCGTAAAGATCTGAACTATCCAACAGATGGAGTAGTAATAAAAGTAAATGAAATTTGGGGTCAAAGAGTAGCCGGAGCAACAGCCAAATCGCCCAGATGGGCTACCTCTTATAAATTTAAAGCAGAACAGGCAGAGAGTAAAATTTTATCTATAGATTATCAAGTTGGAAGGACCGGAGCTGTTACACCTGTTGCAAACCTTCAACCGGTACTACTTTCGGGGACGGTTGTAAAAAGGGCCTCTTTGCATAATGAAGATCAAATGAGACTACTGGATATTCACCTTGGTGACTCTGTTTATGTCGAAAAGGGAGGAGAGATAATTCCTAAAATTGTTGGAGTTAACTCCGGGGCAAGAGATTACCGGTCAGAGGTTCCTCAATTCCCAAGTGAGTGTCCTGAGTGTGGATCTAAACTTAAAAAGGAGGAGGTTGAATCTAAATGGTTTTGTACTAATTCATTGGGTTGTCCCCCACAGATCAAGGGCAGACTATTGCACTTTGCGAGCAGAAAGGCAATGGATATTCTTGCAGGTGAGGCTACAATTGAGCAGATGGTAGATTTGGGGTATTTAAAAGATTTTACGGGTTTCTACACAACCGGCAAGGATCAACTTTTAATGATGGAGGGCTGGAAAGAGAGATCTGCCGAAAGATTTCTTGAAAGTGTTGAAAAATCGAAGTCCAAGCCCTTCTATAGTTTCATATATGCTCTTGGCATTAGACATATTGGTGAGACTACAGCTAAAAGTCTTGCCCTACATTTTAAAGAGATGAAAAGCTTAATGAGCGCATCTTTAGAGGAGCTTAAAGAGGTTGACGATATTGGGGAGATTATGGCTGCCTCTCTGTATAGTTACTTTCGGGATGAAGCAAACATAGAGATGATAAACAAGCTCGAAATAATTGGTGTTAAAATGGATAGCAATCTTGAAGAGTCAAAAAGAGATGTAACCGCAATCTTATCGGGTAAAAGTTTTGTTATCTCGGGAATATTTACTGTCTCAAGAGAGGAGCTAAAGTCGATAATTGAATATAATTCGGGAAAGGTATCATCATCTGTCTCCTCTTCAACAGATTATCTGGTTGCCGGCGAAAATACCGGCCCCTCCAAATTAGAAAAAGCCAAAAAGCTTGGAGTAAAAATTATTAACCAAGATGAGTTTTTTAGTTTAATCAATTAATTTCTAACTTTACATAGTAACTTTTAATAAAATTTTATAAAGATAAATAACAAATAATGAGCAAAATTAATATCAGCAATAGGGTCTACTATATTGGGACAAATGATAGAAAAAAGAGTCTTTTTGAAAACAACTGGCCATTGCCGTTTGGAGTATCTTACAACTCATACCTGATTTGTGACCAGAAATGTGCTTTAATAGACACTCTGGAGTTTGGAGCGCATGACGATTACATTGGTGAAATAGAGAGCGTATTAGATGGTAGAGAGCTGGATTATCTGATTATTAATCATATGGAGCCAGATCATTCAAGTATGACGGCCTGGCTTCTTAAGAGATATCCATCTCTAAAGATAGTAGCCAATAATAAGGCATTCAAAATGATTGAATCCTATTTTGGAATCGGATTATCAAACATTCATGAGGTGAAAGATGGAGACACTCTGGATTTAGGGTATCATAAACTTAAATTTGTACTCACTCCTTGGGTTCACTGGCCGGAGACAATGATGACATACGACACTACAGAGTCAATCCTATTCTCGTGTGATGCATTTGGCTCTTTCGGCTCACTAGATGGAGCAATATTCGACGATGAGATTAACTTCTCATTTTATGAAGATGAGATGAGAAGGTATTACTCTAACATTGTGGGAAAATATAGCAATATGGTTCAAAAAGCATTTGCGAAACTTGAGGGAATACCTGTAAAAATCATATGTCCTTCTCATGGTCCTGTTTGGCGAAGCGAGCCACAAAAAGCAATAGCATTATACGACAAATGGAGCAGACATGAGAGTGTAGAGGGGGTAGTGATTGCATACGCCTCGATGTATGGAAAGACAGAAAAAATGGCAGACTATTTAGCAAGATTGATAGCGCAGAGGGGTATAAAGAATATAAGAATATATGATGTTTCAAAAACACATGCATCCTTTATACTCAATGATATATGGAAATATAAAGCTGTCATACTAGGTTCTAGCGCATATAATGCAGGAATGCACCCTATGATGCACCATCTATGCAACGAGTTGGAGGTTCTAAATCCTAGATTCAAAAATTATTCGCTATTCGGTTCATTCAGCTGGAGTGGAGGTGGCGTGAAATCTCTAAAACAATTTGCAGAAAAGATGGAATGGAATCTGATAGCCCACCCTGTAGAGGTTCTTGGCACCCCCTCAGAAGATACGATGATTGGTTTTAAAACCATGGCAGAAAATATATTGTGATATGGAGGTAGGAAATAGATTAATTATTGAGAAGCTGGTAGAGGAGAGCGACACTGCGGCATATTACGGTTCGGGATTTTTAAAGGTGTTTGCTACCCCCGGTATGATTGCCCTGATGGAAAAGTGCGCCCATTTACTGGCAAAACAATCTTTACCTGAAGACCAAGATACGGTTGGAATTGAGGTTAATATTAAGCATATCAGAGCCACTCCGCAGGGAGCTAAGGTTTATGCTCAGGCAGAACTTTCCGAAATTGACGGAAAGAAACTGACATTCTCAGTTAAAGCATTTGACGATTTGGGAGAGATAGGAAACGGTACACACACAAGATACATTATTAACCCAGTTAAATTTATGAATAAGCTCTAGTGAAACGCTACACAGAGATACGACACACCTATCAGAGAATCATAAGGTTCCTCATAACAGACATATGGCATCTGGATATGTCTCAGTTGAGCATTATGCGAGCACGCATGATAAAATATCTCAAGGTTATGATATTGACCATTAAGGGTTTCTCCAACGATAAGGTTGGGCTTCAGGCAACCTCACTCAGCTATTTCTCTGCTATGTCTGTAGTACCCTTTGTATCTCTTATGTTTGCAGTAACAAACGGATTTGGAGTTGGGGAGAAGTTGGAACAGCTTCTATTTAAATACTTTGAAGGTAATGAGCAAATTATTACATACATTTTAAAATTTGCAGGAAACATAATCTCATCGAGTCAGAACGGTCTTTTTGGAATTATTAGTTTTCTATTTCTGATATCAACCATTGTTTGGCTTATGTTGAGTATAGAGAAGGCATTCAATGAAATCTGGAAAACCGGTTCGGGAAGATCTTTCAGAAAACGAGTGGCCTATTATCTCATTTTATTGACTGTATCGCCATTTGTTATATTTATATTTATGACTTTGGGGCTATTATATACAGACACTTTAAAATCTATAGGGCTTCAGATAGACAGATTTATTCCAATTACCTCAATTTTCACATGGCTGACTGCCTATTTTTTTGTTGCGCTTGTCTTTACAGTGATGTATAAGTATATCCCAAATACAAAAGTTAAAATAGCTGCTGCCTTTAATAGCGCACTGGTTTTGGCATTTGCATTTATTATAGTACAGTTGGTCTATCTAGAGACACAGATTATGGTCTCCGGACTAAATGCTGTATACGGAGTATTTGCGGCAATTCCTCTTTTTTTAATTTGGATGAATATCAGCTGGACCTTAATACTTTTTGGAGCTGAGCTCTCGCATGCATTTCAGAATGTTGACAACTACAGGATCGATAAATAAAGAGATATGGATTATTCACTAACAAAAGGTGCAGAAAACTTTATTAATGAAGATAAACTTCACCACCTAATTAACAATACTAAAGAGGATTTGCCGCTTATAAGAGAGATTCTGGCAAAGAGCAAATCTAAACAAGCTCTCACATTGGAAGAGACAGCAGCTCTACTTGCAATCAAGAGCCCCGAAGCTCTGAACGAACTTTTTGAAACAGCTAAAGAGCTCAAACGATCTATTTACGGAAAAAGAATAGTGTTGTTTGCTCCACTATACATTGGTAACCATTGCGTAAATAATTGTCAATACTGCGGATTCAGAAAAACTCTCAGAAAAGCTGTTCGAAGAACATTAAATGATGAAGATATTATTGCAGAGGTTACTCAATTAGAAAAAGAGGGTCACAAAAGACTAATTCTAGTATATGGAGAGCATCCGAAGTATACCCCCGAATTTATAGCAGATTCTGTAAGAACCTGTTATAGTGTTAAAGTTGGAAATGGAGAGATAAGGCGAATCAATATAAATGCTGCCCCTTTAGATATAGAGGGATTTAGAACTGTTAAAGAGTCGGGAATTGGTACATTTCAGATCTTTCAGGAGACTTATCACAAGGAGTCTTATGCAAAATATCATCCCGGTCCCGGTATCAAGAGTGATTACATGTGGCGGCTTAATGCCATGGACAGAGCTTTTGAGGCAGGTATAGATGACGTGGGAATAGGGGCCTTGTTTGGCTTGTACGATTGGCGGTTTGAGGTTCTCGGTTTAGTGAGCCACTCTATTTATCTCCAAAACAAATATGGAGTGGGTCCTCACACGATCAGTTTTCCAAGAATTAAACCGGCATACGGTATGAAATTGGATCTACCATTTGAGGTTAGTGATGAGCATTTTAAACAACTTGTTGCAACTCTTAGGATTGCAGTCCCATACACAGGTCTGATTATGACTGCAAGAGAGACATCCGAAGTTAGGGATGCTGTAATAGAATATGGTGTCTCTCAAATAGATGCAGGAACCAGATTAGAGATTGGCGGATATCATGAACAGAGAAAAGAGGAGCAGGAGCTGTCAAGAGAGCAATTCAGAATAGGTGACTCAAGAGAGTTGGATACAGTTATCAAATGGCTCTTACAAAAAGGGTTTATTCCAAGCTTTTGTACCTCATGCTACAGGGTTGGAAGGACAGGAGAGCATTTTATGGAGTATGCCATTCCCGGCTTTATTGGTAGATTTTGCACACCAAATGCAATGCTCACACTAGCCGAATATTTGGAAGATTATTCATCTGAAGAGACAAAAAAAGCAGGTTATGCACTTATAGAGAGCGAATTGGAGCTTGTAAAAGACCCTAAAAAAAGAGAGGATGTTGCCCAGAAGCTTCAACTCATTAAAGATGGAAAGAGAGACCTGTTATACTAACCACTTATGTTTACCGAAAAGGATAACCAAATTATAGACAAGGAGTTTGAGATACTGCGACTGGCAAGTCTCAAACGTTGTGCAAATCAGGGAGAGTATGAGGTTGTTCTCAAAGCTTTCGACTTTGCCCGTTCTGCTCACAATGGAGTTAGGAGGAGATCGGGAGAGCCATATATTCTACATCCTATTGCCGTTGCCCAAATTGTTGTCCAGGAGATTGGTTTAGGGTATAAATCTATTGTTACGGCACTTATTCACGATGTAGTTGAAGACACAGAGTATACCATAGAAGATGTTGAAAGAATTTTTGGACCTAAGGTTGCCTCACTAGTAGATGGGTTGACAAAAATAAAAAGTGCATTTGATTCAAAAAGCTCGGGGCAGGCAGAGAACTTTAAGAGAATACTCTTGACTTTAAACGACGACGTAAGGGTGATTCTGATAAAGCTTGCAGACAGACTTCACAATATGAGGACACTCGATTTTATGCCCGATCACAAGAAGGCAAAAATTTTGAGTGAGACAATGTATATATTTATACCTCTTGCACATCGTCTTGGTCTGTATAGTATAAAATCGGAGCTGGAGAATATCTGGCTATTCTACACTATACCATCACAGTATGAGTTTATAGAGGGTAGAATATCACAAACTGTTGCCGAACGAGGATGTGCAATGGATGAGTTTATAGAGCCCATTGCAGAAAGTTTAAGAAGTGCCGGGTATAAGTTTACTATTACAAAAAGAACTAAGAGCCCCTACTCTATCTGGAGAAAGATGGAGACAAAGTCTATTCCTTTTGAGCAGATTTACGACCTCTATGCAGTTAGAATAATTTTTGAATCCAGACCAGATCAACCCGAGAGAATTCAGTGCTGGCATATTTATTCCCTTATAACAGAGCTTTACCTATCAAAAACAGATAGAATCAGAGATTGGGTCAGTACTCCAAAAATTAATGGATACGAAGCTCTGCACTGCACAGTTATGGGCCCTCAGGGCAATTGGGTAGAGATTCAGATACGTAGCAACAGAATGAATGAGCTTGCCGAGCGTGGAGTGGCTGCCCATTGGAGCTATAAAGGGATGGGTTCGCCCAGTGAAAATGAGATGGACAAATGGCTTAACATGGTAAGAGAGGTTTTGGAGAATCCCGACTCCAATGCATTAGAGTTTCTAGATAGGTTTCACTCCGACCTCTTATCTTCTGAGATATATGTCTTCACACCAAAGGGTGAATCTAAATCATTAACCAAAGGGTCTACTGCATTAGATCTTGCCTATTCTATACACTCCGAGATTGGAAGTAAAGCAATAGCCGCGAAAGCAAATTTTAAACTGGTCCCTCTCTCTTATGAGTTACGAAACGGAGACCAAATTGAGATAATTACGGCTGAATCTCAAAAACCTCAAAGAGAGTGGCTAGATTTTGTTAAGACACCTAAGGCCAAGAATTTTATAATGGAGGCCCTAAAATCTGAGATTAAAGACCATTCGGTAAAGGGGAAAGCAATCTTGGATGAAAAGCTTAGAGAGTTTGGGATAAAGCCGCAGGCAAGAGTTTATAAAAAGCTTTCAGGAGCATACGGATTAAATAATAGAGAGGAGCTTTTCAGCAAGATTGGCGCAGGGCTTATAGATCTATCCGACCTCTCAAAAATGCTTAAAAAGAACTCAAAAAACAAATTTGTGAGATATTGGAATTTACAGTTCTCTAAGATAACCGGGGGAGGATGGGAAGATGAGTTCGATTTTAGTGAAGAGTACTTAGAAAATGAGTCAGATACAGAGGATAACTTCGATCCTGAAGAGGTTAATGAGTCGATAGCCAGCGAGGATAGTGTGAAGACACGAATAGACAAGAAAAAAGATTATCTTCTTAAGGAGAATCCTGTTGAAAAAACGCTCACGTACCAAGTGGCAAGATGCTGTAAACCTATACCGGGAGACAAGGTTATAGGTTTTATAGACGATAATGAAGAGGTTATTGTTCACAAAAGCAGTTGCCCCGAAGCCATACACCTTGCAGCAAGATATGGCGATAGAATTGTTAAGGCAAAGTGGAGCAAACACACTGTTCTCTCGTTTCTTGCCAGGATAAGCATGAGAGGAATTGATAGAATAGGTATTCTTAATGAACTCACGCAATATATCACGCTTGTACTTAGTGTAAACATAAGAAAGATATTCATTGAGACGCACGATGGGATTTTTGAAGGTTACATAGACCTATATGTCCACAGTACAGAGGATCTTGAGAAGCTAATCAAGCAGTTGTCTCAAGTTAAGGGAGTGGAGAATGTTATAAGAACAGAGATAAAGGAGGATTGATGTTAAGTAGAATTAAAAAACTGGTTTTAAAAGCAATATTGTTAACTTCTGTTTTGGCGGTTGTATTGTTGATGCAATACTCATGCGCTAATACAACAGCTCCACCGATGGGAGGTATAAAAGATACAATTCCACCTGTTCTTCTTAAAGTTCTTCCAGACTCCGGAGCAGTTGACTTTCCTCTAAAAGAGGGAAAAATAGAGTTGAGATTTGATGAGTATGTGGTTCTTAAAGAGCCGCAAAAAAACCTCTACCTCTCCCCTCCCTTAGATAAAAGAGTTGAGACTAAAATCAGGGGTAAGAGCATTATCGCCTCATTTCCTTCTCAGTTAGATTCGTCTGTTACATACACATTGAATTTTGGTAACTCTATTGTAGATAACAACGAAGGAAATCAATTTAACGCATATGTGTTCCCATTCTCTACCGGCAAATATTTAGATTCAATGATGATATCGGGTACCGTTTATAATGCAGCAACGCTCATGCCTGCCAACGATGCCACTGTTGCGGTATACAAAAATCAGGAGGATTCTGCAGTTATTAAGACGCTACCCTCCGCAATGGCCAAAACAGACAAGTTTGGATATTTTGTAATAAGAAACATTCCGAAACATGATTATAGAGTGTTTGCCTTTAAAGATAATAATGGCAACAATAAGTATGACCCGGAAAATGAAGAAATTGCATTTAGTGATTCGATTGTAAGGGCCAACAAAGTTCTGGTAAAAGGGATGCCCGAAATTGTTCCGGTTAGTGAAAAGGATACATTAACGGCTTTGGGAAGGCCCTCGCAGATAAAATTGTATATGTTCAAAGAGGACTCCGATAAGCAGTATATCAGAGAGGCCAAGAGATTGCAAAGCAGAATGTTCTATCTTAAGTTTTCGGCACCCGGAGCTCAACTTTTATCGCTGGATTTTAATAAAAGCAAAGAGATAAAATACATTAAGGAGTTTAACATTAGAAGAGACAGCTTAGTTGTATGGTTAACAGATACACTGCATCCTATTCCTGATACATTAAAGTTAACCGTAAACTACATGAAAACAGATAGTTTACTAAATTTAACTGCAGCAGAGGATGAGTTCTCACTGGTAGCACCCAAACCCAAAAGGGAGGAGCCAAACCAGCCGGAAAGAAGGATTCCGGGGCAGAAGAGAAAAAGAACAGACCTGTTGGAGTTTACAATGGAGGCAGACCCTGTGCTATTTGAACAAAAAGGTTTCGTGCTTGAGTTTCCGGCACCCTTAAAATCGGTTAATAGTGACTCCTTGTTATTTAGAGTGATAACACCAAGAGGAGATACCTCTACTGCCCCATATAATCTTATAAAAGACAGTATTAATAGTCGATACTATACCGTTATACCTAGAAATAAAATTTTACAGGGGCACGAATACACCCTACTCGCAAAAAGAAGTGCCTTTACCGATATTTATAAACATACAAACGACTCACTGTTTAAAAGTGTCAAACTTCCTCAAGATGAGAAGTTGTCCAAACTATCCCTTGATATTAAGGGGGTAAAAGGATTTTACATAGTTGAACTTACCAATATAACCAGAGATAAAGTGTTTAGGAGCTACTTTGTGAACAGCAATGTGACCCTCGAATTTCCATATCTCCAAAAGGGTAAGTACTCTGTAAAAATAACCGAAGATATTAATGGAAATAGTATAACAGATACAGGCAATCTTTTAAATAAGAGGCAGCCCGAGAAGGTGAGACTCTACACTCTCCCCGACGGGTCGGCAGTCATTACCATTCCGGAATCTACCGAGTTGGTTCAAACAATTGATATTACTGCAATATTTAAAAATTGATAGCGGCTGTGAAAAAAAGATTACTTATAATTTTTCTACTAATCACTTCGTTTGCTACTGCACAAAAGAGGGGAGATCATCTAATCGGATTCAGGGCAGGATACAACATTAGTGGAATGGATACCAGACCCGATCTTAAATATAAAAGTATAAACAGCGCCGAAAATTATGGAGTATACTACACCTATTATCATTCACTTTGGGGTACAATAAATATTTTTGGATTTCAAACCGGGGTGCTTAAAAGTACCCAAGGTTATAAATCCGATTTAGGAGAGGATAGGTTTGAAGCATTCACTATACCATTTGTATCGCAATTTCATTTCGATTTTTGGAGAATGCGGTTTTTAATTAATGCAGGTGGCTTTGCCGGTTATAGGACATCAAGGGTGAACTATAACGGAGAGGGTTTTGATGATAGCTATAATCAAATTGATTATGGATTTACGGCAGGAACAGGATTTGCTTTTATTTTAAAACCATTTGAACTGCATTTGGAGGGTAATTATCTATATTCTTTATCTTACTACCACTCACCAAAGAAATTCAGTGAAACAGACTATCTGTTCACATATCCAAAACAGCTTATGCTAAGCTTAACTCTAAACATCCGTCTATAGGAATACATGAAGAAGATAACAGTAAAAGTTGGAAATGTAGAGGTTGGAGCAGCAGATAAGGTTGTTGTTCAAACAATGTGTAATACCCCTACCTCAGATATTGAGGCATCTTACAAGCAATGTGTCGATTTGTATTATGCCGGAGCGAGCATAATTAGACTTACAACCCAAGGGTTAAAGGAGGTTAATTCTCTATCTGTTATTAAAAATAGGTTAAAAGATAACAATATTGATGTCCCATTAGTGGCCGATGTTCATTTTTCATATGAGGTTGCTCTAGCTGCGGCCAAAATTGCAGACAAAGTGAGAATTAATCCAGGAAATTTTGCTAAAGATCACGAGACTGCTAGGAGGGAGTTTTATCGGTTGATGGATGTTTGCAATCAATATGGAACTGCTGTTAGGATAGGGATTAACCATGGTTCTTTGGGAGAGAGAATTACCGGCAAATATGGAGATACTCCATCGGGAATGTGTGCGGCAGCTCTTGAGTGGATTGAGATGGCAGAGGAGTATGGATTTAACAAGATAATTCTCTCGTTAAAAGCAAGTAACACACTTGTTATGACAGAAGCATACTCATTGCTCTACCAAGAGATGCAAGCCAGAGGGACCCTCTACCCATTACATCTTGGTGTTACAGAAGCTGGAAATGGAGATGAAGGAAGAATTAAATCTGCCGTAGGATTATCAACTCTACTCAGAAAAGGGATAGGAGACACAATCAGAGTTTCATTGACCGAGAGCCCGCTGAATGAGATACCGGTTGCAAAGTTTATAGCAGATTATTTTGCAAACCAAAGCTCCACATCTTATGAAAAGGGAAAAATTGTGGGCAAGATATTAAAGACCTCCATAAAAGCCAAAGATTATAGCGAGTTCATACTTAAGGCATCATGCGAGATTGGTCCTCTGTTACTCAATCGTGATATTGATGATTTTGAGGTTGATGTTGCTTTGGAGTGTGGTAGTATAACAGATAATGAGATAGCAAACTTTAAAGAGAACATTATGCAGGCATCAAGACGCAGGTTCTCTAAACCGGAATACATTGCATGTCCCGGTTGTGGAAGGACGCTATTTAATTTGGAGAAGGTTTTTGATGAGGTAAAAAGGAGAACTTCACACCTTAAAGGTTTGAATATAGCTGTTATGGGGTGCATTGTGAATGGACCGGGTGAGATGGCCGATGCACATTATGGCTATGTGGGAGAGGGAAGAGATAAGGTTAGTATTTACAGAGGCAAAACTGCGGTATACAGGTCTGTTCCACAAGAAAAAGCGATAGATATTTTACTTGACCTTATTGAGCAGGATGCTCGCAATATAGACGGCCACCCTCTGAGCGAGATATAACCACACTCTCCCCCTTATCGGCTGTTCCAAACTCCATTGTGGCTTCAAACCACTTACCATCTACGTCAATTTTACCTGAAGGCCTCATGTGTGTTACCACCAATGCATACCTACCTACCAGGTAGTCTAACTCCTTGCCGGGGCTGGAAAAACCATCTTTTACGTCCAAAACCGTACTTAGAGATATAGCAGGCAAGGTTTTGGTGTTAAGGTATTTGCCCGCCAAGAAAATTGAGCTTAAGAGCGATACAAATGCCGATAAAAGCACTATTGAGACAGGTTTTAGAAGCACTACAAAATTAAAATTACCGTCATAGTAGAAGAGATTGTTGTCTATCATAGCAAATGCAAGCCCGGTAACCATAAGAACGATTCCCGATATACCTGCAATTCCAAATCCGGGTATAACGAAAATTTCGGCCAGCATTAAAAGTACTCCGGAGACAAATATTACAATCTCCCAGTTTTCGGCCAGACCTTCTAAATATAGAGGTGAAAAATAGAGAACTGCCGCCGTGAGAGCTGCAATAGAGGGGAATCCTATGCCGGGACTCTGAAGCTCAAAATATATTCCTCCAACAATAACCATCAAAAGCAATCCCTGCATAAAAGGTGTCAGAAAAAACAACAAAACCCTGTCTATTAATGTAAGCCGCTGATATTTAATTTCATATTCTGCTCCGGATGATATAGTGGATGCAACCTCCTCTATACTCTCGGCCACCCCTTCGCAGTAACCATATTTAATCGCCTCTTCTGTAGTAAAACTAAGCACTTTAGAGCTGTCTATGATTCCGGGAATATAGACAGAGGGGTCTACCATGGCCTCGGCAATTCTCGGATCTCTCCCATTTACCTCTGCAGTAGATCTCATCATAGCTCTCATAAAAGATTGATACTTGTCTGGCATTGGCTCTCCGGCCTGATTAACAACTGTTGCAGCTCCAATGCTGCCACCTCTTCTCATATAGATTGAGTCACATGCTATAGAGATTAATGCTCCGGCCGATATCGCCTGGTTGTCTACAAAAACCGATGTGGGGATAGAGAGGTTAAGCAGAGCTGTTCTCATGGTATCTGCAGCATCAACGGCACCTCCATATGTTTTTAGATGCAGTATCACGTGGTCTGCCCCTATCTTTTTGGCATCTTCAATCCCTTTAGATAATTTTTTTGCGGCAGCTGCATTAATCTCCTCTTTTATCTCAACTACGTATATTATAGTTTTTTGAGCAAAAGCATTTAGATTGCATAACAAAAATAATATGAGAAGTAACCTTTTCATCTCCCAGATTTTTTAATAAATCGAAGTAAAGATACTCCCTTTTTTTATATTTTTGTTTTTTACAGAGACAAAAAATTGATAACTAAAACTATTAACTATGAGGTTTAAAAAATTATTTGCTGCAACACTCTTTATGTTTGCAGTCAGCTTTGCTTTTTCCCAAAAGCTGCCTGTTTGGATTAATCCCGATGATTCAGATTTTACGGAGAGTTGCACATCTATTGTTGTAGGTAAGAGAGCCAGTACAGACGGTTCGGTAATGACAGCTCACACATGTGATTCCAATTACCGCACCTGGTTGGAGATAGTTGGAAGGAAAAGCTTTAACCCGGGCGATACAGAGCCGGTTTTATGGGGTACTCTTCATAATGAAGAGCCATGGGATTTAAGAAATATTAGTGAAAAGGGGAGAATTCCGGCCATAAGCGAAACCTTTGCATACCTTAATACCGCTTACCCGTGTTTAAATGAAAAGCAATTAGCAATTGGTGAGACAACAATTGTTGGAAGGCGTGAACTTGTAAACGAAAATGGACTCTTTCTTATAGAGGAGTTGCAGAGAGTTGCTCTTCAAAGATGCTCTACAGCAAAAGATGCGGTTAAACTTATTGGAAAACTTGCAGAAACCTATGGTTACGGAGATTCAGGTGAATGTCTTACAATAGCAGATAAAAATGAAATTTGGCAGTTGGAGATTTTTGGCTCAGGTGCAAGTGGAAAACCCTCGGCCATTTGGGTTGCTCAAAGAATTCCGGACGATCATGTAGGGATATCTGCTAACATCCCACGCATATCAAAGGTTGATTTTAATGATACGCATAATTTTATGTATAGCTCTGATATTAAGGCGAGGTGTCAAAAACTTGGTTTATGGGATGGAAAAGGCGATTTTATCTTCTGGAAAATCAATAATGGAAGTAAACCTTTCTCAATAAGAGAGTTCTTTGTTTTAAACACACTCGCACCTTCCCTTGGATTGAGTTATGATTCAGAAGAGCTACCCTTCTCGGTAAAACCCGATAAAAAAGTATCTGTAAGAGATGTGATGGCACTTTATAGAGAGACATACGATGGAACACAGTGGGATCAGACAAAAAATTTATTGGTTGAGGTAACTCGCAGAGATAGAGTTAAAGGAGAGTACAAAGAGGTAGTTAAACCAATCTCCAACTTTATGAGTAACGATATGAGAGCTCTGCTGAATCATCTTAAACCCGGTGTTACAGAGAGAATACGTGGTATAGCTGTTATTCAGTGCTCCTACTCTCACATTATTCAGCTAAGAGACTGGTTACCCGACGAAGTTGGAGGTGTAGCATGGTTCTCATTTGACAATCCGGCTCAGAGTCCAAGAATCCCAATCTATTCAGGCACAATATCTTTACCTTCTGAGTTTGGTGTTTGTGGTCAGCATAGATATAGAGAAGATGCTGCAATATGGTGGTTTAGAGAGACAAACAGAATTGCTACAATCAACTGGGACAGAACTCGTAAGCTTTTAGAGCCACAGATAATGAAATTTGAAGAGTTGATGTTCGAAATGTCACCTTCAATTGAAAAGAGAGCAACAGAGCTTATAGAGAGTGGTAAAAGAGAAGAGGCAAGGGAACTTCTTACTTCTCATACTCACAATTTTGCCTCTATGACCATGAAAAGATGGAGAGAGCTTAAAGCCGAACTCTGGACTATTTTTGCCAGAAGCATGTAGAAATACTGCCTCTTTAGTTTTTAATTACTGTTTTATTATTTCCTATTTATATATACCTTTGCCGAGTTTATATAAATTCAAAAGAGGAAAAATAATGCATCTTTACAAACCTGCAGTACTACACCTGGAAAATGGTGCAGAATTTAAAGGATACTCATTTGGTTACGACCAAGCCGTTGACGGTGAGGTCGTTTTTTCTACAGCAATGGTGGGTTATCCCGAGAGCTTAACAGACCCCTCCTACTCTGGTCAGATTCTTTGTGTAACCTTTCCACTAATTGGCAACTATGGTGTTCCCGAAGATATGCCGTCAGATAACTTGTCAGTCTGCTTCGAGTCGGAGAAGATTCACGTAAGAGGATTGGTAATCTCTGATTATTCATTCGATTATAGTCACTGGAACGCTGCAAAAAGCTTGGATGAATGGCTTAAAGAGCATAAGATTCCGGGAATATTCGGCATTGATACCAGAGAACTCACAAAAACTCTTAGAGAGAAGGGCTCTATGTTAGGAAAAATAATACCACAGGGAGAGAGCTTGGCTCAAGTGAGTGATCCAAACCTTGAAAATCAGGTTGCTTTGGTAAGCTGCAAAGAGGTTATACATTACGGAAGCGGTAAAAAAAGGGTTGTGCTGGTCGATTGCGGAGTAAAGCACAACATTATAAGATGCCTTCTCAAAAGAGATGTAGAGATAATAAGGGTACCATGGGATTACGACTTTACCACTCTCTCTTATGATGGCCTATTCATTTCAAACGGACCCGGTAATCCCGATTATTGTACCACCACAGTAGATAACATAAAAAAAGCAATAGAGG
This sequence comes from uncultured Muribaculaceae bacterium, assembly GCA_964469965.1. GTDB lineage: Bacteria > Bacteroidota > Bacteroidia > Bacteroidales > UBA932 > Bact-08. The sequence continues at coordinate 26,580 of CAYYAM010000009.1, read as the reverse complement.
GAGAGAAACCAATTTTTGGTATTTGTATGGGAAATCAGCTTTTGTCAAAAGCCGGAGGTGCAAAGACATTTAAATTAAAGTATGGACACAGAAGCCATAACCAACCGGTAAGAATGGCAGGTACAGACAGATGTTTTATCACATCGCAGAATCACGGATATGCAGTAGATAGCGCAACTTTGGGTAACGATTGGGAGCCTCTGTTCATAAATATGAACGATGGAACTAATGAGGGTATAAAACATAAAAGCAAACCCTTTTTCTCATGCCAGTTTCACCCCGAAGCTTCCAGCGGACCTACCGATACCGAATTTTTATTCGATAATTTTATAAACCTTTTATAGAGATAAAAGATTTGCAACTTATTAATTCCTAAATAATAAAAGTCTCAAAGAAAAATGAATAAACAATACAATAAGGTACTTCTTCTAGGTTCGGGTGCTTTAAAAATAGGAGAAGCAGGAGAGTTTGACTACTCGGGATCTCAGGCATTAAAAGCCATGAAAGAGGAGGGTATTGAGACGGTTCTAATCAATCCAAACATTGCGACTGTTCAGACATCGGAAGGTATTGCAGATAAGATATATTTTTTACCTGTTACACCATACTTTGTTGAAGAGGTTATAAAGAAGGAGTCTCCAGAGGGAATCTTACTCGCTTTTGGTGGACAGACAGCACTAAATTGCGGAGTTGAACTCTTTAAAAACGGAGTCTTTGATAAATATGGGATAGATGTTTTGGGAACACCTGTAAGGGCAATAATGGATACAGAAGATAGAGAGCTCTTTGTTAAAAAGTTAGACCAGATTGATGTTAAAACCATAAAAAGCCATGCTGTAGAGAATATTGAGGATGCAAAAAAAGCTGCAGAAGATTTGGGTTACCCTGTTATATTAAGAGCAGCTTATGCTCTTGGTGGCTTAGGAAGCGGATTTTGTGACAACGAATTGGAGCTTGAGTCTCTGGCACAAAAAGCCTTTTCTTACTCCCCCCAGGTGTTGGTTGAGAAATCCCTTAAAGGTTGGAAAGAGATAGAGTATGAAGTTGTAAGAGACAGGTTTGACAATTGCATAACTGTGTGTAATATGGAGAATTTCGACCCTCTTGGAATTCATACGGGCGAGAGTATTGTTGTAGCTCCGTCCCAAACCTTAACGAATAGTGAATATCACCTTCTTAGAGAGCTCTCTATTAAGATAGTAAGGCATATTGGAATTGTTGGCGAGTGTAATGTTCAGTACGCATTCGATCCTTATTCAGAGGATTATAGAGTTATTGAAGTGAATGCAAGATTGAGCAGATCATCTGCATTAGCTTCAAAAGCAACAGGTTATCCATTGGCATTTGTAGCAGCAAAGCTAGGCTTGGGTTATGGACTTTTCGATTTGAAAAACTCTGTAACAAAAACCACCCCTGCCTTTTTTGAACCGGCTCTGGATTATATTGTATGTAAAATTCCTCGCTGGGACCTCTCTAAATTTCAAGGGGTTTCCAGAGAGATTGGCTCCAGTATGAAGAGCGTCGGCGAGGTGATGGCAATAGGCCGAAGCTTTGAGGAGGCCATTCAGAAAGGACTAAGGATGATAGGTCAAGGTGCGCACGGGTTTGTGGCAAATAAGGAGATTACGGTTGAAGATATAGACAAGTCTTTGAGAGAGCCCACAGATAACAGGATCTTTGTAATCTCTAAGGCTTTTCAAAAAGGGTATAACGTAGATCAGATTCATGAACTTACAAAAATTGATAGGTGGTTTTTGAATAAACTCTATAAGATTGTTCTTACATCAAAGGAGCTGGCTCAACTTGAAGATAAGGATCAGTTAAATTCAGAGCTCCTAATTAAGGCAAAAAGAGAGGGCTTCTCCGATTTTCAGATTGCAAGACTTATTTACAAAGAGAGGCAAGATATTGATATCTCATCACTGGAAATAAGAGATTATAGAAAGTCACTCAATATCTTGCCGGTTGTTAAACAGATAGACACACTTGCCGCAGAATTTCCGGCCCAGACAAACTATCTATATCTTACCTATAACGGTACATATAATGATGTAAAGTATCTTGGTGACCATAAGTCAATTATTGTTCTCGGTTCAGGAGCATATCGTATTGGAAGCTCTGTTGAATTCGACTGGTGCTCGGTTAATGCACTACAAACAATTAGAGAGTGTGGATGGAGAGGAGTTATGATCAATTATAACCCCGAAACCGTATCTACCGATTATGATATGTGCGACAGACTCTATTTTGATGAACTCACTTATGAAAGGGTGATGGACATATATGAGCTGGAGAACCCTCATGGAGTTATAGTTTCAGTTGGGGGTCAAATTCCAAATAATCTGGCATTAAAGCTAGACAGATCGGGTGTGAATCTATTGGGTACAAGTGCCAAAAGTATTGATAATGCAGAAGACAGACATAAGTTCTCCTCTATGCTCGATAATCTCAAGATTGATCAACCCAGATGGAAAGAGCTCTCAACACTAAAGGAGGTTAACGATTTTGTCTCGACTGTTGGTTATCCGGTTCTTGTGAGGCCCTCATATGTTCTCTCGGGTGCAGCTATGAATGTGTGCTCAAACTATCAAGAGCTGGAGCAATTCCTCAAGCTTGCAGCTAATGTCTCTAAGAAGCACCCTGTTGTTGTTTCGGAGTTTATACAAAATGCAAAAGAGATAGAATTAGATGCAGTAGCAAAAAATGGAGAGATGGTTGCTTATGCTATCTCTGAGCACATTGAATTTGCCGGAGTACATTCGGGCGATGCTACCATACAGTTTCCACCTCAGAAGCTCTACGTTGAAACAGCAAGAAGAATAAAGAAAATTGCCAGAAAGATTGCCAAACAGCTTGAAATAACAGGGCCTTTTAATATCCAGTTTCTGGCTAAGGAGAACGATATAAAGGTTATTGAGTGCAATTTAAGGGCATCAAGAAGCTTCCCGTTTGTATCCAAAGTTCTAAAGATTAACTTCATAGAGCTGGCTGCTAAAGCCATGATTGGAGAAGAGTTTATTACTCCGGAAAAAAGTGCCTTCGATCTCGATTATGTGGGCATCAAGGCTTCGCAGTTTTCCTTCTCAAGACTCCAGAAAGCCGACCCTGTGCTTGGTGTAGATATGGCCTCTACAGGTGAAGTAGGATGTATCGGCGACGATACTAACGAGGCAATTTTAAAATCTATGCTATCGGTTGGATACAGAATACCAAAAAAGAATATCCTAATATCTTCGGGTTCTGCTAGACAGAAGGCCGATCTCCTTTATGCATCTAAACTGTTAACAGAAAAGGGGTATAATCTATTTGCAACGGGAGGTTCACATAAATATTTGGTAGACAATAATATTCCTGCCACTTTGGTGTTTTGGCCAAGTGAGTCAGATAAAGAGCCTCAGGCCCTTAATATGTTGCAAGAGAAAAAAATAGATCTTGTTATTAATATTCCTAAGAATCTTACTCAGGTAGAGCTGGATAATGGCTACAAAATAAGAAGAGCTGCGGTTGACTTTAATATTCCGCTTATCACAAATGCTCGACTAGCATCTGCATTTATCATAGCATTCTGCAATATGGAGATAGAGGATATACAAATAAAGAGCTGGGACGAGTATATTTCTCTATAGATCTCCACCCGTTGAACCGGAAAAAAATAGTTATATTTGCTTGGTAAAAGCTTATACAATAAGATATGATACTAAATAAGCAAGTTGGTGTCTTTTTAAATCTGGTTCATTGCCAATTTAAACAATACCTTAATAAGATATTCCAAAGACACGGATTCAATCTTACCCCGGAGCAATTTTTAGTAATGGACACCCTCTGGGATGAAGGAGTACTCTCTCAGCAGCAAATTGCCGATATAATTATTAAAGATAAAAACTCCGTAACCAAGCTGATTGATGCTCTTGAGAAAAAAGGTCTCGTAAGCAGAATTACAGATCCTTTAGACAGGAGACTAAACAAGATACATATTACTCAAAAAGCAGCATCTATAAAAGACGATATTACTCAGATTGCACTTGACTCAACAAATGCTATTGTTAAGGGAATTCCTAGAGATGAGTTGGTAACTTTTGTCAAGGTTTTGAACAAAATGTCTGATAACATCAACACAGGTAACAATAAAAAAGATTAACCATGACTGTAGATGTGCTAGTAATCGGCGCCGGCCCTGCAGGGCTGAGAAGTGCAGCCGGCATTGCCGCCAAAGGTTATAAAACTTTGCTTTTGGAGAAATCAGACACTCTTGGAGGGCATTTAACCAAATGGGATAGACTCTTTCCCAACCAGACAAAGGCAGAGGAGTTATTAAGTGACCTTGTAGATCAACTGGGAGAGACCTTAATTCTTAATAACAGTGTTGCTGTCTCAATTAAAAGAGACAAAATGGGGTGGTTTACTACAAAACTACTTTCGGGGGAGGTTGTTGAATCAAAATCGGTTGTTATTGCAACCGGTTTTAGGGTTTTTGACGCAATACGTAAAGAGGAGTATGGTTACGGTATATTTGAAGGTGTAATCACAAATGTAGATCTGGAGAGCTATTTTAAAGGTGGAAAATTTGGCTCAATCAATAATATTAACCCCTCAAAAATAGGATTTGTTCACTGTGTAGGATCTCGTGACGATAAAGTAGGAAATCCAAACTGTTCTAAAGTTTGCTGTGTATCTGCTGTTAAACAGGCAATTGAGCTAAAAGAGATCTTTCCCGATGCTGAGGTGTACTGCTTTTACATGGATTTAAGAATGTTCGGCAGGGGATTTGAACAGATCTACCTGGATGCTCAATCCAAATATGGTGTTAGGTTCATTAGAGGAAGGGTATCCGAAGTATCACAAAATAGCAGTAGAGTGCTAGTGGTTAAAGCAGAAGACACTCTATCTTCCAGACCAATCAAGATATCTTTGGATATCTTGGTGTTAATGAGTGGAATTGTACCATGTGATGAGAACAAAATATTGCTGAACAATTCGGGGATTTCAATCTCTGATGATGGTTTTATGATGCCGGCCGACTCATTTTTAAATTCAAACAGGAGTGATATAGATGGTATTTTTGCAGCAGGATGTATTAAAGGGCCAAAAACGGTACCGGAAGTATTAAATGAAGCGGATTCTGTTGTAAATCATGTGGATAGGTTTCTAAGAGAGACGTTATGAGTAAATTCGGATTTGAAATAGCCAAAGATTTAAGAAGAGATCTTGATTGTTCAGATACTCTCCTGTTTAGCTATGTAAAGAGCAGACAACCAGATATCTTAAAGTGTATAGGTTGCGGGTCGTGCTCTGCAACCTGCCCCGCCTCTGTCTACAAACAGACCAGTTTTAGAAGGAGTATTCTCCTGCTGGAGAGAGGAGAGGTTAAGGAGCTAAAGGGTCTCATAGAGGGGTGCATGTTATGCGGTAAGTGCAACATTGTATGCCCCAGGGGTATAAATACCAGAGATATCATTCTTACTATTAATGAACTTTTTATTGAGAACAAACTTTGAAAGAGAGGATAATATTTGGTTTCGACCCATTTGTAATTCCATTTACTCTTGGAATGGTATTTATTATTCTATATCTGCTCACCGGAACAACAAGAATAGTATTATCGCTTAACAACTCCGAAAGAGTCTCCTTGTTTAAAAGCCTCTTTTCCCGCTCTCTTTTCAAAAGTATAAAAGAGATATTTACAGACGTACTTCTCCACATAAAAATTTTTAAGCGTAACGCTCTCTTGGGTTACATGCACTCCAGCATAGCTTTCGGCTGGTTTATGTTAATATTTATAGGTCATTTAGAGGTGATGCTCTATACACCACACAGAAATGGTGTACTCTACTACCCTGTTTTCTTCCGTTTTTTTGTAATGGAGACTAATGAGACACTTAGAGGGGCTTTTTTCTTTTTCTTAATGGATCTTTTTCTGCTTATAGTGTTAACGGGAGTCTCTCTGGCTATATATAAGAGATTCAGATCTATTAAACTGGGAATGAAGAGAACGTCTAAACATAAACCGGGAGACAAAATTGCTATGATAGCACTCTGGATGGTTTTTCCACTAAGATTAATAGCAGAGAGTTTCACAGCAGATATAAGCGGAGGAAGCTTTCTTACAAAAGGGGTTAACAAGATTCTATTTAGTTTCGTGAGTAATCACGACTATATGCTGCCTGTTTGGTGGGCATACTCCTCTGTATTAGCTATATTCCTTTTTGCCTTGCCTTTTTCCAGATATATGCACATCCCCACAGAAATCTTACTTATATTTCTCAGAAATGCAGGAATTAAATCCACCTCCTCCAGAGATGGATTTGCCGAAACAGAGATATATTCATGCTCTTCATGCGGCATTTGTATAGATGCTTGCCCAATGTTATCTGTTGAAGAGAAGAGTAAATACACTACAGTTTATTTGATAAGATTGTTGCGAAGAAGAAAATTGGAGTCATTAGAGGCAGTCAATCAGTGTCTTATGTGTAGAAAATGTGTAGAACTATGCCCGGTGCAAATAGATTCATGCCGTTTAAAATTACTCAAAAAGGAGGAGGTTTTCCAAAATGGGGTCTTCAACCATAATTACAGAAAAGATGAGTTTGATAAAAAGGAGCAATCTGTTAATATCAAAGAACAAGACGGAATTATTTACTACGCAGGTTGTATGACTCACTTGACACCGGCAATTTATACTTCATTTATTAAAATTTTAAAAAGAGCCAATATCCCATATCTATTTGCAGATGAGGATGGTTCGGTATGTTGTGGGAGGCCGCTCATATTATCCGGTGGAGAGAGTTCGGCCAAAGCGTTGATAAGGGAGAACACTGCTCTCATTGAGTCTTGTAAATATAAAACCTTGGTTCTCTCCTGCCCTATCTGTCTTAAAGTCTTTAAGGAGAATTATGAACTTAAAGATGTAAGGATTATTCACCATTCAGAGTATATCGACGAGCTGATCTCTAAAAAAGTAATTGAAGTAGAGATGTCTGATATGAGCGCAATATATCACGATCCTTGCGATTTAGGAAGAGGTTGTTTGGTATACGATGCTCCCAGAAGAGCTCTATCTAAAGTTGTTGCTTTACAAACAATAGACAGTGAGAAGAGAGAGAGTATATGTTGTGGAGGATCGCTTGCAAGTAGAAAATTTTCATATACAGAAAAAAGAAAAGTGGCTTCAGACTCTCTTAATACTCTGATTGCAATGGATCCCGATCTATTGATAACATCATGTCCTTTGTGTTTAAAAACTTTCTCATCTGTAAATAGAAAAGAGACACTAGATATTGCTCAATTGATTGAAAAACAAATGATAAAACATTAAGGTTATATTAAAATGAGTAACTATTTGACTCCCAAAGAGATATTATTATTCGCCCAAGAGACAGGTGTCAGAAAGGTTGGTATGCCAAAATTGAGTATTTTGATTCTCTCTTTTTTGGCAGGTGTTTTTATTGCCTTGGCATCTGTAGGTAGTAATATGATTGCTCATAACATTGATGACATTGGTTTGGCAAAATATCTGGCAGGTCTTATTTTTCCTGCAGGTCTGCTCTTGGTTGTAGTTGCCGGTGCAGAGCTGTTTACGGGAAACAATCTTATATCTATTGCACTGCTCTCAGGAAAGGTTAAGTTTAGAGAGTTTATATCTAACTTATCTATGTTATGGTTGGGAAATTTGGCTGGAAGTATTTTTGTTGCGCTTCTCATTTATCTTTCGGGTCAACTAGACTATTCATCGGGTGTGTTGGGTGCCTATACGTTAAAGGTTGGCATCATTAAGACCAACCTTACTTTCGTTAACCTTTTCACCTCAGGAATCCTTTGCAACATATTAGTGTGCCTTGCCGTTTGGATGGCTTATGCTTCTAAAGATATTGCAGGCAAGGCCTTGGCTGTTTTTTTTCCTATTTGGCTGTTCATTGCATCGGGATTTGAACACAGTGTTGCAAACATGTATTACCTGTCGTCGGCTTTGCTTGCAAAGAGTAATCCCGACTTTGTTCAGATTGCAGTAAGTAAATATGGAATTGACGGTGAATCATTGATGAATTTAGATCTTTTTGGAATGTTTATAGGGAATCTGCTACCGGTTACTCTTGGTAATCTTATAGGGGGTGCTCTGTTCGTTGGAGCATTCTACTGGTGGTCTTTAAGAAAATAGAAATATAAATGACTGATTACAAACTTAAGAACTTTGAAACAGGAAATCTTTTTGAAGATTCCGGATGGCTATTATCGGAGCCGGGTTGCGAAAAACCCTCTTTATTAAGAGCAATTTACAATAAGAGAGAGATTGCGTTAAAAGACGACTCTTACGGCTTCTATAAATATGCCGATTGGTTACCTGTAAACCGTATGTTAAAGGGATCGGCTCCAACAATTACATATAAAAGCAGTAACCTGGCAAAAACCTTAGGGTTGAAAAATCTTTTTGTAAGTTTTAGCGGATATTGGCCCCAAATTGGTGCTGAGATGACAACATGCACTTTTAAAGAGACAGAGGCATACTCTGTGTGTGCAAGACTGGAGAGCAGCAAGAGAGGGGTTATGGTTGTTGCATCTGCTGGAAACACTGCAAGAGCTTTTGCAAAGGTGTGCTCAGAAAATGGTATACCACTTCTTTTGGTTATACCAGAGGATAATCTTGATGCACTATGGTGGGGGTCAAAAATTGAAGAGAATGTAAAACTCATTTGTACACCAAAGGGTACAGACTACTTTGACGCTATTGATCTCTCTGTAAAAATTTGTAAATCACCTCTTTTCTTTGAAGAGGGGGGTGCTAAAAATGTTGCCAGGAGAGATGGGATGGGTACAACTGTTCTATCTGCAGCAACGTTTATTGGTGAGATTCCTGAATACTACTTTCAGGCAATAGGGAGTGGAACAGGAACAATTGCAGCTTGGGAGGCAAATTTGAGACTGCTAGATGATGGAAGGTTTGGAAAGAGGAAAATGAAACTTATACCTTCGCAAAATATACCATTCACACCAATGTACGACGCCTGGAGAGAGGGACGCAGGGAGATAGTTTTTGAAAACGAAGATTTTGCAAAAAAGTGTGCTCTGACAATTGAAGCTAAAGTACTTTCTAACAGAAGACCTCCCTACTCTATTGCCGGAGGTTTGTTCGATGCACTAAAAGATACAGATGGAGACATTGAGGCCGTAACCAATGACGAGCTTAGAAGGGCTTGCGATCTTTTCTTTGCAACTGAGGGTGTAGATATACATCCTGCCTCCGGTGTTGCCCTTGCAGGGATGATTAAATCTATTGATAGAAAAGGTATTGATAGAGATTCATTGATAATGCTTAACATTACCGGAGGGGGAGAAAATCTGTTTAAAAGAGATAGAGCTCTTTACTATTTAAAACCGGATTTGATTATAGATAACAGGGAGAGTCAATCAAAGATTATTGAGCTTGCAGAATCTCTTTTTTAGGTTGATATAAGCAAATATAATTGTTACATTTGCCGCTTCATTAAAAATGGATATCATGAAGTGGAGTATTGCTTCGGTTTTTAGACCTAAGTTATTTGATATTCTCGTTAACCGGAGATACGATAAAAAAACATTTGTTTCAGACCTCATAGCAGGTATTATAGTTGGTATTATAGCTCTTCCTCTTGCTATTGCATTCGGTATAGCGTCGGGGGTAACGCCGCAACAGGGGCTTATAACGGCAGTTGTAGCAGGAATTCTTACATCACTGTTTGGAGGATCTAAGTTTCTGATTGGAGGACCAACCGGGGCCTTTATAGTTATAGTTTTTGGTATTGTAAGCAAATACGGGGTCTCTGGATTGATAATTGCAACTGTTTTAGCCGGAGTAATGTTGGTTGCAATGGGGCTGTTTAAATTGGGAACAATAATTAAGTTTATTCCGTATCCTATTGTAGTTGGCTTTACAAGCGGAATAGCAGTTGTGATATTCTCCACTCAAATCAAAGATTTTTTAGGTCTATCTATAGATTCTGTTCCTGCCGACTTTATTCCAAAATGGGGCGCTTATATCTCAAATCTTCCATCTATAACAATTCATGAGGCAGTTCTTGGAATGGGCTCTCTATTAACCATTATTTTTTGGCCTGCAATAACAAGAAAGATTCCGGGATCGTTGATCGCCATAGTTATTGGTACTGTTGGGGCATTGTTGGCATCCTCATTTTTTGGCTTAGAGTTTGAAACAATTGGATCCAAATTTCCCGAGTTGGCAGGCGGGATTCCTCTACCTAAACCCGAGGCTCCAAAAATTGATTTTGCAGCCATAAGAGAGCTTTTTCAACCTGCTGTAACAATTGCCATTCTATGCGCAATCGAGTCTCTATTGGCCGCTATGGTTGCAGATGGTGTTACAGGTAAGAGGCATGATTCAAATACAGAGCTGATAGGTCAAGGTATAACAAATATAATCACACCTCTCTTTGGCGGTATTCCTGCTACGGGGGCAATAGCCAGGACAATGGCCAATATTAATAACGGAGGAAAGACACCTATCGCAGGAGTTGTGCATGGTCTGGTTTTACTGCTGATATTTCTCTTTTTAATGCCATATGCTGTATATATTCCTTTAGCAACTCTTGCTGCCATTCTTATAGTGGTGGCATACAATATGAGCGAGTGGAGAACATTCCTTTACCTTCTAAAAGGGCATAGAGCAGATGTAGCGGTTTTACTTATCACATTTTTTCTGACCGTTCTTATAGATCTTACAGTTGCAATAGAGGTAGGTGTTATTCTGGCTGTAATTCTATTTGTAAAAAGAGTTTCTGAGACATCAAGCATTAAGGTAATTGAAGAGAGATCCATATCGGGTGCGGAGTCGGAGGAGCTGCCTAACGATATTGAGTTGGTTTCAATACCTAAAGGGGTTGAGATATATGAAATAGATGGTCCTTTCTTTTTTGGACTTGCCAGTAAATTGGATGAGATAGACAGTTCTAGCCATAATCAGGTTAAGGTTAGAATAATCAGAATGAGAAAGGTGCCATTTATAGACTCTACAGGGCTTAACAACTTGAGAAGTCTATGGAAGAGATCCAGAAAAGAGCGAATTCAGATTATCTTATCTGGTGTGAATGATAATGTGTTCGATACTTTGCAAAAGTCGGGATTCATAAATGAGCTTGGAAGAGAGTATGTATATCCGCATATTCAACTGGCTCTTGATAAAGCCGGCGAAATTGTGCGAAAAACAGGTGATTATAATAAAAATCCCTTCAAAAGAGATGTCAGAGAAAGGTAAAGGGGTAATTTTATTGCTTATAGCAAATATCTTTTTTGCCATAAACATGCCTGTATCAAGGGAGCTTACACCAAATTGGATAGATCCCTTTGGTCTCTCGTTTTTTAGAATATCATTCGCCTGTTTGGCCTTTTTTCTACTTACAGCAATTTTAAAGCAAAAAGCATCTTTTAGCGTAAAAGAGCACGCGCTGCTATTTTTAGGCGGCGTGATGGGAACAACAGCAAATCAGCTCTCTTTTTTGGGAGGTTTGGCAAAGACATCTCCGGTTGATGCCTCTCTTATAATAACAATAACACCCATTATAACTATGGTTTTTGCTGCTCTTATTATTAAAGAGCCAATCACCTTTAAAAAAACAGCCGGCGTTGTGGTTGGAATGGGAGGTGCCGCAATAATTCTATACGCCTCTTACAACGGTCACTTTAAACAGAGTGGCACATTGGAGGGGAACTTAACGGTTTTAATCAGCTGTTTTGTATATGCCCTTTACCTTGTAATTATAAGACCATTTATGATTAAATACCCCCCTGCGGTAGTTATGAAGTGGACATTTTTTTATGGGGCAATTGCAGCATTACCTTTCACATACAACCATCTTGAAATAAAGCCCCAAGCTGGTGTTACACAGTATTTGCAACTTGGATACGCACTTTTGATAGGTACTTTTTTTGCCTATATGTTGGTAGCATTCTCTTTAAAGAGCTTACGCCCTACCACTGTGAGCATGTTTAACTACGTACAACCATTGTTGGCCTCCTTTATTGCAATCATGATTGGTCAGGATACCCTTAATTGGACTAAGCCGCTATCTGCAGTACTAATATTTGCCGGAGTCTATTTGGTTATTACATCAAAATCTAAGGCCGATTTAGAGAGTTTGAAAAAGTAATATCTGCCTAATTTAAAACTAGAGTGTAATATAAACTGCATCACTCTCATTTTGAAGCCTATCAAGTGCAGTTACGGCATATGTTACCCCTTTTCTCTTAGCCACTTTCAAACTTGTAAATCTCCCTATCTCTATAATTCTATCGCTTCTGTTAAGGTTTGGTGACTCACCCTTTTCAAATCGATATACAACATATAGATGGTGAATGTTAAGGGGGTCCTCTTCGGGAGGAGAAGACCATTTTAAGAGGCCTCTTTTGAAGGTTAAGCTCTGCACAGGTTTTGGGGGGATAGTGTCAATTTTCGAATATAAAGGCACAAGAGAGGGGTGCTTTTGGTACTCAAGCATTAAGCTGTCTCTTACACTATCTAAATTAGAAAGACCTAGGCCGCTCCACCAGATATTTCCCCCTATGTTTTTATCTTCTCTAACCAGTTTCATCTTTCGGTGCATTTGGTTAACATAATCTCCATAGCGGTTTTTAATTCCAATTTGGCTCCATATGCTTTGACCAATATATAGATTTACATCAAAGCTGTTTTCTGACCACCACTTTATAAGCGGCAGATAATCTGCTCTTGAGTGCCCTATTTCCCAGTAAAGCTGTGGAGCAACATAATCTATCCACCCTTTTTGCATCCATAGTAAAATGTCGGCATAGAGGTCGTCGTAGTTTGTTTGGAGGGCATGTGAATCGGATCCCGACGGATCTACAGCCCTATTTCGCCAAACTCCAAATGGGCTTATTCCGAATTTAACCCATGGCTTTATAGATTTTATAACCTCAGAGAGCTCTTTAACCAAGAGATTAACATTGTTCCTCCTCCAGTTATCTTTATCGAACTCACCAAATCCATCTCCATCCCTAAACTTCTCAAATGATCGTTGATCACCAAACTCTCGGTAAGGGAGCTTATATGGGTAGAAATAGTCGTCAAAGTGGATAGCATCGGCATCGTATCTTGATACAAAATCTTTTATAACTCTAATTGTGTGCTCTCTTGATCCGGGGTTACCAGGGTCGAAATATATTTGATCTCCGTAATTGATAAATAACTCCGGCTTTTTAAAAAAGAGGTGCTCTTGTGCCAACACCTCCTTACTGTTTGAAGTAACCCTATAGGGGTTAAACCAAGCATGAAGCTCCATTCCTCTTTTGTGGCACTCCTCAATTATAAAGAGGGTCGGATCGAAATAGGGATCGGGTGCCACCCCCTGTTTACCTGTTAAAAACCTACTCCAAGGTTCGAGTTTTGACTCAAACAGGGCATCTGCCTGAGGCCTGACTTGGAATATAACAGCATTCATATTCAGATCTTTAAAAAGATTAAGATAGAATATTATATCCTCCTTAATCTCTTGTGTTGTCATACTCCTCCAAGTAGTATTGACTACTGTAGGAAACCACGCCCCTCTAAACTCTCGTTTAGAACTTTCTGCCCCCAAGTAGCCTCCCGATGAGAAGGCGAAAATAAGGAGCAACGCCATAATTACCCTTGTTTTCATTGCTTTAGTTTTTTAATCAATCCCTCTGCACAGTCATCCAAGATATCCAATACATGTTCAAACCCTTCTGCACCACCGTAATATGGATCAGGAACCTCTTTAGCTTTAGAGTGGATAGAGTAGTCTGTCATTAAAGATAGCTTTTTTTGATGATCTTTTGAAGGAGAGATTCTCAGTAATGCTTCCATATTTTGATTGTCCATACAAATTATATGGTCGAAATAGTGAAAATCCCTGCTTTGTGAAACCTTTCTAGAAACAGACTCAATTTTAATACCTCTTCTCAGTGCATGTCTTATCATTCTAGGGTCGGCAAGCTCTCCGTTGTGATATCCGTTGATTCCGGCCGAGTCTATCTCAAAATGTTCAATGATACCCTTCTCTATGGCTTTTTTAATAAAAATTGCCTCTGCTGCCGGTGAACGACAGATATTGCCAAGGCACACAAACAGTACCTTGGTCTTATCTGTCTTATTATTTTTAGTCTCCATATAAAACTGATATAAGAAACTATCTCCCTTTTTTCTCTTTTGCAAGTCTCTCTGTAAGCAGAGGAACAATTTGACTTACATCTCCTACTATACCCAAATCTGATACTTGAAAAATAGGTGCATATTTATCTTTGTTAACAGCAACAATAAAATCGGACTCCTCCATTCCTGCAAGGTGTTGGATTGCTCCGGAGATACCTAATGCAAAATAGAGGTTTGGTCTTACAGTTTTACCAGTCTGACCAACCTGCCTGTCGTGAGATACAATCCCGGCATCTACTGCTGCCCTGGATGCTGAGACCTCTGCGTTAAGGACTTTTGCTAACTCTTTTAGTTTTTTAAAACCTCCCGAGCCTGCCCCCCTTCCTCCGGAAACTAAGATTTTTGCTTCGGTTATATCAATTTTACCCCTCTCCTCTTTTACGCTCTCTAAAAGCTTTACTTTGAATTTAGAAGTGTCGAAGTTTGGAGTGAAGTGCTCTATGGATCCTATTCTTGATAGATCGGCCTCCCGCTTTCTCATCACTCCCGGGCGTACGGTAGACATTTGAGGCCTGTGCTCTTTACATACGATGGTTGCCATAAGGTTACCACCAAATGCAGGTCGTGTCATCAGAAGGTTTCTGTCTTCCGAGATCTCAAGTTTGGTACAGTCTGCTGTAAGTCCCGTACAAAGTCTTGCCGATAATCTGGGGCCTATATCTCGGCCTATTGTTGTAGCGCCTATAAGTACAATAGATGGCTTTCTGCTTTGTATTGCCTGATATAGTGCCTGGGTATACTGCTCTGTAATGTAATCTTTCAAAAAGGGAGAGTCTATACAGATTACCTCATCTGCTCCGTAATAAATTAAATCCTGAGCTTTCTCTGTAATACTCTCTCCGGCAATCAGGGCAATCACCTTCTCTCCAAGACAATCCGCCAGATCTCTGGCTTTTCCCAATAGTTCAAGGGCTACAGATTGAACATTTGATTCACGCTGTTCAATAAATACTAAAACATCTTTATATGTAGATAACTCCATTCTCCTACCTGTTAAATTATGAATTTCTCTTTAAGTTTTGAGATAATTATCCCAACTGCCTCCTCCGGCTCCACCTCAAATTGCTCTCCGGCACTCTTAACACCTTTGGAGAAAGCTTTATGAACTTTTGTCGGAGACCCTTTAAGTCCCATTTTTAATTCATCTGCATTTATATCGGCAGCTCCAAGAGTGTGTACCTCCTTCTCTACCGCCTCTACTATCCCTTTTACAGACATATATCTGGGTTTATTGCCCGATGTAATTACTGTTACTAAAAGCGGGGAGTCGGCCTCAAGTATTTGATAACCCTCTTCTGTTTGTCTTTTTACCTTGAATGTCTTATCTCCATCATAGTTAACCTCCTCTGCATATGATATTTGAGGGATGTCAAGATGCTCTGCTATCTGAGGACCAACTTGGGCTGTATCGCCATCGATGGCTTGTCTTCCTGTAACTATGAGGTTCCACTCCATTTTGCGTAGTGCCGATGCAAGAGCATTGGATGTTGCAAGCGTGTCTGCTCCTGCAAACTTTCTGTCTGTTAGAAGTATTGCTTCATCTGCCCCCATAGCTAATGCCTCTCTCAAAACGTCATCGGCTTGAGGAGGTCCCATGGTAATGACCGTAACGTGCGCTCCATACTTGTCTTTAAGGGTGAGAGCCACCTCCAATCCACACTTATCGTCGGGATTCATGATGCTGGGTACGCCGTCTCTGATTAATGTTCCGGTTAACGGATTAATTTTTATCTCTGTGGTGTCTGGCACCTGTTTAATACAAACTACAATTTTCATCTCCGATAATTAATTTTGTTACTTGAACATTTTGGCAGCAATTACCATTCTTTGAACCTCCGATGTACCTTCATATATCTCGGTAATTTTGGCGTCTCTCATCATTCTCTCCACAGGATACTCTCTTGTATATCCATATCCGCCATGAAACTGTACTGCCTTTGTAGTCACCTCCATGGCGCACTCAGAAGCAAAAAGCTTAGCCATAGCAGCATCGCAGGAGTATGAGACCCCGCTGTCTTTTTTAAAAGCGGCCGACCTTACCAGAAGTCTGGATGCCTCTATCTTAGTGTACAAATCTGCCATCTGAAATTGGGTATTCTGAAAATAGGAGATAGATTTTCCAAACTGTTTTCTCTCTTTTGTGTACTTAATAGTTTCATCTATAGCACCTTGTGCAATGCCTAGAGCTTGCGCAGCAATTCCAATTCTTCCACCGTCGAGCGTTTTCATTGCAATACTAAACCCTCCTCCAACTTTTCCTAAGAGGTTTTTCTTGGGGATTCTGCAATTTTCAAAAATAAGTTCACAAGTGGCCGATCCCCTTATACCCAGTTTAAGCTCTTTTTTTCCTATAGTAAATCCGGGGGTGTCCTTTTCTACTATAAAGGTTGATATGCCTTTTACTCCTATGCTTTTATCAGTCATTGCAAAAATGATATAGACATGGGCGTAACCTGCATTAGTTATGAAGATTTTTGTGCCGTTAAGTATGTAATCATCGCCATCTTCAACAGCTGTTGTCTGTTGTGCAGATGCGTCTGTGCCTGCATTTGGTTCGGTTAAGCCAAAAGCACCAATCCACTCTCCACTGCACAACCTGGGCAGGTATTTAATCTTCTGCTCCTCTGTGCCTTGCTCTAAAATTGGTGCAACACATAGTGATGTATGAGCAGAGACAATAACTCCTGTGGTGCCGCAAACTCTTGATAACTCCTCAACCGCTATTGAGTACATAATGTTATCACCACCGGCACCACCGTATTTAGCAGGCACAGGAATACCCATTATGCCAAGACCGGCCATCTTCTCTACACTTTCAAGAGGGAATCTCTCATTTTCATCTATCTCTGCGGCTATAGGTTTAATCTCTTTATCTGCAAATTCACGAATCATCTGCCTAAAGAGAGATTGCCTCTTACTTAGTTCAAAATTCATCTCAAATATTTGATTTATGTTCTATACTGTTTTAATAATTATGGCAGTACCCATGCCACCTCCTATGCATAGTGATGCTAATCCTGTAGATTTTTGGGTTCTTCTAAGAAGATGTACAAGGGTTACAACTATTCTGTTTCCCGATGCCCCTATAGGGTGCCCAAGAGCAATAGCTCCTCCGTTAATATTACACCTTTCGTTGAACCACTCTTGAGTAAGAGAGTGTTCCTCTTTTAGCTCTTTTATCACTCCAAGAGATTGAGCCGCAAAGGCTTCATTCAGCTCTAAAACATCTATATCACTCAATTTTAAACCAGATCTCTTGATTGCCTCCCTTATCGCAGGTACCGGACCCATTCCCATAATAGCCGGATCTACTCCACCCTGTCCATGTGCAACTATCTCTGCTAATGGTGTTAGGTTATACTTCCTTACTGCATCTTCGCTGGCAAGCATAACAAAAGATGCCCCGTCGTTTACTCCCGATGCATTACCGGCTGTTACCGTTCCATCTTTTTTAAACGCCGGTTTAAGAGCAGCCAATTTATCGGGAGCTGTAGAGCGATTAGGATACTCATCTTTATCAAAAATCTGAGTCTCCTTTTTAGTCACAATCTCAACAGGAACAATCTCTTGCGAAAAATGACCTGCATCTACGGCTTTGATAGCTTTCTGTTGTGATGAATAGGCAAAAGTGTCTTGCTCTTCTCTTGTAATTGCATACTTCTCAGCAATATTCTCTGCGGTTATACCCATATGGTAGTTGCTGAATGCATCTGTAAGTCCATCATTAACCATATGATCTACCGCTTGAAAATTGCCCATCTTTATTCCGTTGCGCACACTTCCGGGTAAAATAAATCCTGCATTAGACATAGATTCGGTGCCTCCGGCAATCACAAGATTTGCATAACCCGATACAATATCGGAGTATCCGTTCATTATAGATTTCATTCCCGAACCACACACCATATTAAGCGAGTATGCAGGCACCTCAAACGGAATACCTGCTTTTACAGAGCATTGTCTGGCAACTCCCTGAGAGTGACCGGCAGAGAGGATGTTTCCAACTATAACGGAGTCAATGTTTTCTGGAGAGATACCGCTCTCCTTAATTATTTGGCGAATTACTATTGCACCTAGTTCTCCCGGACCAAAGGGCGATAGAGATCCCATGAACTTACCAATGGCTGTTCTTTTTGCTGCTACAATAAATACCTTTTTCATATTTAACTCCTCATTTTAATTAGATTTTCAGATATAATAAGTTTTGCACCGGTAGATGATTGAACATCTTCTACAGAGAACTCGGGATGTATTTCGGTTAGCAATAGACCTTTATCTGTAACCTCCATTACCCCCATCTCTGTTATAATCATGTTTACCTGCCCGGCTGCTGTTAAGGGAAGATTACACCTTTCCAATATTTTGTGTGCCCCTTTTGCTGTATGCTCCATAGCCAAGATTACTCTCTTTGCACCTACAATCAGATCCATTGCTCCGCCCATACCCGGAGTCTTTTTTCCGGGAATCATCCAGTTAGCCAGATTTCCCTTTTCGTCTGTTTCAAGAGCTCCCAGGATAGTTACATCTACATGTCCGCCTCTTATGATTGAGAAAGACATTGATGAGTCGAAACAAGAGGCACCCTCAAAGTAGGTTATGAGCCCACCACCGGCATTTGTATAGTTCTTATCCTCTTTTCCTGTTTCCGGCTCCGGGCCCATACCCAGAAGCCCATTCTCCGACTGTAAAGTTACCTTTACACCCTCGGGGAGATAGTTTGGTACGAGCGTAGGAAGTCCAATTCCTAGGTTTACAACATCGCCATCTTTGAGTTCGAGAGCTGCTCTTTTTGCAATAACCTCCCTAATCTGATTCTTATCCATATTATAAAGATTTATTTATTATTTCTGTGATGATCTTCTAACAAATTCTTGAGCTATGTATGATGCAACATCGTCGGCATAGCTGTTCATCCCAAATCCGGCATCGTATCCCAACTCCTTTGCCAATTCATGTGTTATTCTAGGGCCACCGCACACAAGTATTACTTTATCTCTCAAACCTTCGGCCTCCAGAAGCTCTACTAATTCTATGAGATTTTTAATGTGTACATCTTTTTGAGTAACGGTTTGGGAAACCAGAAGTGCATCGGCTTTTAACTCAATTGCTTTAGAGATAAAGTCTTCATTTAATACCTGAGAACCAAGATTATAGGCATCTATCATCTCATATCTTTCAAGTCCGTAATGGCCGGCATATCCCTTCATATTCATTATAGCATCTATTCCAACGGTGTGTGCATCTGTACCCGTGCTTGCCCCAATAACTACAAGTGGCCTTCCGACTCTCTCTTTGAGATACTCATCTGTCTGGTGCATATCCATAACACTGCTCTCAACTTTAGGTATATATATAGATGTGTAATCTACATTATGAGTACAATTACCATAACAGTTGAAGAAGGTATAACCGGGAGTTAACTCTTTGAAGAAAACCACTTGAGGATTGTCGAAACCCATCTTCTTCATAAGCTGCTTTGCTGCTTCTGTTGCCTCTGCCCCCTCCGGTACAGGTAAAGTAAAACTTAACTGAACTTTACCGTCGTTCATTGTATCTCCATAAGGAGTAACTTTTGTTAAATCTAGAGTTTTATCAAACTCAGTTTTTTGTGTAGAATATAGTCCCGAACTCATCTTTATCTGTCTCCTTTCATTAAATTAACAAATGGATTGGTGTAGTTGGCCCCTTTTGCAACTACTCCATCTAACCCTTTTCCTCCGTTTTTCGCCCTTTTTACATCTCCAAACAGGCCAAGTTCAAGAGCCGAAAAGAGCCCCTCTTTCTCAATTTTTTCGAGTGTTATAACGGCATTTTCAAGAACAGCGGCAGCTCTCTTTCTTATAATTCCATCCTCTCTAAACTCTATCTCATCGCCTATGTTCTTCAAGTTGGCAAAAATATACCTTGCATTTTCTATTGAAAGATATCTGTCAGACATAAAAGGTGTATGGATGGCCTCTGTTGGCATTCCTAGCAGTTGAATACCCTGTTTTGTCCAGATACCGGCTATATTAAAGAGAGCATCTTGAATATGTCCCTTAAAAATATTCCCTGTCATAAATTTTGTTGGAGGCATGTACTTTAGAGGTGCTTTGGGGAAAATTTCACGTATCATCTGCGCCTGAGCCAACTCATATAAGAACCCGTTTTCCAGTTTGGGATTCATCTCAAAAGCGTGACCTAAGCCCATCTGTTCTTCGGGTATCCCTGCCAACAGAGCCAGTTGTTCATTAATGAAATCCGATGCCAAAACAGTGTGTGCTTCGTCAAAAGCATCTGCAGTGGTAAGGTAGTTATCTTCTCCGGTATTTATTATCACGCCCGCAAATCCATTAATCACTCTGGAGAAAAACTGGTCTATCAATGTCCTTTGCATATTAATATCTCTAAAAAGAATACCGTACAAAGCATCATTTAACATAACGTCCAATCCCTCAAGAGCACCCATTGCTGCTATCTCCGGCATACACAACCCCGAACAGTAGTTACATAATCTTATGTACCTGCCAAGCTCTTCACCCACTTTATCTAGGGCCGATCTCATTATTCTAAAGTTCTCCTGAGTGGCGAATGTTCCTCCAAAGCCCTCAGTTGTTGCACCATATGGAACATAGTCCAGTAGTGATTGTCCTGTTGTTCTGATTACGGCAATTATGTCTGCCCCCTGTCGGGCTGCCGCCTCTGCCTGTATTACATCTTCGTAGATATTTCCCGTTGCTACAATAACATAGAGATACGGCCTTGGACCCTCTCCCATTGTCTCTAAGTAATACTCCCTTCTCTCCCTTCTCTCTCTGATACGCAACATAGTGGAGTTTACCACAGGCCTTAGAGTTGCTTTCAACTTCTCTGCGGGTGATATAGCAACTCTTGTAAGGTCCAGAGAACCATCAGATACCCTCTCTGCTATCTCCTGAGGAGAGAGGCCGTGTGAAGCCATTGCGTTTGCTATATAAAACAGCACCCCTTCACCTAAAACGCCTTTCTCTTTTAGTGAATCTACCACAATATTTGGTAGTGGTACCTGATTCTCGTCAACTCCATCAATCCCTATCAATCTGCATAAAGTTCTCTCTACGGCAACCGTGGTGTAGTTGTCTACAAATTTTTGAACGTGTGAGGCAATACCGTTTGCAAGCGACCTTGCGTGGTCAACTCTGTTGAAATCCAATCCCAGTTTACTTTGCATATCTATTTTATATTGTTTATTTCTTTAAGTTTTATACGAGCTTTTTCTAACCATCTGATGTCTGTACCCAGATTTTCGGCAATTGTCAATGCCTCTTGAGGTGCATCGTTCTCTGTTACTTCGCAAAGAGAGTAATCAATTCTTCCTTCATTATAACCTTTAACTCTAAGCTTTTTACACTTCACATTATCTATGTTGTAATGTGTTGTTATAACAGAAAATGAGGAGTGCTCAGAGAGAAGCTCCACAAGAGAAGATGCCAAAGCAGTACCCTCTGCAGGGTTGGTTGTTCTGGCCGGTTCATCGGTGAGGCCGAGCACACTTTTGCCGTCGAGAACTGTTGTTACCATCTTATTTATTCTCTTTATCTCTGCTGCGAAAGAAGATAGCCCTCTTCTGTAGTCTTGCTCATCTCCGGATGAGAGAAAAATTTCATCTACGGGAGATATCTGAGCAAAAGATGCCGGGATACCAAAGATAAATTGAAACATATACTGACAAAGAGCTACTGTTTTAAGAGTTATGCTTTTACCACCCATGTTTGCCCCGGTAATGAGCAAGGGGGCTCTATTATCAAATTTTATATCAATTTTTTGATACTCTTTTCCATCTCTATTTAAGAGATACTCAATCTCAGGGTTAAACATCCCTTTATACTCAATAGCAGATTCAGTAATGACTGGTAATGATAGCTTAAGTTTTTCTATCAATTTGCATTTTGAGATAAGAAGATCCAAATTTGCAAGATTGTAAAGAGATTGCCTAAACTCTTCTACATTGGGTGAAAGACTATCTGCAAGCTTTTTTCTGATACTGTTTTCGAGTAGGTTAATCTTATAAAAGAGCTCATCATTATAGCGATTGTCATTGGAAAGCATCTTTCTAAGAGGGGCGAGCCCGATATCATAAGAGTCGTAGATATAAAACGATGGAATCCGATTTTGATCGGGATCCAATAAATTCAATGACTCCTCAAGATTTGGCAGAGATACCGACTCAATGTTGTATTTGTTAACAATCAATAGAATTTGCCGGTTTATTAGAGAGAGGTTTTTAATCTCAAACAGTTCAATATCGTCTAGAGTTATCCCCTCGTCTAATCTATTTAGCGATCCTCTGATATCTTTCAATTCGCCCAATATTATTGAGATTTTGGAAACATCATCTTTAAACTCAGAGTCATTTGTGTATAAAAAGTAGAGATTTGAGAGATCTTTGTAAGCGTTTTTAATATCCTCTTTATTGTGCACCATAGGAGATTCCAACAGCACTCTCGAAGAGAACGAAGAAGAGAGCTCCAGTGCAGAGTAGATATACCTTATTCCGCAGTCAATGTTAAGAATATCTTTGAATCTAAGAGCCATACTTTAATATGTCATATACTTTAATTCCTGTTTTTATCTGCAACTCTTCACATATTCTATCTGAGTCTAGAGTATATCCGGTTGGAGAGACCGGATTCACGCAAATAGAGATAAGTTTGCTCTTCTGCAAAACTGTTAACTTTCCGCCTGTCTTTATAAAATTTCTGTAAACCTGCTGATTAACAAAAATCTTTGTAAAGTCTCTTACAATTATTTCTATTTTGATATCTACATTCCTACTAAACATATTAACCACTCGGTCGGTTAGAGCACCGGAGATGAATACCGCCATGCTCTCTCCTTTATAAATGCCTGAGCAGGAGGAGCTCATCATAAAGGCAGACTCGAACAGCAACTCGGTATCTCCGTTTTCATGCAACCTCCATATGCCCTTATCAATCTCATTTAGTGTGTTAGTGTGTCTATTTTTAGTTATCGGTAAATCAATCAGCTCGGCAATATAAGATGTTTTATTAATCAGTTCATTATATGTTAAACTCAGCGCTGCACCAGTAGCCAAAATCATACTTTCAGATACTGCCGGCGATGCAGGAGAGAGTCGGGAAAGTGCTCCGTCTACTATTGTGAGATTAGTAGTGAAGCGACTATGTTGAGTGCCTATCCATCTCTTAAGAGAGGCAGTTGTAGATGGCCCCGATAGAAGAACTTTTCCTTTTGTAACAGCCATTGCAGTAACTAATCTTCCAAGCGAAGTCTCCTCTTCATCTATGTGAAGTATTTCAGATACAATTCGTCTCTCTTTATAATGCTTTTCACTGGTTGTGAAGATAATTCCCCCTCTAAGAAGAATTTCGGGTTTTGAACTCTGTGTCACTTGATCTACCTGCTCTCCATCTATCCCGATTGAACTGACCCCCACCCTAATTTTTTCCAGTGGGAGTCTGCTCAATACATAATTAAGACACTCAGTTTTGCCTGTATTCTTCTCGAGACCAACTATAGATAACGATCTATAATTTAGGAGCTCATCTATAAAAGGCATAATTATTTGTTATGAGACCTAAGCTTTCTCATCAATACTTCCGGTTCAATTGCCATTCTCTGCCCCTGTAGAAGAGATGCAACCCCCTCTACCTTAGCGTTATCTTGGCAATCTTTGCAGTTGCAATTATTCGTATATTCCGATGGTTCTGTGTATGTAGTTATTACTCCTTCAAAATTTCTTAAAACTACTCTTCCAGGTGACTGAGAGACAACGTACGTTGGCATAACAGGGGTCTTGCCACCTCCGCCCGGAGCGTCTACAACAAATGTTGGAACGGCATATCCCGAAGTGTGTCCTCTTAGCCCTTCAATAATCTCAATTCCCTTTGAAACAGGTGTTCTAAAGTGTTCTAAACCCATTGAGAGATCGCACTGATAAATATAGTATGGTCTTACTCTTATTTTAACCAGTTTATGCACCAATCTCTTCATAATATTTACACAGTCATTCACGCCTCTGAGTAAAACAGATTGATTACCAAGGGGTATACCCGCATTTGCAAGTCTCTCACAAGCAGCCGCCGATTCGATTGTGATCTCATCGGGATGGTTAAAATGGGTATTTAACCATATTGGGTGGTATTGCTTAAGCATCTCAACCAATTTAGGAGTAATTCTTTGAGGGCAAACCACCGGCACTCTAGACCCAATTCGAATAATCTCTACATGTGAGATATCTCTCAATCTTTTAATGATTGATTCAAGTTTTGCATCAGATACCATTAAAGCGTCTCCACCAGACAATAGAACGTCTCTTACTTGAGGTGTAGCTGCAATATAATCGATGGCTTTTTGAATATTATCTCCCGGACTTTCGTCATCTTTTTGACCGGCAAATCTTCTTCTTGTACAGTGTCTACAGTACATAGAGCACATATCTGTAATTAGAAGTAACACACGATCGGGGTATCTGTGAGTAAGACCCGGTACAGGTGAGTCCTCATCTTCATGAAGAGGGTCAAGCAGATCTGCCGGTGAAACATGTGTCTCATAACCTGTTGGAATAGCTTGTTTTCTTACAGGGCATTCAGGATTGTCGGGATTTATAAGACTCAGGTAATAAGGTGTAATAGCCATCCTCAAAGTCTTTAGGGATTTGCTTACACCCTCCTCCTCCTCTGCTGTTAGTTTTATGTAACTCTTTAACTGTTCCAGAGTCTCTACTCTGTTTTTAACCTGCCACTTCCAGTCGTTCCACTGATCATCGGTAACATCCGGAAAGAGCACTTTTCTTCTGCTGTCATTCATATCTTTACACATATAGTTTTTCGAAAAGCTCTCGAATCTCTTTTGATTCTCTTATTATATTAAGCGTAAGGTTTGCATGCCCTTTTGCATAGCCATTTCCTACAATCAAGTTGATGTCTTTACCCACTCCCTCTGCACCTAATGCTGCTTTGGTGAAGCTTGTTGCCATAGAGAAAAAGTAGACATAGCCCTGACCCTT
>CAYYAM010000009.1:0-1305 GCA_964469965.1 uncultured Muribaculaceae bacterium | reverse complement strand
AAAGCAAGCTTCTCGGGAATATCGTGGGGTAAAACAGCAAACAGGCCACTCTCAAAGAGAATAGCCTCGGCATCTACGTCAACTTGATCGGAGTATGGAGTGAGTTTTTTGATCTCCTTTATTTTAAGTGGTGTTAAAGATAGTGAGACAAGAGTTGCAATCTTGTCTCCAACTTTTAAGCGGTTCTTAGGAAAATTATCTCCAATTTTTTTAACTGTGCCTATCAACATTCCACCCGAGCCGGTAACCGGGTTCTGAAGCTTACCTCTCTCCTCTACAATAGAGAGAATCATATGCTTCATTTTCTCGGCATCCGATCCGCAGGACTGTTTTATTTGAGTATAGGAGGCGGAGTCTACATTTAGAGTTGATACCTCTATAAGTACTTCGTTATCATACACCTCCATTGTATTATCAAGCTTGTAGGCGGGCTGAGGCAGGGTACCCGAAGGGGAGATAACCCTATGGGTACCATATCTGCAGCCTTTTTTTTGTTTATCGCTATGCATATAGTTCTGTGAAGACTTTTCTTAATTTATCAGACTCGCGTAGTATTTGCAGTGTGATCTCTGCATGTCCTTTGGTATATCCGTTTCCTACTATCATATTAACATCTTTACCTACACCCTCTGCTCCAAGCGCAGCTTTTGTGAAGCTGGTTGCCATAGAGAAGAAATAGACAATACCATTGTCTTTTGCTGCAAGAATGCTGATCATCTCAGTATCGGTAATGTTTACGTTGTTAATAATAACATCGCACATCTCACCTTTGGTGATCTCTTCCAATTTCTCAAGAATTGGAACTGGTTGGGTAGCATCTGCAGAGAAAACATAGTCACAAAGATCCAAATCCATCAATCTCTTTGTGCTTTTTTCGCTGTGGCACAGCCCAATAACCTTGCCTGTAACCCCTGCTCTTTTTTTGGCTTCATAGCAACACAGCATTCCCGATTTTCCACCGGCGCCAATAATTAGAACAGTATCGCCGGGTTTAACCAGCTTAGCTGTCTGAGCGGGAGCTCCGGCAACATCTAATGCAGAAAGAGCCAGTGTTTCCGGCATATCGTTAGGTATCTTAGCATAAATTCCACTTTCAAAAAGAATTGCCTTTCCGTCTATATCAACTTGATCTATATCCGGTCTGATATCTTTTATCTTGTCAATTCTAAGAGGAGTGAGAGAGAGAGAGACTAGAGTTGCAATTTTGTCTCCCGGCTTTAAGTCTGTCTTCCCAACCAGTGCATCACCTATCTTTTCAACAGTACCCAATAACATACCACCGGAACCTGTAACCGGATTTCTGTG
>CAYYAM010000008.1:59951-67810 GCA_964469965.1 uncultured Muribaculaceae bacterium | reverse complement strand
TAGTGAATTTTTGGAGGAGTTTAACCAAGCTCTAAAATTTGGTGTAGAGAATATAGAGAAATCGGTTAATACTCTGGAGCATGGGTTCGACCAATCATTTGCAATTAATTATCTTAAAAACAACATCTCATACAACCTTAGCCCCGATAAAAGAGAGGGCCTTTCGGAGTTCTGGAGTCTTGCTCTGGAGGAGCTGAAATCGAAAGTCCGATGGTTTGGGTAACTCATGATTCTCTTAATGAAAGAGAGTTGAGATTTAAGTATTAACCCCCAAAAACCGGATAATTATGCTCGAAATATTTTACAAACATAAAGGAAATCTAGTAACAACAAATGAGTTATCGGCTCTGGATAACTTAGGTTATGACGATATTCTGTGGATTGATCTCACATCTCCCACAGGCGATGAGAAGAGAGGGGTAGAGGCCTACTTGAATACTACACTGCAAAGCCGAGCTCAGGCAGAGGAGATTGAGAGCTCTTCAAGATATTCCGAATCGGAGACCACAATCTTCATAAATACCAACTTTATGATTCCGGGGCCCGAAGAGTATACAATGGAGGCGGTCTCTTTTATTCTTTGCGAAGGTATAATTGTATCAATAAGACACGTTCCTCTTAGAAGTTTTACAGATGTTCAAAGAAGGTTGCTGGCTAACTACAGGATAATGCCAACCGGCTACCATATACTTATTGGGATTCTGGAAAATAGAATCGACCTAGACGCAGATATGATAGAGCTAATGTCTAAAGAGATAGCCCAGTTTAGCAAAAGAGTGGGACACGGTGGACAGATGGGAGAGGAGTTTATTCTTGATATTAATCAGTTGCAAGAGAATTCAATGTTGGTGAGAGAGAATATTGTAGATAAACAAAGAATGATCTCAAGTATACTTAAAAGTGACAAATTTCCAAGAGACGTATACACTAAGTTAAATGTCTTGATAAAAGATGTTAACTCGCTTATAAATCATACAAACTTCAGCTTCGAAAGACTGGAGTATCTTCAGAATACTGTTTTGGGTCTTATTAATCTTGAGCAGAACCGAATAATGAAGATTTTTACCTTTGTATCGTTATTATTCATGCCACCTACGGTAATTGCAAGCATATACGGAATGAACGTAGATTTGCCGATTATTGGTGGAATGTTGGATTTTGCTGTAATTATGATGTTTATGATGATATCTGTGGTTACAGTATCAATTCTATTTCGTAGAAAAAGGATGCTGTAACCACAGTATCTATATTCTACCTCTTTGGTGCAATGTATCTATT
Organism: uncultured Muribaculaceae bacterium; assembly: GCA_964469965.1. Lineage (GTDB taxonomy): Bacteria > Bacteroidota > Bacteroidia > Bacteroidales > UBA932 > Bact-08. The sequence goes on along the minus strand of CAYYAM010000008.1, from coordinate 66,532 downwards.
GTATAGCGCAAGAGAGATCATGCTGAAAACACCTATTCCTGCGAGAATCAGCCATAGGGTTCTTGGTTGATTAAGGTTGTCTACATATTTCACATAGAGTGAAGATCCCAGAAATCCTCCTATACTGCTCCCAATCACACCATACAAAAAAGAGTATCCTAAATAGAGTGCCTTTTTATCTGAAGGGGCAATAAGACCTATGTAAGAGATAAATTTTGGGTGTGTTGTCATCTCTCCAAGTGTAAATACCATAATGCCTGTGATAAATATCCATGGCGATGAAGAAAATGCAAGTATTGCCATTCCCAAGGTTCCCAGCCCAATTCCTGTTATCATGGTTGGAAGAGCCGGCGCCCGTTTAACCAAATTAGAGACAAACAGCTGAAGAACTATTATCACTCCTGCATTAATAACCGTAACGTGCTCAACATCGAACTTCCATCCGGGATTTTCAGTGAAGATACTCAAGAAGGAGTTTACAGAGTTGTTTACTGCAGTCATATCTATGAAATCTCTAACGTACCATAACACTGTCCCAAACATTTGAAAGTATAGTATCCAGAATGCCGAGTATAGGAAAATCATTAGAATAAATCGCCAATCTTTTAAAACAAGAATCATCTCTTTGAAGACAGTTGCAAGAGTCTTATTGCTCTTCTCTCTAACCGGCTCTTTATACAGAAATAGGTTAATAAGAATCAAAATAACAGACACTATAGATGCCATATAAAAGATGTAACTGTAGGAGTGCTTTTTTAGAATAGGAACCAGAATCAGAGGAAAAAGGAATGCGCCCAGATTAATTGACCAGTAAAATATTCCAAATCCCAGAGCAGAGTTGGATTCATTTGTAGATCTGGCAATAGTCCCCGAGATTACCGGCTTAAAAAAACCCGCACCCAAAGCCATAATTATTAGAGATGAGAAGATGAGAAAATAGCTGTTTGCAGTACCTGTCAATCCATATCCGATAATCATTGCAGTGAATGCAAAAAACAGAATATTTCTATAGCCATATCTATCAGCAAGTGCTCCTGCTATTATTGGTAAAAAATAGAGTAACGGAGGTATTGTGCCCAGCACAGCTCCCGCCTGCTCTTTACTGAATCCAAGTCCGCCACTATCTGCTCCAAGTATAAGGAAAACAGAGAGAACAGACATTACCCCATAATAGGAGCCTCTCTCTAGGAACTCCATCACAATTACAGTCCAGAAGTTTTTTGAAAATGATCCGATACCGGTTTTTTTCTCTTTCATTGTCAGTTAATAATTAGTAGTTAAATTTTATCAAATTTCAAAGATAGTGGCAATTTAAAATTATGCAATATCTTTTGCTCAAACGAATAAAAAACACTACTTTTGGGGTTCCCATTTTTGGGATTATAAATAATGTCTAACTACTAGCTGTTAAACAAATTAGAAAAAATGACAAAAGAGAAAAAAGAGATGCTCGACCAAGAGGAGCAAATTGAGATCATCAAAAATGATGAAGAGAAACTGGAAGCATTCATAGAAGACGATGCTGCACCGGTTGAAACATTAAAACCTAAGAAAAAAAGCAACGTATCGGTTGCAACAGACAAGTTCGATTGGGATGCTTTTGAAAAAGAGCACGTTTACGACACAGAGAAGAATACAATAGAGGACCTTTACAGCCAAACACTATCAAAAGTAATTGAGAATGAGGTTGTGGAAGGCACTGTTGTAGCCCATAACAAGAGAGAGGTTATTGTTAACATAGGTTATAAAAGCGAAGGCGTTATCAGTATTAATGAGTTTCGTTATAACCCTGAACTTGCTGTTGGAGACAAAGTTGAGGTATATGTAGAGAATGCCGAAGATAAAAGAGGTCAGCTCATTTTATCTCATAAAAAAGCAAGATCACTCCGCTCTTGGGACAGAGTAAATGAGGCCTTCGAGAAAGATGAGATTGTTAAGGGCTACATTAAGTGCAGAACTAAAGGAGGTATGATTGTAGATGTATTTGGAATAGAGGCATTCCTTCCTGGTTCGCAAATAGATGTTAAACCGATTCGTGATTACGATATCTTTGTTAACAAGACAATGGAGTTCAAGATTGTTAAGATCAATCATGAGTTCAGAAATGTTGTTGTTTCTCACAAAGCGCTTATTGAGGCCGAACTTGAAGCTCAAAAGGCAGATATCATAGGCAAACTGGAGAAGGGACAGATACTTGAAGGTATAGTTAAGAATATTACTTCATACGGTGTATTCGTAGACCTTGGCGGAGTAGACGGACTTATCCATATAACAGATCTCTCATGGGGAAGAATCAACCACCCGGAAGAGGTTGTACAACTTGACGAGAAAATTAATGTTGTTATTCTAGACTTCGACGACACTAAGAAGAGAATAGCTCTTGGTTTGAAGCAGCTTAGCTCACACCCTTGGGATTCACTTGATGCAAACCTTCAGGTTGGCGACAAGGTTAAGGGTAAAGTGGTTGTTATTGCAGACTACGGTGCTTTCATTGAGATTCAACCGGGTGTTGAGGGTCTTATCCACGTATCAGAGATGTCATGGTCTCTACACTTAAGAAGTGCACAAGATTTCCTTAAAGTAGGAGATGAAGTGGAGGCGGTTATTCTCACTCTCGACAGAGACGAAAGAAAGATGTCTCTAGGTATCAAGCAGCTTAAGAGCGATCCTTGGACAAGCATAAACGAGAAGTACCCTGTTGGAACAAAATGCAAAGCAACAGTTCGCAACTTTACAAATTTTGGAGTTTTTGTAGAGCTTGAAGAGGGAGTTGATGGACTTGTTCACATCAGTGACCTTTCATGGACCAAGAAAATTAAGCACCCTTCGGAATTTACATCTGTAGGAGATTCAATAGAGGTTACCGTTCTGGAGGTAGATCAGGAGAACCGCAGATTGAGTCTGGGTCACAAGCAGCTCGAAGAGAACCCTTGGGATGTATTTGAAACAATCTTCTCATCTAACTCTGTTCACGAAGGCACTATCACAGGTTTTGTAGATAAAGGTGCTACAGTAGCTCTTCCATACGGGGTTGAGGGTTATGTTAGTCTCAAGAACCTTGTTAAGGAAGATGGTACTCAAGCAAAACTCGAAGAAAAACTAGAATTTAAAGTAATCGAGTTCAACAAAACTACCAAGAGAATTGTTTTATCTCATACAAAGCTCTTTGAAGAGACAAAGAAAGAGGAGCAGAGAGAGAGAGTTTCAGAAGGAGATTCTACTCAAAAAGCAGTTAAAAAGTTGAAAGCAAACCTAGAGAAGACCACTTTGGGCGATATCAGCGAACTTGCAGCTCTTAAGAGTGAGATGGAAAATAAAGATAATTAATGAAGTTTACCTTCACATCGCTGGGCAGTGCTTCTGCACTCCCCACAGTGAATAGATTTCCAAGCGCTCATGTTCTGAATGTACATGAGCGCTTATTTTTAATCGACTGTGGAGAGGGTTGCCAGATGCAGCTTAGAAGGTACGGATTTTCATTCATGAAGATCCGCGATATCTTTATTTCACATATTCATGGCGATCACATATTTGGGATATATGGACTCCTCTCTACAATGTCTATGATAGGAAGAACCGCCGATCTTTTTATTTATGCCCCTGAGTCATTCGGCGATATATTAAAGACGTTTATCAGGGATTTTGGAGATATGTTTCTCTTTAAAGTGAACCATATTAAAATTTCGGGAGACTCCCCCACTCTTATAATGGAGACTAAAGGTACAGAGGTATACAGCTTTCCTTTAAACCATAGAGTGAGCTGTTACGGATATCTGTTTAAAGAGAAGATGCCTCTGAGGAATGTGCATAAGTATATGATAGAGAAGGAGGCACTATCATTGGCAGAGATTGCAAGATTGAAAGAGGGTGAAGATATTGTAAGAGAAGATGGCACACTGCTAAGGTTCGAGGAGATTACTTACATCCCTTATCAACCAAGATCCTTTGCTTATTGCAGCGATACTGCACCTTTTGACAAACTTAAAGATTATGTTGCTGGAGTAGACCTTATGTATCACGAAGCAACTTTTGCAAATGATTTAGAGAAGATGGCAAGACAAACGCTTCACTCTACAGCCAAAGATGCAGCTCTTTGTGCAAGAAATGCATCTGCCGGGAGATTGCTTATCGGTCACTTCTCATCTAGATACAAAGACACAACAATATTGCTGAACGAAGCCAGAAGAGTGTTCCCCGAAACCTATGAAGCAGAACAAGGCAAGGAATTTGAAATACAATTAAAGAAGTTAAATATCAACAAATGAAAAGAGTCTTTATAGCCCTAGCTTTTATGCTGGCTTTCTCTCTATTTGGATACTCGCAAAACGAAGAGTACAACAGACAGATTACAAAATTTGGACAACTATTATTTTATCTGAACAATTATTATATAGATAGTGTTAATAATGAAAAACTTACAGAGGAGGCAATCAAAAAGGCGCTTTCTCAGTTAGATCCCCACTCATCTTATATTACAGCTAAAGATGTAAGAGCTATGAATGAGCCTCTTGAGGGCAATTTTGAGGGGATAGGGGTAGAGTTTGCTATTATAAACGATACATTGACTGTCTCATCACCAATATTAGGTGGGCCGTCGGAGAGGGTAGGTATTCGTGCCGGGGATAAAATTATTGGAGTAGATGGAGAGAACATTGCCTCTATTGGGATAACAAATGAGATGGTTTTTAAATATTTAAGAGGTCAAAAGGGGTCGAAAGTTAATCTCTCTATTGTAAGAAGAGGGGTTGAGGGTACTCTTCTCTTTGAGGTTATAAGAGACCGAATTCCAATTAATAGCGTAGATGCTGCTTATATGCCAACTCCCGGAGTAGTTTACATTAAGCTGAGCCGATTTGCATCTAACTCGGCTCAAGAGATAATTGAGTCTTTGAGTGCTTTGAATCCCGGTCATATTTCGGGGTTTATACTAGATTTAAGAGGTAATTCAGGAGGTTTTCTTGGGACTGCAATGGAGATATCAAACTTCTTCCTTGAATCGGGGCAGACTATAGTATACACAGAGGGCCTTAAAGTTCCTAAAATGACCGAAAGAGCCAAAGGTACCGGGTTTTACAGACGAGGAGCTCTAGCAGTTTTAATAGACGAGAACTCGGCCTCGGCAAGCGAGATAGTCGCCGGAGCAGTTCAGGATTGGGACAGAGGTGCCGTTATTGGCCGTCGATCTTTTGGAAAAGGTCTTGTACAACAGATGCTGCCTCTAAATGACGGTTCTCAGTTGAGACTTACCGTAGCCAGATACCATACACCATCGGGGAGAGTTATTCAAAGCCCATATGAGGCAGGGGCTGCAGAGAAATACTACAAAGCTTTTATAGAGAGATATGAAAGAGGAGAGTCATTCAATAGAGACAGTATTCACTTTCCCGACTCACTAAAATATAGAACTCTTAAAAAAGGTAGAGTTGTGTATGGAGGAGGAGGAATAATGCCCGATATTTTTATCCCGGCAGACACCTCGCACTACACAAAATTTTATGGTAATCTTCTGAGAAGAGGAGTTGTTGGCGAATTTGTAAACGGTTATATAGACAGGAACAGAAGCCAGCTCCTTGCTAAATATATTGGTTTCGATAGCTTTAATAAAGATTTTCAGGTAGATGAGGCGTTAATGCAATCACTATTGGAATTTGCACTTAAAAAAGGTGTTGAGCACTCAAAAGATGAACTCATCAGATCTGCAAATGAGATATCAGTTTATATGAAGGCCCTTATTGCCAGGTCTCTTTACGGCAACACTGCCTATTTTAGAATAATCAACAACAACAACGACACAGCTTTTAACAAAGCTATGGACTTTATCAACGGAAAATTGGAGATTTAATCTACCTTAGTCTGCTGATTGCCCTTTGGTACTCCCTTGCGTTCTTATTATGCTCACTCAATGTGGCTGCAAACGAGTGCGAGCCGTCTAAAGATGGCTTTGCGCAGAAATAGAGATATTTGTGAGATTTGTAATTGAGAACAGAGTCGATAATGTGAGGAGATGGCAGCGAGATCGGCCCTGGGGGAAGACCTTTATACTTGTACGTATTATAGGGAGAGTCTATCTCAAGGTGTTTAAAAAGAATTCTCCTTATTCCGGCATCGTTTAGTGCAAATTTTACAGTAGGGTCGGCCTGTAGCGGCATACCTATCTTAAGTCGATTTATATACACACCGGCAATTATTGGGTGCTCTGCCCTTATATTACTCTCTTCTGAAACAATAGATGCAAGTATTGTTGCATCCAGAGGTGAAAGGCCGGCTTTTTGAGCCATCTCTACTCTCTTACTGTCCCAAAATTTGTCATACTCTCGTTTCATCCTCAAGACAATCTCTCTTGGAGTTGCAGTCCAATAAACTTGGTATGTGTTTAAAAGAAAAATTGAGGGAAAGGTGTACTTTGTGAGACCCAGTGAGTCTATAAATGAAGCATTGGTAAGTTGAGACAAAACCGATGCTGAATCAGATGATATCTTTGAAGAGATTATTGCCGCAAGTCTCTCCATAGACCTGATGTTGCCGGATATTGTAAGGTTATGAGGTGTCTGCAACCCCAGCTTAAATACTCTAACTATTTG
>CAYYAM010000008.1:11623-59851 GCA_964469965.1 uncultured Muribaculaceae bacterium | reverse complement strand
TGGTAAATAATCCATACTCCAATGCTAGTGACCCATAAGTGTCCTGCGATGTTGCAATAATGAAACTAACTCCGTTTATAGTACTGTTCGCTCTTCCAAGAGTGAAGTTATAGCCGGATATTAACGGATCACTAACTTTTGACTCCTCTGTTGAGAGGTTTGAATCTTTGCCGGTTGTATCGGGGTTGATGTTATCATATCTATAGAGCTCATAATCCTCTATAATCTTTATAAGAAGTGCCGCATAGTTAGGGTTTGTTGCATACCCTGCCTGCTTTAATCCGTGTGCCCAACCCCTGTAGTCTTTAGGATCGAGAGAGAATAACTGACTGTATCTTTGTCTGTCTCTTAAAAACAGAGAGTGGTCTTTGAATGACTCTTCGGGGTAATCGTATTTTCTAAAACATTCGTTTTTTGCATCATCGTCGTGAAGTATATAGGCACCTTTCCAGTCGTGACACTTAATACCAAAGTGATTATTTGCCTCTTTTGCCAGCCGAGAAGTGCCATCTCCCGATTCGAGACATGCTTGTGCAAGGATTATACTGGCCGGAATTTTATAAAGTGACATCTGCCGCACTGCTATTCCACTAAACTGTTGTATATATTGTTCTCTTTGAGCTCTTTGAGAATAGAGAGCATTTGCAATTAGTAGACAAAAAATTACTACAGCGGTAGACCTTGTGAAAAAACTCATGATTTGATGAACTCTATTGGCAAAATTACTAATTTTGCAACAATCTCAAATAAAAAAGAATGGAGCACAAAAAATTAGATATAGAGTACCTCCTTTACGGAAGTAAAGAGGAGCTTGAAAGTGAAGACAAAAAACTGTTAGATCTTGCAACAGAGGCATCGGGAAGAGCATATGCTCCCTATTCGGGATTCAATGTAGGGGCCGCTTTAAAACTGAGCAACGGAGAGATAATAACTGCAAATAATCAGGAGAATGCAGCATACCCTTCGGGGCTGTGTGCAGAGAGGGTAGCAATATTTTTTGCTCACTCAAAGTATCCCGGAGAGTCTATTGAGTCTATCGCAGTTACTGCAAGTGTAGACGGTAAGCAGTGCGAAACACCAACTTTCCCATGCGGTGCATGCAGGCAAGTACTCGCAGAGTCAGAAAAAAGAGGGGGAAAACCAATTAAAATTATTATAGGTGGAGACAAAGTTACACAGATAGTTAAGAGCACTCACTCTCTATTGCCTTTTGCCTTTGATAATCTTCCCGAGTAGTTTTTTTATCTCTTTTAAAAAATTGTATTACCTTTGTGCGGGGTAAGTCATATACGACCAGCTCCCACTGAACTCCCCCAGGATCGGAAGGTAGCAAGGGTAGGTGGTTGTAGCGGTGCGATATATTAAGCTTACCCTTTCTCTTTTTTACAATAAAATGAAAATTGCGGTAGGTCTTTCGGGTGGAGTAGATTCAAGTGTAGCCGCTCTTTTACTTAAAGAGCAGGGACACGAAGTAATAGCCCTCTTTATGCAGAACTGGCACGACACAACAGGTACTCTGTTTGGTGATTGCCCTTGGAAAGACGATAGAGCAATTGCCGAGCTTGTTGCTAAGAAGCTAAATATCCCGTTTCACTTTGTAGACCTTAGTAAAGAGTACTCTAAAAGGGTGGTAGATTACATGTTTGAAGAGTATGAGAAGGGTAGAACTCCAAATCCCGATGTCCTTTGTAACCGAGAGATTAAATTTGATGTATTCTTAAAGACAGCACTCGATTTGGGTGCCGATGCCGTTGCTACCGGCCACTATTGCCGTAAAGAGGATTTAATAACCCACAATGGCCAAAAGATATCGCGTCTTTTAGCAGGAAAAGATCCCAATAAAGACCAAAGTTATTTTCTATGTCAGCTCTCTCAGGAGCAATTATCTAAAGCTATATTTCCTATAGGAGCTCTTCTAAAGAGCAGAGTAAGAGAGATTGCTGCAGAGGCGGAGCTACCCTCTGCAGATAAGAAAGACTCTCAGGGAATCTGCTTTGTAGGAAAAATAGATTTGCCCGTTTTTTTGCAACAGAAGTTAAAAGCAGTCGATGGCGATGTAGTTGAGATTTTTAGGGATTATTACAATAACCATTCTGTAGAAAATGTTTTACCCTCATATAGTATCTTTAATACCAAGGAGGCACTTGTAGCGGCCTCTTCATCAAATATATATAATAGAGAGAGCGGAAAGAAGATTGGCATCCATCACGGGGCCCACTTTTATACAATTGGACAAAGAAGAGGGTTGAATATAGGGGGGCATAAAGAGCCGCTCTTTGTAATAGCAACAGATATAGCAACCAATACAGTGTATGTTGGGGAGGGGCAAGACCACCCCGGTCTCTTAAGAAGAGGCCTATTTATAAAGAGTGAGGAGATTCACTGGATTAGAGAGGATCTAAAAATGAACCCGGGAGAGTGTGGTGACTTCCTTTTAAGAATAAGGTACAGACAACCTCTCCAAAAGGCACGACTCTTCTTTACTCCCGAGGGTCTCTTTATAATATTTAAAGAGCTTCAAAGAGGGATAACACCCGGTCAGTTTGCAGCATGGTACTCTGGCGATGAGCTGATAGGTTCAGGAGTTATCTCTTAGTTTCGCAAAAATTAGTAATCTTTTTTGTAGTATTAAACTTTAAACGTGGGTAGTTGAAGAGTGGAAATACCTGCTCTGTATCTCCGGTTGTATATCTCCAGATAGAAGAGTAGTCTCCCTTTTTTTCACCCATAATCTCTAACTCATTTAAATATGATAACACAGATCTGTTTTCAACTATATAAACCTCACCCATGCTGTCTATAATCGGGCTGTGCTCTCTGGTTCTATCGTGATCAAATTTCAATATTCGTCTTCCCTCCTTAGTAAGTCCGCACATTTTGAAAGACATACTCTTACCTATCGCAGGCAGATTTAGTACATTCCTGTCTGTTGGCAGAAAAGGAAGGTTATATCTTTTCATAAAAAGATTAAGCTCTTTAGAGATGTTTTCTCCTTTTTTGAAGATTTGATTTAATTCAATCTGCTGAATCTGGGTTAATTTACCATATATCTTCTCCTCTTGCTGCTCCTGTATCGATCTGCAATTAGGCGCATACATCTCTCTGTTTTCATCAAACCCTTTTACTGTAAAGGTGTAATAAGTTACCACTCCCAAAGAGTTTAGAGTTTGTCTCAGCTTTGCAGTATGACCTCTCCTTGAAGCAGCCGCAGTAAAGACTAACTGATTAGAGATGGTCCAACCGGCAGAGAGAATTGATTCAATTGCTCTTTTTGCCTCTACCGTCACCTCAAGAGGAGTTTGAAAATGTGTCTGGATTACAAACTGTTTTATCCCAACCTCTTTTCCCCTCTCTTTAAACTCCTTTAATATTGAAACCAACTCACTATCTACCCTCATTGGGAGATAGGCGAGTAGTCTAGACCCCAGTCTCACTCGCTGTATCTCGTAATATTTTTCACCCTCCTCTCTGTAAAGATTTGCATCTCTTTTTCTTTTGGCCATTTTAAGAACAGCTTCAAGTATCTTTTCAAGAACCTTGTTTCTACTCATCAGGGCATCACCTCCTGTAATGAGAATGTCTCGTATTTGTGAATCAGACTCAAAATACTCCATAAGCTTATAGAGCTTTTTCTCCCAAGTCTCCTTAGGTTTAAGAGCATCCAGATCGAAGTTTAATCTCTCACTCTGAAAATCGTACATTCTCTGACACGATGCGCATAGCCCTCCGCAGCTTCTCCCTCTGGTGTCGGGTATCATTATGGCAACCTCGGGGTATCTTCTGTGAATATTGTGACCATCGGGCAATATCCATCCGGCGGCATTTGGTTCTCCGGCAACAACTGTGTCTTCTTTCTCCCATGCCTTAATATTGCCATATGTCTCTACCAGCGATTCTGAGTATATCACGTAAGTTCTGATTGTAAAATCGTCAAAACCTGCCGGTTCACTATTTAATAGAGAGGCGTAATATGGAGTTATGAAAAAAGGGATTTTTTTATTTTTTGCCCTATTGAGCAACCTCATAGTTTTTGTAGAGAGACTCTCCTCCAGAAAAGTGTTCAACTCTGCAGGACTCTTTATTGCCATGGCAAGTTGAAATTTAAAATCACCCCACCATTCGGTTACACAGGTTATCTTCTCTTGATGTGTCATCCCCTCCTCAAATTGGTATTTCGATACTGAATTTACCTTTTTATCAATCTTCTTTACCAACAATTCACACACTCTTCTCTTTGCATTTAAACGCCTCTCCTTTATCTCCTTCTCGAGCCCTGTAGGCCACCTCCTCATATGCCTGTGAAGTGCTGCTTCTGAGAATTTACTACCGCTCTCTTTTCCATAAAGACGCATAAAAATTTGGAAAAGCTCTTCATATAAATCGTTGGATACCCCATTTAATGAATTGTTATTCAATAAATTCCACAGTATTGAAAAAGTTTCGGAAAATATCTTCTCACCTTTAGAGAGCTCCTCTATATACTTGGATTCGTGATTGAGCATCTCCAGAATAAGAAGTGCCGCTTCTTGCGATGATTTGTTAGTAGAATTTATGGCAATATCCTTAGAGTAGTGGGCAAGCTCTTGAAAAAATGCATCTTCGCTCTGTGAGCCGGTAGCCAAGTTAAAGATTTCGGGAAAGTTCTTCTTGAATTTATTGTAATAGTTCTTAGCCATCTTCTCCGATTTTTTGGTACATACTCTACAAATTTACCAAAAAATGAGCTTTTTTAGCCTTTTTTTAGAGAAAAATTGGGTACATTAAATATAAAACCATTATCAATCAGTTTTTTAGGAATAACTTTGTGACTATCTAGCAGCACAGACGAGGCCTCTCCCAAAACGAGCTTAAAGAGTATGGCCGGCACCCGTAAAGTTAATAGGGTTTTATACTTTTTTGAGATCTCCCGTGCTACATCTGAGGCAGTAATTAATGTTGGTGCAGTTAGGTTTACTGCTCCATAAATCTGGTTGTTCTCAATAATATAATTTATAGCCCGTTTAAGATCGTCTATCATAATCCAAGGCGTCACCTGCTCTCCCGATCCCGGGACAGTGCTAAATCCAAACTTGGCCGATAATGCCAGTTTTTGAAGCGCACCGCCATTTTCTCCCATCACAACACCCAAACGTAGAAGCACAACCCTACAGTTAAAATCTGCTTTAAGTGCCTCCTCCTCCCAATCTTTGCAAAGTTGAGATAAAAATCCGTCGCCATAATTTAAGCTCTCTTCTGTATATACAATATTCTCATTTGATTTGTATATTCCTATAGCAGAAGCATTTATAAGGAGCATCTCTCTTTTGCTGTTTTTTATCCCCTCTACTAAACGCCTGGTTGTATCAATTCTACTGCCAATCATTTTTGCTTTATAACTCTTGGTCCATATTGCGTTGATTGGTGCTCCGGCAAGATTTATAACTACATCGAATGCTGCAATATCTTCCGGTTTAAAATTTCGCGCTATTTTAAAAACAGAGTATCCTCTATCTTTGAGATAAGGGAGAATCTCGCCTCCAATAAAGCCATCGGCACCTCTTATACCTACTGTTTTTTTCATCTCCTCTATTTTTAAAAATCGTAAACAACCAGACCATCATATGCTGCTTTGACTCCCTGTGGAAGAGATCTGCTTAAATCTTCATGGCAACCTATCTGATGTGATAGATGTGTTAAGTAACAACTCTTTGCCTCACATTTTTTTGCAACATCTATTGCCTCTTGTAAAGAGAAGTGAGATATATGTCTCTCTCTCCTTACTGTGTTTATAACCAGTGTATTTATCCCTTGAATCTTCTTAAGTTCGTTATCTTCTATAAAATTGGCATCTGTTATATATGCCAAGTTACCTATCCTAAATCCCAATATAGGAAGCCTGTAATGGAGGGCTCTTATTGGAGTGATCTCAATTTCATGAACATTGAAAGGGGTATTATCTATTATATGTATATCAAACTCGGGTATGCCCGGATATTTAACCTTGTCAAATACATATGAGTATTCTCGTTTGAGAGACTCCACCACTCTCTGCTCACAATAGATTGGGAGGGCCTTTTTGTTGATATAGTTTATGGCACGCACATCGTCTAATCCTCCGGTATGATCTTTATGCTCATGAGATAGTAGGATAAAATCCAGATTAGATACCTCTGCTCTTAAAAGCTGTTGTCTAAAATCGGGGCCGGCATCTATCAGAACCGATCTGCCCAAGTGCTCTATGATAACACTTGATCTCAATCTTTTATCACGAATGTCTGTTGAAGAGCAAACACTGCACCTGCACCCTATTACAGGTACTCCCTGCGAGGTTCCTGTTCCAAGAAAGGTCAGTTTTGCCATGCCATGTTGTTTATGAACATAAAGGTAGGAATTTTTATACCTTTGCAAAAAATTAAAAGAAGTGAAAGGGCGGCTCTACTTAATTCCATCACCGCTAGGTGAAACAGAGATTTTTGATGTTATACCTCAAGGTACAGTTGATACTATCTCTAAAATTGAGCATTTTGTAGTAGAAGAGCTGAGGACAGCAAGAAGATATCTATCAAAAGCGGGTTTTAAAGGTAAAATTGACGCTCTGAATCTTATGGTTTTAAACGAGCATACATCAGATTCAGATGTGGCTGAGTTTGCTGTTATCTTAGAGAGAGGTAAGGATATTGGAGTAATCAGCGAGGCAGGCCTACCTGCGGTTGCCGATCCCGGGTCTAAGCTTGTATCAATGGCACATCAAATAGGTGCCGAGGTGGTTCCGCTGGTGGGTCCATCGTCACTTATGCTGGCACTTATGGCTTCGGGGAAAAACGGACAAAATTTTACCTTTAACGGTTATTTGCCTGTTAAACCTCATGACAGGCGTGTGAAAATTAAAGAGTTGGAAAGGTTGTCTGTCAATAAATACATTACTCAGATAGTTATAGAGACACCTTATAGGAACGACTCTCTTTTGGCCGACTTTTTGCAGACATGTAATCCCGAAACAAAAATAACAGTAGCGGCAAATCTTACCATGCCAAACGCATTCATAAAAACTAAAAGCGTTGAAGAGTGGAAAAAAAATCTACCGCACTTGAATAAAATACCATGTGTGTTTATAATATGAAAGATAATAGAGAAATAAACTGTATAGAGCTGTTAAATATGGAGTTCTACTCATACCATGGGTGCTTTGAGGAGGAGAGGATAATAGGGAATAGGTTTATAGTGGACTTTACAGCTTACACAGACATAACAAAAGCATCTTTGTCAGATGACCTGAAAGATGCTCTTAACTATCAAGAGCTATATAATGTGATTAAAAAAGAGATGGAGGCAAAATCTCATCTTCTTGAGAATGTAGCGATGCGGATTTTGGAGAGCTCTTCAAAACGTTTCCCGTCAATAAAACGAGCAAAAGTGACGGTAGCTAAATTAAACCCTCCGATAGGAGGAAAAGTTGGTTCGTCGCGAGTAACAATGAGCAGGATTTTCGATAGAGATGGAGAGTAAAGATATTAGAGGAAACAGAGTTGCTTTTTTAACTTTAGGGTGCAAACTGAATTTTTCTGAAACATCATCTCTCGCCAGACAGTTTACCCAAAACGGATATGAGAAGGTATCTGCCTCTTCACAAGCAGATATATATGTTATTAATACTTGCTCTGTAACAGAGCATGCCGATAAAAAATGCAGAACCGCAATAAGAAAGCTTCACAGGCAGAATCCAAATGCAATAGTTGCAGTAACAGGTTGCTATGCACAGCTTAAGCCCGATGAAATTCTTGGAATTGAGGGGGTAGATTTGGTACTTGGAGCAGATGAAAAATCCAATCTTTTTGTAAGAGTATCAGAGCTTAAGAGGGTAGAGGACTCTGCGGGTTTGACTCACTCCTCATCGAGGGCTTTTTCTTGTGCAATTTCGGAGGTAAAGACAATATTTCCTGCATATTCATCGGACGACAGAACAAGATCTTTCTTAAAGGTTCAGGACGGGTGTGACTATATGTGCTCATACTGCACTATACCTCTTGCTAGGGGAGTGAGTAGAAACCACCCTGTTCAATTTTTGGTTAATGAGGCGGTTGAGATTGCATCCCGCGGAGTTAAGGAGATTGTATTAACAGGAGTAAATACAGGTGACTTTGGAAAAAGCACAGGTGAGACCTTTTTATATTTATTGCAGTCATTAGCCGGTGTAGATGGAATTGAACGAATCAGGGTATCTTCAATTGAACCAAATCTAATCTCTAAAGATGTGATAGCACTTATGGCCGGAGAGAAGAAGTTTTTGCCACATTTTCATATTCCTCTGCAGAGCGGGTCAAACAAGATATTGGCAATGATGAAAAGAAGGTACAATAGAGAACTTTTCGAAGAGAGGATAAAACTCATTAAAAGTTCGTTACCGTTTGCTTTTATAGGTGTAGATGTTATTGTGGGTTTCCCGGGAGAGAGCGAGGAGGATTTTATAGATAGCTATAACTTTATTAACTCACTTTCCCCCTCATTTTTGCATGTCTTTCCTTACTCTAAGAGGGCCGACACTCCTGCTGCCGGTTTCCCAAACCAGGTAAAAGAGAGCGATAAAACAAGAAGGGTAAAGATGCTTAGCAACCTCTCAAACTCCCTTTACAAAAAATTTGTAGAGATGAATTTGGGAAGAGAAGAGGAGGTGCTGTTTGAAAGCCCTGCCAAAGGGGGGTTAATGTATGGATATACGAGAAACTACATTAAAGTTGAACGCCCTTATAATAAAACCCTTATAGGCCAAATAGTTAAAGTAATAATCTAAAATGAGATGATTGAAGGTGGAGGCAAAAGGGGCTCTTCCTGAGGTTTTATTGCCGGCATATCCCTCTTAATTAACCTCTCCCTCTTTCTTCTACTCTTAAACATCGAAGAGAGCAGCTCTTTGAACGAAGAGAACTCCTCTTGATAGGCAATACCTATACCATTTCTCTGACTATTATCTAAATAGTTAGAGTACTGATCTGCCGAATGAGAAAATATTCTGGCCCTGAATCTCCCTCTCTCATCAAGTTTTATCTCGGCATCAATATCACCTGCAACATCCCCTGTTCTGCCCGAATATCTTGAGTTGCCAATATTCCCATTAACAATTACCCTATTATTGAAAAGCTGAGCCGAAACAGCAGCATCAAAAATATCTCTGCCGTTTTGCCCAGGTTGATAGTTAAAACTCAAATCAAGAGGTATATCTAGCTGGTTAAATATTTTATTGATTTGGTTTGAAAGAACTTCCGTTGCATTTGAGTAGAGGATTGTGGAGTTGTTCACTATGCTAGATTGAACATCGGGGATAAAGCTGCCCGATACCAGAAGAGACATAACCTGTTTTACAACTTTGTCCTCTGTGTTAAGTGCAGCATTAACTCTAGCTTTAGTGAGAGGATCTATATCCGGAATATCAATTGCGAAAGATAGTCTGGGATTCATCAACGGTCCACTCATATTTATTTGACAATCTACATTTCTTCTGCTTGAGACCGAACTTGTATCTGATATTAGAGTGTTAATTGCTGCTTTTGTTCTGTAATTGGCTGTTAGATTAAGATTTGTTTTTAAGATATCTCCGTTAAATCCAATATTACCACCCTCCTGAATTGTGAAGTCCTTCTCAATGAACCCCTGGAGAACAAACTTATATGAACCGCTGTGAATAATATAGTCGCCCTGAATAGAGAATAGATCTTTTGACGGATTTATATCTAAAGTTATTAACCCGCTTCCAAATCCTGTGATTATGTCTCCAACAGATTTATCTATCTCTATCAGCATTGCCGCCTCAGGTGTCATATTGGCCCTTAGCTTTACTTGTAGTTCGCTTCCCTCTTTACGTCTGCTCTCAATCAGATCTGATCTCTCTAGATTAAGCTTGCTTTGGGGCTCCTTGAATGTTAGCAGGGTACCGGCAGACACCTCTGTAGATGATGCCAAAGGGATATGAATTGATGTATTTCTGTTGGTTGTAACAGAAATATCCATAAATATCCTATTTAAGGGACCTGAAATAGAGACCCTTCCTGTACCAAAAGCTGTTCCGTAAAAAGCACTATTGTCTGACTCTCCGGTATTCAACGCCTCTATATTGTTGAAAGTAACAGCGGTATTAAGATATAGCTCTTTGAAATAGTTCCAGTTCAACCCTCCTGCAATCCTTCCTGTATTTCCCAATCTGTCTTTTATGGCAACATTATTAAGGTTAACCCCTTTTTCGTTAACAATTACCTGACCATTAAGAGTGTAGTTAACTTTTGTAAAATCTACAAGAAACCCTAAATTGTTAAGTACTGTGTTCTCTCCGGTAAGTTTAAGCTTATCCAGCGGTCCATCCAGTTTTAGAATACCAGACACTCCTCCCGAAGTTCTAGAAACTATCCCCTCTAAAAATGGCTCAAAATAGGAGAGAGACATGTTGTCTAACGTGGCTGATAGTTCAAGTAAGGCACCTTGAGGTATGAATCTTCCACTTATATTTAAAGGCGTCCTGTTGTTAAGTGTGTTTAAAAGGGATATTTTGAAGCTTTTATCTGAATTATCCCACTCGCTTTTAAGCTCAACATCACCTGCATTATGACCATAGACAGAGACATCTGTTCCTTTAAGGTTAACCAACACTTGCGGCTCTTTATACAAATTAATTGCATATGAACTGCCGGTAAATCTACCTTTGATATCCAGCTGTTTTTTAATAAAGCTGTTAACTGCCGATATATCTATGTCTCTTAATACAACAGAGAGGGTGTCTTGGTTATTTAGCGATATGATTCCATCTATGTTGAGGTATTGCTCTTCTCTGAATAGGTTAAAATCGTGAAATACATATGTACTGTCTTGTTTAACAATTTTTGACCCCGCAAACTTCCACCTCTCTCCATTGAGGAAAAGTTCCGACGGAGATA
Organism: uncultured Muribaculaceae bacterium; assembly: GCA_964469965.1. Taxonomy (GTDB): domain Bacteria; phylum Bacteroidota; class Bacteroidia; order Bacteroidales; family UBA932; genus Bact-08. The sequence goes on along the minus strand of CAYYAM010000008.1, from coordinate 48,953 downwards.
TAGATATATCTACAATCGGTTTTGAATCTCCCCACTGAGGAGTGAACAGAATCTCTGAGTTAAAGTCGAGACTATTCTCTAAATCTCCACTATTTGTGTATTCACTTCTTATTTTAAGGAGGTTGTTTTTAAGATTAAGCTCAACTTTGTTGCTATCTAGGTTTAATCCCAAGATGTGCATCCGGTCTGAAATAACCACACTCTTTAGTTGAGATGTGTCTGAATATAAATTAACAGAGAGATTATTTGAGTAGTTGTTTTTATAACCTATATTATTGCTATTAAGCGAAAGAGTTAATCTGTTATCTCTATCGATTGCAGCTTTTAGAAGAGTGCCCGATGATATTTGAAGACCCGGAAGGAGCATCTCTGTTATTGCTCGTGTATCGTTAAACCGAACGTTAAAATCGTATGTGTTTCTCTCTCCTGTTTTGGCTTCACCTCTTGGAACTGGGAAGTATGCAGGCAGATTACTGTTCAATGAAATATTTACAATTTTATCTATAAAGTTTGTGAAAAAGTCACTCCCCTTGTATGTCGCTTCTGCAAATGCCGATCGTAGATAGATAGAAAAGTTATCTCTCTCCGAACTAGACTGCACAGATATATCGCCTATAGGAAAGTTACCTTTACTATTGGAGAAGTTTAATCCTCTTATATTGATTGTGCCGTCTATGTCTCCTTTAGAATCTTGAGTGAAATTTGCGAGTGTTCTAAACGACACGGCAGAGAGCGAGTCACGTTTGTCGAAATTTAACGCAGCAAGGTCGGCATAAATTACATCGGAATAGAAGTCGTAATAAGAGATATTGTCTGAGATACCTATTATGCCTTGAAACAGCAGATCTAGGTTTGGATCCCGGCAGATAACCTTTCCGTCGAAGGTGTTTTTCCGATAACTTCCTGCAGCTGTTATATTTCTATAAGAGTAGTTGTTTAGATCAATTTTCTCTATAAATAGAGATTCTATATCTATATCGTTCCCACCTGCTTTTTTATCACGCAATAGTGCATTTAATCTGGTTTCAAGGGTCATAGAACCGAGAGTTTTGTTCTTTAGTAACTGACCGACATTAAAATCTATTGCTTTTATATCGCCTTTAATCTCAAAACCTCTTTTTTGGCTGTTCTGCCTGAGAAGAACATCGGTTCTGAGCTCCCCTATGTTGGATGTTATCTTACCCTTTGCTACAAAATCGTCCAGCAATCCTGTGAGTTTACCGGTAAAGCTGTATTTGACAAACGGAGAAAGTGAGGTTAGGGCCCCAATTGGTTTGCTGTTGTTTAAGGAAGAGATAATATAGGCAAGATCAAGCGTAGTTGTTGTACTGGATATAACCTCTACATACGCAGTAGTTATATTGGTATTTGGAAGCCCTGTAATATTGGCATTCAAGTTAATGAATGTTAATCCCGACTCACTGGTTAACCTTAGATTCTCTGTCTTTAATGCCGATATTGGACCCTTCACCCTGCCTGTTACGCCTAACTCAAGTCTGTTTTTTTGTAGAGTCGGGGCGAATTTTGAAATAGTTCCAAAATTTATTCTACTATCTTTAAAGTTTACATCAAACGAAACGCTGTCTGTAAAAGTGGAGAAACTATTTAAATTATTGTATGTTAATTTAAACTCCTCTGCATAAATATGGGAGCTCTCATCCTTTAAGATAAAATCTCTAAGCTCAATTGAGCTCTCACTAAAAGTAAAAGCCGTTTTCATCTGGTTAATACGAAAGCCACTATCCTCAATAAAGGAGAGCTTATTTATACTCCCCGTAATTGCTCCCGATTTTGATTTTATATTGTCTATCCTTAGAGACAGTCCCCTAATTGAGAGATTTGAAAAATTAATTGAGTTATTATCTATCCCGAACCTTTGGGAGTAGGGATTCTTTACTGTAAAACCGAAGTTGTCAATAATCAGCTCTCTTAAGATTAAATCAGGCAATCTTAACTCTCCACTCTCAGATGAGCTATCTCTCCCCGCAAATATTCGTGATAAGTTGGTTGTGGAGTCGCTCTCTTTTACTATGTTAAAACTACCTCCCCTTAAGTGTAGATGGCTAAGACGAAGCCTCCCTTTTAAAGCATCGGAAGCCGAAAATTTAACAGAGAGTTTGTCACAGCTGATTAATGTGTCTTTTTCACTATAAAGTATGTAAAGATCTTTGGCAATCAGTCGATTAAAAAATATATAATAGACCTTACCTATCGAGACCTCTGTACCTAGCTCCTCTGATATTCTTGAAGCGGCCTTTTTTGCCGCCCAGGTTTGAAGAGAGGGCATTTGGAGGGCAAGATATGCTCCTACCGGCATCATTGCCAACATAAACAGGAGCGCTACAGCTATTTTTCTTAAAATGTGTATAGTCAAAATTTTGCAACAAAAATAATCATTTTAAAAGAGCAGATTGTTAAAAAATAACCAATTTTGCAAAATATTTATAGCTATGAGCATAACTATTCTAGGAATTGAGTCTTCTTGCGATGACACTTCGGCATCTGTTATCAGAGATGGTTTTTTAATATCTAATGTGATGGCAGGGCAGAGCGTGCATGGAAGGTACGGCGGGGTTATCCCTGAATTGGCATCAAGAGCTCATCAACAAAACATTGTACCGGTGGTAAGCTTAGCATTAAAAGATGCAAAGATAGGGATGGAGCAGATAGATGCTATAGCTTTTACCAGAGGGCCGGGGCTGTTAGGATCACTTCTTGTGGGTACATCATTTGCAAAGGGTCTATCCTTGGCATCGGGCATACCTATAATAGACGTAAATCATCTACACGGACACCTGCTGGCACCTTTTATAAAAAAGGAGGGGAGCTGTAATGTTACTCCCAACTTTCCATACCTGTCCCTATTGGTTTCGGGGGGGCACACCCAAATAGTTAAGGTTAATAATTATCATGATTATAGCATAATTGGCCAAACTATAGACGATGCCGTTGGAGAGGCATTTGATAAATGTGCTAAAATTATGGATCTCGGTTACCCGGGTGGCCCCATAGTAGATAAACTCTCAAAATTTGGAGAGAGTGGTAAGTTTCGCTTTTCCAAGCCAAAGATTACAGGGTTCGACTACAGTTTTAGCGGAGTGAAAACATCTCTTCTCTACTTTTTAAGAGATAAAATGAGTGAAAATCCAGGTTTTATAGAGCAAAATCTTAATGATATTTGTGCTTCATATCAAAAAACCTTGATAGATATTCTTTTGGACAAGCTTATTCTAGCCGCAAAGCACTACAATGTAAGAGATATTGCATTGGGTGGAGGTGTGTCTGCAAACTCCTCATTAAGAGAGAGGGTGGAGTGCGAGGGGAGAGATAGAGGATGGAGGGTTTTTCTTCCCGAACTGAGTTTTACAACAGATAATGCAGCAATGATTGCAATAGTGGGGTACTATAAATATTTACAGAACTCTTTCGCTCAACTTAACTCTGTACCTGTATCTAGAAATGCAGATTTTTGATACATCAAATTTTGCTGTCAAACCATTTTTAAACATTATTGCATTTTAACAAATTTGTTAAAAAACAATATCTTCGCTTATTTTTTATTATAAAACAGGGGTCATAAGTAATAAAAAGTCTTTAAAACAGCGTTTGCAAATACATTGCCAAAATTCCTCAAACCCGTTTGAAAATTAAAAAATCAAATTATCTTTGCGTTTGCAAACACAAATTGATGTACTTAATTATTAACTTAAAATTTATTACATGAAAAGATTCAGCCTTGTAATTGCAGCAATCCTGTTTGTTGCCGGTAATCTTCTGCACGCTCAGAATATCCGGGTAACAGGTACTGTAACAGAGATGGGATCGGGTACTCCGCTTCCATATGTGAGCATTCAGGTAAAGGGGACCACATCCGGTACTACAACAATGGATAATGGTTCTTACGTTATCAATGCTCCATCAAATGGAACCTTGGTATTTAGCTTTATTGGCTATAAAACCTTAGAGGTTCCTGTAGAGAACAGGGGTGTTGTAAATGTCCAACTGGAGGTTGATGCTTTAAGCCTCGACGAAGTTGTGATGGTGGCCTACGGTACTGCTAAAAGATCTAGCGTAACCGGTGCTATCACCTCTGTTGGCTCTGCAAGCATCGAGAAGAGACCTGTAACCAACGCTCTTGCCGCTCTTGCCGGTTCGGCCCCGGGTGTACAGGTTAACACATCCTACGGACAGCCTGGTTCGGATCCAACTATTCGTATTCGCGGATTTGGATCTATCAACTATTCGTCTGCTCCTCTGATTGTGCTGGACGGTGCTCCTTATAATGGAGTGATGGCTAACATTAATCCTGCCGACATTGAGTCTATCAATATCCTAAAAGATGCCGCATCTACAGCGCTCTTCGGATCGAGAGGTTCAAACGGAGTTGTAATGATAACCACTAAAAAAGGTAAGAGAGAGAGACTATCAATCTCTGCTACAGTAACACAGGGATTCTCGGGTAGAGGTCTTCCTGAGTACGACAGAATTGACTCATACGACTACTATCCAATCATGTGGGAGTCATTGAGAAACAGCTTAATAACAACTTCAAGACCAATAGATCAAGCAAGTATCTTGGCCTCAGGAGCAACTTCTAACGGTATTGTTGCCAATTTAGGGTACAACCCGTTTAAAGGCATAGCAAACGATCAGGTTGTAGGTGTAGACGGAAAACTTAACCCTGCAGCTAAAACACTGCTTTGGGGCGATGACGGCGATTGGTATACTCCTGTAGAGCAGCTTGGTAATAGAACCGAAGGTATTGTAACCGCAAGCGGTGGAGCAGAAAACGCAGACTATTATCTATCAATAGGTTATACAACCGACCATGGTTGGATTAAGAAGACCAATTACGATCGTATCTCTGCAAGAGCAAACCTTAACTTCTCTCCAAAGAAGTGGATTACATTTGGTGTGAATTTAAACACCTCTTACAACACATCCTCTTCTGCAAATACTGAAAGCAACACAGGTTATGCAAATCCTATCTATTTTGCAAGAACCATGGGACCTATCTATCCGGTTTATCTGCACGACAGAGTTACCGGTGACTATATCTTAGACGTTAATGGACAGAAACAGTGGGACCTTGGAGCTGCTGTAACCAAAGATGGAGTAACCTATGGAGCAAGAACCCAGAATAACGGACGTCACGGTATTGCCGAACATATGCTCAACACAAGAAGCTTTGAACGAAATACCATACAGTCTAGAAGCTACGTAGAATTTGCATTCCTAAAAGATTTCAAATTTAAAGTTCAGCACTCCTTCGATATCAATAACTACCTTTATGGAAGATATGAGAATAAACTGGTAGGAGACGGTGCTCCTCAGGGCAGATCTACAAGAGAGAACTCGTTGAGATACACCTGGACTAATATTCAGATGTTAACTTACGAAAAGTCTATCGGCAAGCACGATATTAATGTAATGGCTGCTCACGAGAACTACCATAACAAGTATAAGTATCTGTACGGATTCCGTCAGGGAGAGATAATTCCGGGTAACGACGAGCTTATCAACTTTACAACCACAAACAACCTATACTCATATATAGACAACCATAAGGTTGAGGGTTATCTTGCCAGAGCAACTTACTCATACGACAACGGTAGATATACAGCCGAGGCATCTTATAGAAAAGACGGCTCTTCGAAGTTTGAAAGTGCAGTAAGATGGGGAGATTTCTGGTCTGTAGGCGGCGGTTGGAGAGTAGACAAAGAGAGCTTCATGTCTGGTCTTAATTGGGTAGATTTCCTAAAATTAAGGGCTTCATACGGTTTGAACGGAAATGACGGAGGTATCAGTTACTACGCATGGCAGGTTCTTTACAGCTACAGAAATAACGCTGCAGAGCCGGGATACATTCAAGACACAGCACCGGGTAATCCATTCTTAAAGTGGGAGACAACTATCCAAACCGACATAGGATTGGACTTCACTCTATTCAACAACCGTTTAAGAGGATCGGCCGACTGGTTTAATAAAGAGTCAAAAGATCTAATCTTCTCTCTTCCATTGGCCCCTTCTACAGGTTATGTATCTCAGGACAGAAATATCGGTAGTGTATACAACCGCGGTTATGAGTTAGACCTAACCGGTACAATCATAGATAAGAAGAACTTTAGTTTTAGTCTTAATATGAATGCTACCCATTATGTTAACAGAATCAAGAGACTTCCGGATGAAAACCGTGAACTTGGTATTATCTCGGGTAACTTCAAGAGAGTTGAGGGCGGCTCTATTTACGACTATTGGCTACGTAAGTGGTATGGTGTAGATCCAAGCAATGGTAATGCTCTATATCTGTTTAACGATGCCAAAGATGCAAATGGTAACTTAATTACTGTTTGGGCAGATGCCGACTGTAAAACTATGCCGGATGGAACTCTTGTAACAAGCAACCAAGCAAAAGCTAAATACGACTGGTCCGGTACAAGTATTCCTGATCTATTCGGCTCAATCACACCAATCTTCAAGATCTACGGATTCGACCTCTCGGTTCAGTTTAACTACTCTATTGGTGGTAAAGCATATGACTACAACTGGGCATCTTTAATGTCTTCGGGGGGAATGGGAGTTGCAAAATCTAAAGATATTTTGGACAGATGGACAACCGAAGGGCAGATAACCAATGTGCCAAAAATGCATAATGGTCAAACTACTAACTACAATGCTGCTTCTGACAGATGGTTGGTGAGCTCTACATTTGTTTCACTTAGAAACGTAAACGTGGCCTATAACTTTAAGCCAAAAATGCTTAAAGCACTAGATGTAAAAGCTCTAAGAGTTTATGCTTCTGCAGAGAACCTAGCTCTGTGGGGGGCAAGAAAAGGATTGGATCCTACTCAGAACTTCAGCGGCTCAGTACTCAACGATGTTGGGTTTAACAGAGTTGTAACGTTTGGTGTAAATGTTAACTTCTAAAACCGGATTGATATGAAAAAAATAAGAATATATATTTTGACATTAGTTGTCGGATTGGCAATGATACCGACTTCATGTACAAAAGAGTATTTAGAGACCCTTCCTACCGACCAGCTTGCTGCAGGTGATGTGTTTAAAACTCTTACCGGTGCATGGGGTGCAATTAACGGAATTCACAGATCTATGTACATTCAGTACAACAGCGTTCAGGCTCATGGAGGAATGGCAGGGTTACTACTCTACATAGATATGATGGGATCTGATGTTGTGTTTAACACTACAGCCAACGGCTGGTATTTAGGAACATATCGTTGGGTAGATCACAGAAATGAGAGATCTAACCAGGTTCTATATTGGACTAATCTGTATCGTCTTATAAGTAATGCTAACCAGATTATTAACAATATAGATAATATCTCGGGTCCCGAGGCAGAGAAGAAAGCTATTAAAGGACAGGCACTCACCTACAGAGCTTGGGCACACTTTATGCTGGTTCAACTTTGGGCAGACAGATTTGTACCTGGTGGGCAAAATTCTCATGAAGGTGTTCCATATATGACTGAGATTACCTTTGTAGGCAAACCTAGAAACACTGTTGCCGAGGTGTATACAAAGATCAACGAAGATCTTACATCGGCAATCGCTAACTTAGAAGGGTACAACAGAGCGAATAAATCTCATATTAATAAATCTGTTGCTCAGGCAATTCAGGCGCAGGTAGCTTTGGTTCAGGGTAACTGGACATTGGCCGCATCTGCTGCTAAAGCTGCAAGACAGGGATATAGCTTTATGAGCACGGCTCAACACCAAGAGGGTTATTCGTTACAGAGCAATCCTGAGAATATATGGAGCATGTATGTGCAAGAAGATCAGACACTATACTTCTACTCTTTTTACGCATATATGTCACATAACTTCAACTCAACAGCTATTCGTCAAAGCCCTAAAACTATCACCAAGGAGCTATTCGATCAGATCTCGGCAACCGATGTTAGAAGAACACTATTCTTCCCAACTGCTGTAGCATCTGCACAACCTGCAGTTCCACCGAGTGGTGTTAGATTCAACTATATGAGTTCAAAATTCAAAGCTGTGTCGGTATCCGACAGTAGGGGAGACTTCCCTTGGATTAGGGTAGCAGAGATGTATCTAATTGAAGCCGAAGCTCTTGCAAGAACAGCCGGAAAAGAGGATGAGGCAAAAGATGTGCTTTTACTGCTTGCTAAAAATAGAGACCCTCAGTATGTTAAATCTACAAGAACAGGTCAGGCATTTATAGATGAGATACTTGTTCAGAGAAGAATTGAACTATGGGGAGAAGGTCGCCGCTTTACAGACTTGAAGAGATTGAACCTTCCATTAGTAAGACCAACTGCTGCTAATGCTGGGCAAGGTGCACACGTAGAGTCTTTTGCAACCGTAGTTAATGTCCCTGCCGGCGGAAATGTTTGGACATGGATGATACCAAGAGGTGAGATAGATACCAATCCTGAGCTTAAGCAGAATCCTGCATAGTTAAGCTAGGTTGAATAAAACTAAAGAGGGTGAAATTTTAATTTCACCCTCTTTTTATATGTTAAAAAATTGCTAGCAACCCGAACAACCAGAGCATGAGCCGCTGCTGCAAGATGATGAGTGCTCTCCAAAAAGACCATTCATCAGCTCTTCGGGTGAGGCCTCTCTAACCTCTACCACCTCTCCTGAGAAGTGTAACTCGGCCCCTGCAAGCGGATGGTTGAAGTTCATGACAACTACATCGTCTTTAATCTCATCTATAGTGCCCTGTAGCTTATTACCGTCGGAATCCTGCATAGGCAACACATTTCCTATTGTAAGCAGACCATCTTCTATTTCACCCTCAACTTTAAAGATATCTTTGGGTAGTTCTACTATTGCATCATCATTAATCTCACCGTAACCTTCCTTAGCAGAGAGTCTAAAATCGAACTTATCTCCAACAACTTTTCCCGATACATTCTCTTCAAATTTTGGCAGAAGATATCCGGTGCCGTATATGAACTTAAGGGGGTTGTCGGCGTTTACTGTCTCAACCACATCTCCCTCTACCATAAGCGTATATGATAGTGATACTACTTTGTTTTTTCCTATTTCCATTGTTTTGTTATTAAAATTTTCTGTTAGTTGTATTAACTTACCTTTTAAGCAAATATTATGCAAAAGTAATAATAGTTATTAATTTACGCTTCTTTTGAATATTTTATAGCCGAATGCAGCTACTAAAATTGTAATTAGAGGCGTTATGAGATTAAAAAAGCAGTAGGGAAGATAGGCGAGAGTTGCCACATTTAACACGCTAGACTGCACCACTCCACAGGTGTTCCAGGGTACTAAAACCGAAGTAACGGTAGCAGAGTCCTGCAATGTTCTGCTCAACAATCTTGGCTCGTGACCTGTTTTTTTGTAGGTTTCAGAGAACATTTTGCCGGGTAGCAGAATGGCCATATACTGATCGGAGAGGGTCATGTTGAAGAAGATAGTGGTTAGTGTGGTGGATGTAACCAGCGATACTGTGTTTCTAATGAGCAGAGCCATCTTTTCGGTTATGGTTTTAATCATTCCACTCGCCTCCATAACTCCCCCAAAAGTAACAACGCATAGTATAATCCAAACGGTATTAAGCATACCGGCCATACCTTTGGTAGATGTGAGTGCATTAAGCATCTCGTCTCCTGTATCTAGAGTTACACTACCTGAGAGCATTTTAAGAGAAGCATAGAGCGATCTTGCGGTAAAAGAGAGATTAGATGGAGCCAACTCTCTGCAGATTTCGGGTTGTGCAATACACGCAACAATTGCCCCAATAAGAGCAGAGAGAAAAAGGGTTATAAATGGAGATACCTTTTTAATAATCAACACAATAGTAAATACAGGAACCAATAATAACCAAGGGGAGATGTTAAAAACCCCCGAGATGGTAGTAAGCTGCTGCTCTACATTAAGTGTATTGCTCACCGGGAGAAGATATCCTGCAACTGTGAAGAAAATGAGAGAGAGCACAAATCCCGGTACGGTAGTGATTAGCATATATCTCACATGTTGGTACAGATCTACACCTGCTACGCTTGCCGATAGATTGGTTGTGTCTGAAAGGGGAGATATTTTATCTCCAAAATATGCACCCGATATAATTGCACCTGCCAGCCACGGTGCAGAGAACCCTAGTATCTGACCGGCAGATAACATAGCAACACCTATTGTACCAATGGTTGTCCAGGAGCTTCCGGCCATAACAGAGACCATCCCCGACAACACAAAAGCAACCACCAAAAACACCGAAGGGCTGATAATCTTTAATCCATAGTATATCATAGAGGGTACAACTCCGCTAATCATCCATGAACCGGTTAGAGCACCTATCATAAGAAGAATAAAAATTGCAGAGCCGGTTTTGGTTAGGTGATCCATCATACCATCTTCCAGCTTTTGCCAGGGAACTTTTAGATAGGAGATTGATATAATAGATGCAACTACAGTGGTAAACAGCAGCGCTATCTGAGACGGACCCGAAGTGATATCCTCTCCAAACATTCGTACTCCCGCAAAAATTATCGATATCAGCAATAAAACAGGGATCAGAGATAGTACTATTCCGGGCTTCTTCATAATATTTATATACCGTTAAAATTAACATTTTCAAATGCAAGTGTTGGAATCAACCACCTTCCGCTCTCCCTTGGATCGCCACCCGTTGCAATAAGATTATTCCATAGAGTAATGATATTTCCGGTTATATTCATCTCTTTAACAGGATGCTTAATAACACCATCTTCAAAGTAAAGGCCTTGAACACCAAACGAAAAGTCTCCTGTAGAGCTGTTGCTGTTACCTCCATTAAACCCGGTTACCAATATTCCTCTGTTTGAATATTTTAGAATATCTGCTAAACCAATCAGACCTTCTGTTTTTCCCTTGGCCATGCAAGTTGGAACAGAAGGGCTCTCGATAGTAACAGGAAGGTTTAGTTTTTTTGAGTTATATGTGTTTATGAAATAGGTGTTAACTACTCCTCTCTCAATAATTTTTAGATCTTTAGTTGCAACCCCCTCACTATCGAACATTCTGGAACCGGCCGCTCCATATTTATGAGGTGTATCTGTAATATAAAGCTTTTCTGAGAATACTTTCTTCCCTACTTTATCTTTTAAAAATGAGTTGTTCTGCTGAATTGAGCTTCCGTTTAGTGCAGAGAAGAGTGGTGCAATCAGTCTGCTCGAGACAACATTCTCAACAACCATAGTGTATCTCCCCGACTTCATCTTTATGGGGTTTAGTCTTGAAAGTGCTCTCTCCAAAGATTTGGCGCCTACATCTGTAATTTTTAAATTCTTAAAGAACATCGAGCTCTCATACCACCAACCCTCAGGCCTTGCATCACCTTTGCCTTTGATTGAACACTCGCTGCTCAAATTATAAGATGTACTCTTGCTCTCTCCCTCAAACCCCTGACTGTCTATTATGTATGTAGTCTCCATGGAGTCGGCAAATTCGCAATTTAAAGAGACAATACGTTTATCTCTATCTATTGTATCATAAAAACTGTCAAAGGTAATCTGCTTTTTCCGGGCTGCATCTATTGATTCATAGCTACTGTCATACTGCCCAAGGTTTACATTAGGGCCTTTATAATAGAGGGTTGATTCGGGGAGCGATCTAAAATTGTCGGGTGCTAAAAGCTCTGTCATTTGGGCAGCGCGCTCTACAAACTGTTTTAGCTCTTCGCACTCGGTTCTGTTTGTAGAGAACACACCATATCTCCCTTTATTAAACAATTGAATATAAAGAGAGGAGCTATTGGAGAGATGAAGTCTGTCCAATTTTGAATCTCTCACCGAATAGGAGCTCTGCTTACTTTCACTGATTGTTACCCTAGATGCGCTGCAACCACATGACTTTGCAATCTCGAGTACAATTTTTCCCTTCTCTTTAATGCTGCTGTTCATCAGTTTTGTTCTCCTCCTACTGTTAATCTGTTCACAAGAACAGAGGGCATTCCGCAAGAGACAGGAACATATTGCTCTTTTCCGCAAGTCCAGGTTGAGTTGTCAATATATAAATTGTTTGCAACACCAATGATCTCAGAGAGAGCTTCAGGGCCATTTCCAATTATATTGATATCTTTGATTGGCTGCGTAAGTTTTCCATTCTCAATCATATAGCCCGATTTTACAAAAAAGGTAAAGTCTCCGGCACCTATCTGCACCTGTCCATTGGTAAAGCTCTCAGCAAACACCCCTTTTTTAACAGAGGCAATCAGATCCTCCTCTTTTGATTTACCGTTCTCCATATAGGTAGCCCTCATTCTTGGCAGAGGCATGTGCCGGAACGACTCTCTTCTCCCGTTACCGGTGGGCGAAGTATTGTAGAATTGTGCACTGATTCTGTCGTGAAGATACGATGTTAGAATGCCATCTTTTACCATATATGTCTTTTGCGAGGGAACACCTTCGTCATCTACGTTTATCGACCCTCTGTTGTACTGGATAGTTCCATCGTCGGCCACAGATATCTCTTTAGAGCAGATTAGTTTTCCCAATTTATCTGAAAAAATGGATGTGTTCTGTCTGTTAAAGTCGGCTTCAAAGGCATGCCCTATAGCTTCGTGAAGAAGGATTCCAGAACTTCCCGACCCCATTACCACCTGCATCTCCCCGCCGGTTGGCCTCACAGCATTGAATAGAAAAGATGTTTTATTAACAACATCAGACGCAATCTCCTCTATAATAGTTTGAGTAAGATATTCAGGGCCTGCTCTAAAACTCCTTGATGCACTACTGTTTTCTACTCGTCCATTGCTCTCCATAACACAGCTGGCTACAATAGAGAACATAGGTCTTTTGTCGCAAGTCAAGATGCCAAGAGAGTTATAAAAGAGTATGTAAGTATTTGAGTCGGATATTCTTCCCATCACTTTATCTACCCGTTGGTCTTTAGAAAAAATAGAGTCGTTGAGCTGTTTGAGATATGGAATCTTCTGAGTTACAGAGACACTTTCCCAATTATGTATAGTAGGGTAGTAACCCTTACCTTGAGGAAACTCTATAACCTCTTTTCTTAATGCTGTAGCAAACGGATTGTCTGTTTTTATCTTTTTGGAAGCTATCTGGGATGCCACATAGGCAGCTTTTGTAAGTTCTTCCATAGTAGTTATCTCTGTGTAGGCGTACCCGGTTTGGTCTCCCGACAATACTCTGATTCCCGCCCCATAGTCTATATGACTGCCGGCAGAGTTCACCTCTCCGTCTCTGAGAGATATCTCATTTGCGGTACTGTGCTCAAAGTAAATATCGGCATAGTCTCCTCCATTTGACAGGGCAATTTGGGTTAACTTAACCAAATCTTCCATTGTAACACCAAAGTGGATGAGAGCAATATCTGTTTCTGTCATTGCATTATTTTACACAAAGTAACCGAAAAATGGCTAATTTAGCAAATATCAAAATCCGGAAACATGGATCAACCAAAGCTTGAGAGGTTGCTGAGAATAATGCAGCTAATGACCGATAAGAGAAAAAAATATACAGTAAACCAGCTCTCTGATACACTTTCTATCTCTCAAAGAAGCGTGTACAGATATATAGATACATTTGAATCTGTAGGTTTTATAGTTAGAAAGAGTGGTGGACATGTGTGGTTGGCAAAAGAGTCTAAGCACTTTAAAACAATAGCAGATCTTGTATATTTTACAGAAGAGGAGGCATATCTTCTAAAATGTGCAGTTGAGTCATTAGACTCTTCCAGCGACGCCATAAACGGTCTAAAAACTAAATTATACTCACTTTACGACTTTTCCAAAGTCGCCCAAATTGTTGTGAACCCACAAGTGAGCAAAGTGGTAAACAGACTAATGGATGCAATAGCATCCGAAAAGCAGGTATTATTGAAAAACTACCACTCCTCACATAGCGGCAATGTCTCCGATAGATTGGTAGAGCCAATACAGTTTGGAGTGAATATGCTAGATATACTCTGTTTTGAAGTTGAGGAAAAAACATGCAAATCATTTAAAATTAAAAGGATAGATGGTGTTGAGCTTTTAGATAGCGATTGGAAGTATAAAGATTGTCATGAGAAGTATTATACAGATGCCTTTAGATTCTCATCTACAGAGACTATGTACGTTAAGTTGAAGATGACAATGGTTGCGGCCAATCTTCTTGCAGAGGAGTACCCGATGGCCGAGCATAAAATTGTAAAAAACAATCCGAATGAGTACATATTTGAAGACTATGTGTGTAGCTATGAAGGGGTGGGTAGATTTGTTTTAGGGCTGAGCAACGAGATAGAGGTGTTAGAGGATGACCAATTCATAAAATTTCTACATAAAAAAATAGAGGGCAGAAAATTCTGACCTCTAATCTGTTTTGAGCGGCAGACGAGTCTCGAACTCGCGACCTTGGGCTTGGGAAGCCCACGCTCTACCGACTGAGCTACTGCCGCAAAAGCGATACAAAATTACAAAATTCGGGCTAATCGGACTCTATTTTTATCAAAATAAATGAATCTATTTTTTCTGAAATATCTTTTGCTGTAAACTCAATTTTGGCTCTTCCATCTCTTTTTTGGATAACCTCTCCAATAGGTACCCATATATTTTTCTCTTGCCCATAACTTTCGGCCAGGGGCCCAGTCTCCCATTTGTGTAAAATATACCTTCCCTTTTTAAGATTAGGTACCCTGATTCTCAATTTTGCCCTATCTCTTGTAGACTCAAGATAGCTCTCGCCAAAATAAAGACTCTGATCATCACTTTTAACCAGCCAACCTTTGTGGTCTCCTGTTGTCTCAACATCTACGAATATTCTACTCTCCCTATCTAAGTTCAATAGATCGCTTACAGCAAATAGAGAGGAGAGTCCAAGCTCTTTTAAATTCTCCCGAGATACCCAATCACCGTTAATATCTTCGTTGTAATAGGTATAAGGCGTTTCAAAGGTTATAGAGAGAGTTCGGTCTCTAAACTTATTCCACATCCACCCCTCTACATATCTTGGAGCAACAGATGAGAAGAGTTGGTCTTGAGGGCGATAATAGGGTGTATAATTTATAGTTAAAGCAGAGAGGAGCATTTGATTCTTGAACGCTCTGTTATTAGTAGACTCTGCTTTATGAATCCAGTAAGTTATAGAGTTTGCAATTTGAGAGTGCATATTAAGGAGCAAATCCAGTGGTGCAATAGAAGTTACACTATCTAAAGCTTTTTTAAGAGCTTTTACCTCTGGCATTGTAAGAGAGTCGGGCCTATCCCAATTGATCTCAATATTTACACCTGTTGATGTAGATCTCGAGAAACCGCCCTTTACACCGTCGGGATTTATAATTGGCACTATAAAAAAAATTGTATTTTTTCTAAGTTCAATTGCAAATGGGGAGTCAGATGTAATCTCATCTATAATTGCCTCAAGATGCCAACTAGATGGAGCCTCGCTCGGATGTGACCTTCCATGAATCCAAACTCTTTTTTTGCTCTCATCGCTATAGTTTGGATCTGTTATCTCAATCATATCTATAGGAAGGCCAAGAGTGCTCTCCCCAATAACACGACGCTTGACAAACTCTTTTTGTGACCATTTTTCTAGCTCCTCTAGGTGCCTTGAAAAGGTGTAAGGATAAAAGTGAGAAATATAGACAGTGTCACTCTTGACGATTTTATTGATTGCACCCTTAAAGATATTTTCGTTGAACTCTACTCTGGAGTAGTTCACACCATCGTAAGAGTAAAAAGGTCTTATAACCTCTGAGTTTTTTATATTTAAAAACAGCATCTTATCTTTCACACCCTCCATCCTAAAGTGATACCACCTTGCACTTGGTCTTAGTGCAGAGTCAACAGGATTAATCGGATCGAACCTGGATTCAATTAAAAAGGAGAGAATTGAAAGTGAGTCATCTTTACCTTTTCTTATTACAACACTGTCTATCAAAGCAGAGTTGCCAATACTTCCGGTTTCAAAAGATGTGGATACTTTAACCTGAGGATACAAAAAACTACTGCTTGTAGCTACAAGCAGTAGAGTTAAAATTAATTTTCTAGACATAACTTATGAAAAACTTTATAGTTCACTGGCTCTAACCTTCACCACTTTTCCTCTGTTAGAGATGGCCAGTTCCGAATTGTTTTTCTTTTTTTCCTGAATAAGGCGATGTAGGGCAATATTCAAACCGTTGAGAATATTTTCTCTAAGTTCTCTAGTCTCTAATTCGCTCATGGTTAGCAATTTTGTTGTAGGTTGGTTTGTTGTAAATTTTGGTTTCAAGTTGTCTACCTCCCTCAGCTATAAGCTCTTGAGGGATAGAGGAGTTATTTATAATCATCCAATATTCGCATAATGGAATATACAGCGAAAATAAGTTTTTTATTCCAATGTCGTACCTTCTTCTGATAGTTTTTTCTTCTATATTGTGTCCACCCGATGCCACCCTCATTCTAACCCTCTCTACAGCAAGACTTGGCATATTGAGCCAAAAAAAGACTAAGGTTACTTTATACCCATTTGCTTGTGCATATCTGATAACATTGGCGTGTGTTCTGGTTGCTAATGTAGTTTCAAGGGCAAAATCCGTGCCGTTCGAAATTAAATTGTCTATTCTTTCAAGCATGATCTTTCCTGCTTGTATAGATACGCTCTCCGGCTTGAATGGCGATAGCCCTCTTGCTATTTCGTCGGCATTAACAAACTCCTTACATGATAACATCTCGGGGAGAATGGTATAAGATGCTGTTGTTTTGCCCGCTCCATTACATCCCGATATTATGTATAGATTTGGCATTGAGTAATCTATTTAACCTTTTTTTATAAAGTTACACAATTTTTTTGTTGTTAGAAGCTGTAGCTGCAAAAAGGGCAAAATCTCCCAGTACAGGATCGCCCGGAAAAATTGTATTTAAATTTTTGGTTATCTCTTTGGCAGTAACTATATCTGGGGTTTTTCTGTTGGTTAGCCCCAGCTTTAGTGCATTCCTGTGTACGTGCACATCAAGAGGAATAATGAGTGATGAGGGGGCGATATTTTTCCATATTCCTATATCCACAATGTTATCATCTCTTACCATCCATCTGCGAAACATATGTATCTTTTTATTAGCAGCTTTTTTATTTGGCTTAGATTTGAATATAATCTCTCTTATCTCTTCAGGTAATAAAACCTCCATTGTGGGGTTTTGAGTATAGAACTCTTTTAAATTATTACATATAAATGAGATGTCTCTCCATTTTATGGTTCTGTGGATAGATACGGCGTCATCTCTGTATTTGCCACACATCACATACTCAAACGGCCTCCATCTCATCTCATCTAACACTCTTTTACAATCTCTTATTATAAGCTCCCTTCTTCCCCAAGCTAGATGTGCACATAAAATACCCGAAATCTCTACATCTTGGAGGGATGCTTTACCCTCTTTGAAAAGGCCGTAAAAATATCTGGGGAATATAACAGGATCATTGTTAAAGTATTTTATACTATTATACTCTTTTGCGAGCTCAGTTATATAGTTTGAAATCTCCTCTTTTATCATAGTACAAATTTAAACTTTAAATTAAAATAGGGTGGAACATTTAAATAAACTAAATAATTAGTTGGATAACTAAAAAAATAGTTATATTTGTTAAAACAATTTTTAAACAAGATGACAAAAAAATTGATTAAAGAACTTACAAAAGCAGAGCTTCAGATAATGCAGCTTCTGTGGAGTAGAGAGAGGGCGTTTGTTAATGATTTGCTTGACGATTTACCAGAGCCAAAACCAGCTTACAACACTGTCTCTACAATAGTTAGAATCCTTGAAAAAAAAGGGTATGTATCGCATGAATCATATGGAAAAACTCACCGTTACTTTCCTTTAATAGACAGGGATACCTATTTAAACCTCTTTATGAAGGGTGTTTTAAACTCATTTTTCTCAAATTCGGTATTTAATATGGTCTCATTCCTATCTAAAAAGGAGAAGATCTCAATGGAAGAGGCAGACAAAATATTGAAGATGTTAACTGTAGATAGTGATAAATAAGATTGAGAGTAGTAAAATTTATATATGATTATGGAAAGTCTTATAAAATATATACTGGAGTCCCTGTTGTGTTCTACAGTTATCTTCTTGCTATGGATTATTGTAGTGAGAAGAGTTAATAATTACAGCTTTCATAGGGTATTCCTAAATTGTGGATTGGTGATTATCACTGTGTTTCCACTTTTCAATTTTAAATCTCACAACAACTACAATCTAACCTCTCTTCTTGGGCCTGCCATTTTAGAGGAGAACAAAACAAGTGTAGAGAGTGAGGGGATTCTAAAAGAGTTCTCTCTATTAAATGGAGATGGACTGGATTGGTTGCTATATATATATTTAGTCGGTATAGGTATTTTTTTTCTTCTATTCCTAAAAGATATTATACGGGTAGTAATATTAAGAGCTGGGGGCATAAAACAAGAGCATGGGACTATATCTGTGATATCTTCGAGCAAGGTAACCGCTCCCTTCTCATTGTTTAATACAATATATCTGGGTAAAGATATAATAGATAGTCAGTTGGATGGTATTGTAGACCACGAAGCGGCTCATATTCATAGAGGACACACATACGACAAGCTTCTATCTGCCGCAATAATCTCATTACAATGGTTCAACCCTTTAGTATTATTAATAGCAAAAGCTCTAGTCTCTGTTCATGAGTATCAGGCCGATATGGATGTTATAAAAAAAGGGATATTGATAGATAGGTATAGAGAGATAATATTAACTTCTCAATTTGGACTCTCTCCGGTTATGTCAAATAGTTTAAACCAATCATTAACACTTAAAAGATTTATAAAAATGGAAAATTTAGAACAAAAAAAGGTAAAAGCAGGGAGCATAATTGTTGTGCTGACTGCAGTTGTTGTTACATTCTTCTTAGTCTCTTTCAGCCCGGACAACTCCTCTATTAAAACAGATGAGCTTCAAACAACCAATCTGTCTGATACAACCGCAAAAAAGGTACCTTTTGTAATGGTAGAGGTTAAGCCCACTTTTATGGGAGGCGATGAAAATACATTTGTTAAATGGGTAGCTTCACAGCTTATATACCCTGCCGAGGCAAAAAGAGACTCTGTGCAAGGACGGGTAATTCTTCAATTTACTGTTACTGAGAGCGGAAAAGTTAAGGATGTCAAATTGGCAAGGGGTGTAAACAAATATCTAGACCAAGAGGCAATACGGGTAGTTTCAATGTCGCCGGATTGGAAGCCGGGAATGGAAAAAGGGAAACCTGTAAATGTTGTCTATACCTTCCCTGTAATATTCAGTCTTAGATAGGATCATTAAGTTAAATTCACCGAAATAAATAAAGTAGGGCGACCTTATTAAGTCGCCCTACTTTAATATTCTGTATCAACAGAGATATCCTAGAATTACTTCTTAACGTTTTTGTATCTGTTGAGGAATTTGTCAACACGACCTGCTGTGTCAACCAGTTTCATCTTACCGGTATAGAATGGGTGAGATGTGTTAGAAATCTCAAGCTTAATCAGTGGATACTCTACACCTTCATGTGTTATAGTCTCTCTTGTGTTTGCGCAAGAGCGGGTTATAAAAACGTGGTCGTTAGACATATCCTTGAAAGCTACAAGACGGTAGGTTTCGGGATGTATTCCTTTTTTCATTCTCTTAAATAATTATAATTACAGGGCTGCAAAAGTACTAAAATATTATTATTAAACAAACAATATTTCTATTATTCTCTGCTACCTGCAAACTTTGCAAGTAGTTTTAGAATTTCGAGGTATAGCCATATAAGGGTTACCATTAGAGCAAAGGCGCCATACCACTCCATGTATTTTGGAGCTCCTGCTGCAGAGGCCTTCTCAATGAAATTGAAGTCGAGCAGAAGCGTGAACGCTGCAACTAAAACAATAACAATGCTGATTCCAATACTTAAAGGACTGCTGTTGTGAAGCATAGTTAAATTAACCCCAAACATAGTGAGTATAATAGATATTATATAGTAAAAAGCTATTGCACCAACAGCTATGGTCATCATCTTTGCAAATTTTCCGTCTACTTTAATAATATTCAGTCTGTAAACAAAAAGCATTACCAAAGCTGTCATTATAGTCAGAAGTGTAGCATTCATCACTATTCCGGGAGCACTCACAGAGAATGCGTCGTTGAACATTGCAGATATTGCTCCTAAGAAGAGACCTTGTAATACTGCATAAACAGGGGCAAGATACTGAGCGCTCACAGGTTTGAAATTAATAATGAGCGCAACAATTAAACCTCCTATAGCTCCGCCCCACATCCAGGGAGTTATATTGGCCGGGTTGATTGCCTGATAATACACTTTCCAGGTGTAAGATGCGCCTGCAAGCACCATAAGTGATAGTATTATAGATTTCAATGCAGTACCTTTCACTGTCATAGAAGATGTTGTACTCGCAGAGAGTGAGGCCTCTTTAAAAATTTTTTCTGTTAAAACCGGGTTTGCCATATTATATTAAATTCTATTTTATTTACATCTAAATAGTGGAGTATTGTACAGTAAAATCTTTTTAACCTTTCTAATCCACTTTTGCTCTTCAATCTTTAAATGCTCTCTCACCTCTTCCAATTCTATATCTTCGCCGTAAATATAGGATAAAATGAGTCTGTCTCCTGCAAGAAGTTCAATTGCGCTTTTTTCGTTTCCGGCTTCATATTTTCCCTCTCTGAATTTGAATTCCGGAAAATTAAGTTTGATGAACCTCATTATGTTCAAATTGTGTGCCAAAGCATGATAATTTACACCGGGTAAAGGGTGAAGCTGGAAACCGTAGCACACCTCGCCCTGATATTTATGAAACACAGGTATAAATTTTGTCCATCTTACATATACACCCGGGTCGGCTAGTGGGCCGCGGGGATCGTTCCAATTGTTGAGTTGGTTCTTCTTGTTGTATTCTGTAATTTTATCCAGAAATGGTGCACCAAAAAGTTCAAAAGGCCTGGTAGTTCCTCTCCCTTCACTTATGTTGGTTCCCTCCCACAGGCATTGACCACTGTAAAAATCACATGTGAACAGGCCGGGAATATTTGGAGATGGGGGAATACTCCAGGGAAGCAGATTCTTGTTTACACTCTCCGCTTCGTATGAGATTATATGTAAAGGAAATTTTGCATTGATTTCATTGTATAGAAGGTGAGCCATCTCGCCTGTAGTAAGACCGTGTCTGTGAAGGGTGCCCTCGATTCCTATAAATGATTGATACTCTTCTCTAAGCATTGTGCCTTCAACTTGTCTACCGGCAGGGTTTATTCTGTCTACAATATAAACCGGAAGGTTTATACCCTCTTTTTTTAAAGTTTTAAACAGGTTGAATACTGTAGTATTAAAGGTGTAATATCTGCTGCCCACATCTTGGAGCTCAATAATAAGAGCATCTATATCATTTAGTTTATCTGCCTGAGCATGAAGAGTCTCTTCTTTGCTTCCATAGAGAGATACAAATTCGCAATCCGGCATATTTAAAGAGTCGTAAGCATTAGACGAGTCTAGCTTTACTTGATCTTGAAGCTCTCCAAAAAGCCCATGCTCCGGCATAAATACTCTTTTAAGAACTCCTCTTTTATATAGGGTTTCAAAAAGATACTCTCCGTTGTCGGGGTGCCAGGCACTCTGGTTACATAGGATTGCTATCTTTCCGCTCTTTAAGACAATGTCGGGTTGCTCCAATAGCGGAGTGGTTCTAAATGAGAACATGTTAAATATGTTTATATGTTAAATACTCTTAATCTCTTGAATTATTTTGTCTGCAATTGCCTCTGCAGCTTGGAAATTGGCTGCCTCTGAGTATACTCTGATAATGGGCTCTGTATTTGATTTTCTAAGATGGACCCACATCTTCTGAGAGTCGAAATCTATTTTAACACCGTCTATGTCAGAAACCCTTTCATTTGAGTATCTCCTTTTAATCTCATCAAAAATTGCTTGAGTATTAATATTTTCACTCAACTCAACTCTTTTTTTAGACATAAAGTAGTCGGGATACTTTTTTCTAAGTTGTGAGATAGTGCACCTTTCATTAGCAAGGTGACTCAGAAATAGTGCAATACCAATAAGGGAGTCTCTTCCGTAGTGCAGGTCGGGAACAATTACTCCTCCGTTTCCCTCTCCACCAATCACAGCTCCAACTCTTTTCATTTCATTAACTACATTAACCTCTCCTACTGCAGATTGAAAATGTTGCTCTCCCGCAAGTTCGGTGATATCTCTGAGTGCCCTTGTAGATGACATATTTGAGACAGTTGCACCGGGTCTGTTTTTAAGGATGTAATCTGCTACAGCAACAAGAGTGTACTCCTCTCCAAATGCGTTACCATCTTCATTAATAAAAACCAATCTGTCTACATCGGGGTCTACTGCTATTCCAAAGTCGGCCCCCTCTTTAACAACTTTTGCCGATAGTTCGGTAAGATTTTCCGGAAGAGGTTCGGGGTTATGAGGGAATCTTCCGTTGGGTTCGCAGTTAATTTTAATAACCTTTACTCCTAAAGATTCAAGTAATTGTGGAACAATTACTCCTCCTACAGAGTTTACTGCATCCAGCACTGCGGTGAATCCACTTCTGTAAATGGCTTCTGTGTCTACCAAAGGGTAGGAGAGAACCGCCTCCAGATGCCTACCAGAGTACTCTTTCTTGGTAACAATCCCAAGATTCTCTACGTCGGCAAAGTAAAACTCGGCATTATCAGCAATTTTCAGAATGGTTTCTCCATCTTCTGAATTAAGAAACTCACCCTTTTCGTTGAGAAGTTTCAATGCATTCCACTCTTTGGGGTTATGAGATGCAGTTATTATTATACCTCCGTCTGCATTTTCAAATACAACAGCCATTTCAACAGTTGGAGTGGAGGAGAGCCCTGCATCAATTACATCAACTCCACATGCACTAAGTGTATGATTAACTATAGATTGAACCATCTCTCCCGAAATCCTGGCATCACGTCCAACCACAACCTTATATCTGCTTTTAATACCTGCTCTTCTCTTAATGAAGGTAGCATAAGATGAGGCAAACTTCACTATATCAATGGGTGTAAGGGCCTCCCCTTGATCTCCTCCTATTGTGCCTCTAATACCGGATATC
Organism: uncultured Muribaculaceae bacterium; assembly: GCA_964469965.1. Taxonomy (GTDB): domain Bacteria; phylum Bacteroidota; class Bacteroidia; order Bacteroidales; family UBA932; genus Bact-08. The sequence goes on along the minus strand of CAYYAM010000008.1, from coordinate 25,904 downwards.
GACTTTATAAGTGCCATATTTAAAGTTATTTATCTTGGGTTATAATTTAAAAAATCGGGTGTTAAGGTACAAAATTTAACCTTAACACCCAACCTTATTTGTTTATACAGATTAAGCCGGCAGCGCAAGGAATGCCGCAGCAAATGCTAAAATAGCATAGAGTTCGGGGAATACCCCAAGAATCATTGTTTTACCGAATACATCATGCCCATTACCCATCTCTACAATACCATTGGCAACTAGCGATGCTTGTTTGATAGCGGAGTATAGACCTACCACTCCAAGTGCAATACCAACTGCAAAGATGGCAAGACCTTGGTTAAGAGTTATGGATGTCATCTCTTTAAGTTGGCTTAACATTAGAAAGAAACCCGCAAATCCGTATAGACCCTGGGTTGACGGAAGTGCACAAAGAATCATTGATGATCCAAAGATGTCGGGATTTTTTTTAAGTGCTCCAATTGTGGCATTTCCGCCGATAGTTACTCCTATAGCGCTTCCAATACAGGCTAATGCCAACATTATTGCCATTCCCACGTAGGCTAAAATTAGAGGTAGTGTTTGTTCCATAATTTTAATTTTTAATTTATATGTTCTTTATTTTGTATCCTTTGTAAGTGGACGGAATGCTCTCCCTCCACCATTAAAACTTGCGTTTTTGTAAAACTCTACGAATGTTAAACGCATTGGGTGAACAAATGCTCCTAAACTTGAAAGGAGAAGTACCATAAGATGTCCCACAACCAGCATCAATCCGGCAAAAAACCAACCCAAATAAGGGATTCCTGTCATACTGATTGCCACAGAGTTTACAACCATACCAAGAATAGCTCCGGCTGTTCCAAGCCCGAATAACCTGATATATGAAAGCATATCTCCAAAAATTGATGTTATGTCGTAAAAGGCAAGTGTTCCCTTGAAAATTCGAACATGAATTTTCTTACTATCAGAAGTGAACAGGAATATCATTAGAGCTCCTGCAATTGCTACATAGTGCATGAATGTTGGCATACTAAGCTCAGGAACCATAGTTGTAGCGTAATACCATGCAGCCCAAATTATGAAAATAGACCAGCCAATATTCTGCATCCCATATTGCCAACCTCTATTTACCATAAGGTATATTGCGTTAACCATCCTGGCAAAAACTATTTGGAAAAGACCGAATATAATAGAGAACCAGAACATTTTAAGGTCGGAGAAGAATAACTCATTAACAGATTCCGGCAAGTTGAGAATATCTTGAATCTTAGTACCAAAGAAAACACCCGAAAGAGCAGCCATTAAAATGGCTCCTAATCCTAAAAACTGAATAAGTGTTAGGTATCCTTTGTATTTAGGAAACTTAAATTTTGCAAATGTAGCTGCCGTTAACATAACAAGTCCATAACCCATATCTCCCAAACAGAGGCCAAAGAAGAGCATATAGAATGGAGCAAAGTAAGGAGTTAGATCTAACTCTCCGTACTTTGGCAGCATGTAGAGCTCACCAATAGGTTCGTACAAGCTTGCAAAGAAGCCGTTTTTAAGTTTAACGGGAGGATTATCCTCCACTATTGCCTCTTCCAGAATATAATAAACTCCTGTATCTTGTAAAAACGACTCTGTCTCACTCCTCTTTTCTGAAGGGACGAACCCTGTAAGTAGTGCGATTGTGCCCTCTGCCTCTTTAACAGATGAGTTACCGGCCAGATATAGTTCAAGCTCCTCTCTAACTAAAAGTAAACCTCTCTCAAGGATCTCTCTTTGTAGATAGACCATTGCAACAGTAACCTCTATCTCTTTTAGTTTGCTCTCAATCTGCAATAGTCTCGACTCTAGAAGGTGGCACGATCTGGGGGGCATTTTACTCTCTGTGTGCTTAAAATTGAGCTCTTCTGATTGTGGATGAAGAAGGGCAAAGTAAACCTTTCCATTAGTTGTGTTGAGCTTATGAATAACATAATTGCTCTCCCATTCAGGATTGTAGCTTTTTTCCGAAACAGAGTAGAGATGAATAGAGTAACCTAGTAAACTTAACTTAGAAATATCCTCCTTATCTAGAATCCCCCAGTTAATTGCTTCTGAAAGTTCTCTCTTAACCTGATCCTGTTCATTTTTGAGTTGGTCGTATTCGGTTATGAGTTTTTCTGAGAGAGATAGAAGTTCTGAGGGTTCAGTTATAGATTTGATTGACTCCTCCAAACTGATACTTTGAGTGGATTGTGAAGAAAAAATATTGTTGAGTGTCTCTACACCTTTAATTGCTTTTCTATAGCGCTCAATTATTGAGAAAAGTTCTCGGGAAGTGTCGTCGATCGCTTTATTTTCTCGCGTAATATCTACCATGCCAAGCTCTTGTACTCGTTTGAGAAACAACGAGAGATCGGAGTGGAAAAGAACGAAAGAGTATTTGTCCATCTTTGTTATCATATATTGGCCTCCTCTGTCTGTCTTTTCTTAACAATTTTCTGTGATGCTTTGGAAAGATTCTCTTCGTCTTCCATGAATCTCTTAATCTTTAGAATTGCCTCCTGATAACCCGGAATCTGAACCTTTTCATATAGGTTAACCTTTTGAGTTGTCTTTTTTCTGGCGAAATCTAAAAGTCGCATCTTTGCCAGGTATATCTCTGACTCAATACCCAGCTGAGCAAGATTTTGAAGAATCTTAACACCATCGCTGTACCAGAGAGGTTTAAGAAAAGGGTTGTATGGTTTTACTTCGTAAATAACCTTTTTTAGAGCCGGAGTTCTTACTCCAGCAATTTTAACTATATCTATCTCTACATCTTTGACAGATATTAAACCTGGCTCAAATTCATTCCACAAACCCGCAAGATAATCATACGATTCCAGAGATTTTTTTAGTCTCTCCAGTAACTCATCAGACATGCTTTTTGCTCTCTTAACTTCAAGTCTTAGTGCAGACTCTTTGTTTTTAAGAGTAGGTAAAGCCCTTATCCTTATCTTAAGTTGTTTGTTAAGATCGTTAAGAGAGGTTTTATTAAATTGGAATTTAATTGCCATAGCAGCTTTTTATCAGTTTCTCCAATATTTTTGCGTAATCTCCTCTTTTATACTTACTTCAGTCTTGTTAAAGTAAGTAGAAAACAGCTCCCATGCAGTATCCAGCATCTGTACCGTATTTATATTAACCTCAATTGATAGAAGTTTATTTGAATAATCTTTCGCAAAATCGAGACAACGTACATCGTAATCGCTAAGATCGAATCCGTTTTCAAGTTTGGTCTTTGCGTTTGCAGCATCGGCATAAAGTCTAACCGCGGCATTCATCACATGGTTATGATCTTCACGTGTTTTTTTGCCTATAACAAGCTGTTTTAATCTTGAAAGAGAGCGGAATGGATCTACAATTACTTTTCCTGTATCTGTATCTGCTCTCAGGAATAGCTGGCCCTCTGTAATATAACCGGTATTATCCGGGATAGCATGGGTAATATCTCCCCCGCTTAGTGTAGTAACTGCAATAATGGTAATTGAACCTCCATCCGGTAATTGAACTGCCTTTTCGTAAATCTTTGCAAGATCGGAATATAGCGAACCAGGCATCGAGTCTTTTGATGGTATTTGGTCCATACGGTTACTTACAATACTCAACGCGTCGGCGTAGAGCGTCATATCTGTAAGCAGAACAAGAACCTTTTCATTTTTATCTACAGCAAAAAATTCGGCTGCCGTAAGTGCCATGTCGGGAATCAGTAGTCTTTCAACAGGAGGTTGTTCTGTAGTGTTGACAAAGCTGATAATTTTATTTAGTGCTCCGGCGTTTTCAAATGTCTGTTTGTAATAGAGGTAGTCGTCGTTTGTAAGTCCCATGCCTCCAAGAATAATTTTGTCTACATCTGCTCTTAGTGCAACTTGGGCCATTACCTGATTATAGGGCTGATCGGGGTCGGCAAAGAATGGAATTTTCTGACCGGAAACCAATGTGTTGTTGAGGTCTATGCCGGCTATACCTGTTGGTATAAGTTCAGATGGCTGTTTCCTTCTGTAAGGGTTAACAGACGGACCTCCTATGTATCTCTTCTCTCCATCTACTGAGGGTCCGTTGTCTATAGGATCTCCGTAGGCATTGAAGAATCTTCCCGAGAGATCTTCACTTACATTTAGAACCGGAGGTTCTCCAAAGAATACCACCTCTGAGTTGGTAGCAATGCCGTCTGTTCCAGAAAATACCTGGAGTGTTACCAAGTCTCCTTTTATTTTTACCACCTGAGAGAGTCTCCCCGAAACTGTAGCCAGCTCTTCATTAGTGACACCCTGAGCTCTGAGTGCTACAGTTGCCTTTGTTATTGACTCCAGCTGAGTATATATTTTTTGAAATGCTCTACTTGCCATTTTTTAACTCATTATTAAGTTGCTCAAGATATTTTTCGAATTCAGCGGTTTTAAACTCACAGTAGTTCATCTGACGCATGATATTGATCACTTTCTTGTAAAATGCAGAACACTCCTCAAAGTTCTCAAATTCAAACTCCATGTCGCAGATATCCAATACAAGATAGTACATAAAACTCTGTCTCTCCATTGGGCAGTTGGCATCTATCTTATCAAATGCATCCTGCTGAAGGATAACAAAATCAATGAGTTCCGATTTCCAATACCTTTTATGATAGTCGAGAGGAACACCATCGTCTCCTAGTATATTAATCTGCTCGTATGCCTCTTTCCCTCTTAAAACTATATTTTTACCTCTAAAAACACTCTCTACCCATTTCTCCCCAATTCTAGTTTTGAAATCTTCTACAATCTCGGGATACTCCAGATATTTAGAGTAGGAGTCAATAGGGTCTACTGCCGGGTATCTCTTTCTGTCTGCTCTGTTTTGAGAAAGGGCAAAGAAACATCTTGCAGCTTTCTTTGTTGATTCGGTAACCGGCTCTTTAAGGTTTCCTCCTGCAGGGGATACTGTTCCAATAAATGTAACAGATCCGGTAGACCCATTGTTTAGGTTTACAATTCCGGCTCTGGCATAAAAGCTTGATATAATCGCCGGAAGGTCCATTGGAAAAGCATCAGCACCTGGAAGCTCCTCCATACGATTACTCATCTCTCTGAGTGCCTGTGCCCATCTGGATGTAGAATCGGCAAGAAGAAGTACTTTAAGACCCATAGCCCTGTAGTATTCACCAATAGTCATTGCTGTGTAGACAGAAGCTTCACGCGCAGCAACAGGCATGTTGGAAGTGTTACATATGATTGAAGTCCTCTCCATTAGCATTCTTCCTGTTCTTGGATCTACTAGTTGCGGAAACTCCGTAAATATCTCTACAACTTCGTTTGCTCTCTCCCCGCAAGCTGCAAAAATAATAACATCGGCATCGGCCTGTTTAGAGATAGCGTGTTGAAGTACAGTTTTTCCACTACCGAAAGGGCCCGGGATAAATCCTGTTCCACCCTCTGCTATAGGATTAAAGGTATCTATTACCCTAACCCTTGTCTCCATAATACGGTATGGTCTTGGCTTATCTTTATATTTTGTGATTGCAACCTTTACGGGCCACCTTTGTTTCATCGTAACATCGACATCTTTTCCTGTCTCGTCTGTTAAAACTGCAATGACCTCATCTATTGTATATTCACCCTCTTCTTTGAGTGTCTTTACAGTATATGATCCGTTAAAAGTGAAAGGAACCATAATTTTATGCGGCAACCAACCCTCTTCTACCTCTCCCAGCCAATCGGCTGCAATCACTTCGTCTCCTACAGCTGCTATTGGTTTAAAGTGCCATTTCTTCTCTGAGTCTAATGCACTTGTATACTCGCCTCGTTTGAGAAAAACACCCTCCATAGTCTCCAGATTGTTCTGTAAACCATCGTAGATACTTGAGAGTATTCCCGGACCTAAGTCAACCTCGAGCATATGTCCGTTAAATTCTGCAACATCTCCCGCCTTTAATCCGCGAGTACTCTCATAAACCTGTACAAAAGCCTCTTTTCCGTTTACTTTAATAACCTCTGCCATAAGTTTAGTTCCGGCAAGATCTATAAAGCAAATCTCATTTTGTGATACGGGACCATCAACCTCTATTGTAACAAGATTGGAGATAATCCCGGTAACGATTCCTTTGGTTTTCATATACTATTAATAATTATTATCTGGTTTGAAGGTTCCTTTAACCTCCTCAACTAATTGTTTGAAAACAATAGATCCTCTCTTTTTATCTAATCTATTCCATCTGGAAACAATTGATATTTTTAATAAAAAGCACAGGATTACATTTATATCGAAGTAGTTGAAAGTACATATCTCATTCGCAACTCTCCACCTGAGCGTATCAAGAAGCTGCTCTCTCTCTAAAATATTTTCTGTATCAAAAATTTTTATGAGCTCTGCCGAGTTGCCTGCATATGAAGAGAGACCAAAATCGGGAGCTTTGCTGTTTTTAAGCAGATCTGTAACCTCATTGTTCCCGATTATATATTCCGATGAGTCGAGGGAGTTTTTACGAGAGATGTATGCAGCTTGAAGATTTCTCAATTCAAGATCGAATGAAAAGTACTCTCTAATAAATTTGTTACGGGAGTTCTTTGCCGTACGGTAGAAGTGGTTATTGAGGTTCATCTCCCTCATTCCAAAAACAAGCCAGTCAATTACTCTTCTGTCTTTTGCTTCGCAGAGATCGTAAATTGTGTGGTGAATCGGATCGAATTCGTAGCCCGAGCTCTCGAAATCCAACATCAGATCGGGGAGTCCTGCTATGATGTAGTGGTAGTTTGCCATCGTTACTCAGTGAATAGAAATTGGCGGGTCTTGGGTTTGAGGTACTGAGATATTAAGCCTTGAAAATCTTTGTCTGTAAAACTTATGTGAAACCCGTCTCCTTTAGGCCCAATTTTAAAACCGTTTTGTATCTTCTTGTCGTATGAGAACTCTACTCCCGCGTTTAACTCTTTAATCAGACTGTTTTTAAGAAATGAGTCAAGCTCCTCTTTTTTTTGTTCAGGGAGTAAAACTTCAAGCGTAATTGAGTCTCCCTTAGATGTGTTAAAAGATTGAATAGCTAACTCAATGATTTTAGATAAGAACTCTTTACTTTCAACACTCTCTTTTATGGGCTTTTCAATAACTTTTGCAATAATTATCTCTTCGATATTCTGTTTTACCGATGCTAGAGTCTGTCTTGAAACCATTCTGAGTTCATTCTCCGATTTTACTTTGAAGTCGGCTGCCTCTTTTTTTGCCCTCTCCAGGATTGAGTTGTACTCCTCTTTTGCTTTTGATATTATCTCTTCGGCCTCCCTTTTTGCCTTTAAAATCATATCTTCTGCCTCTTTTTTCCCTTTTGACAACCCTTCGTTGTATAGTTTTTCTGTTAGCTCCTGCAATTTATTTTGCATATCAGTAAAATTTTAATTTTTCCAAAGATATGAAAAAATAAAAAAAACGCCCAGAAAAAAGGGCGTTTTTTGAAAATCAAAATTTTTTACTAAGGATTGTTAAGTGAGGAAGCCGAGTAATATACCTGCGGCAACTGCGCTTCCAATAACTCCGGCTACATTTGGACCCATAGCATGCATTAACAGATAATTTGTTTTATCATACTCAAGACCAATATTATTAGAAACCCTTGCCGAATCGGGAACTGCAGATACACCTGAGTTTCCTATTAACGGATTTATCTTGTTTCCCTCTTTTAAGAATAGGTTTATAATCTTTACAAACAATACACCCGCTGCTGTAGCAATTACAAAAGAGCCGGCTCCCAATCCGAATATATAAACAGATTTCAATTGTAAAAATTTGTCGGCTTGTGTTGAACAACCTACAGTGACTCCTATAAGAATTGTTACAATATCAATAAGTGGTCCTCTGGCTGTTTCGGCCAATCTTCTTGTTACTCCACTCTCTTTAAGTAGATTACCAAAGAAAAGCATACCCAAAAGAGGTAATCCAGAAGGGACAATAAAAGCGGTGAGCAAAAATCCGATGATAGGGAATAGTTTCTTTTCTGTCTGAGAGACAGCTCTCGGTGCTTTCATTCTGATAAGACGCTCTTTGTTGCTGGTGAGCAAACGCATGATAGGAGGTTGAATTACAGGCACAAGAGCCATATAAGAATACGCCGATACTGCAATTGCGCCCATTAAATCGGGAGCGAGTCTTGAAGAGAGGAAGATGGCGGTTGGACCATCGGCACCTCCGATTATACCTATAGCACCCGCTTCAGATGGTGAAAATCCGGCTGCAAGAGCAATTGCATAAGCTCCAAAAATACCAAATTGTGCTGCAGCGCCTATCAGCATTAGCTTAGGATTGGATATTAGTGCAGAGAAATCGGTCATAGCTCCTATCCCAAGGAATATAAGTGGAGGGTAGAATCCCTTCTGTACACCCTGATAGAGGATGTTAAGAACCGAACCCTCTTCGTAAACGCCTACACTCAGTCCCGGGAAAAGAGGGATATTCCCTATTATTATACCAAATCCGATAGGTATCAGTAACAAGGGCTCCCAATCTTTTTTAATAGCAAGATAGATGAACAGCAAACCAATAAGGATCATCAGTATATGACCTGGAGTTGCGTTAGCAAATCCGGTATACTGTAAAAATGTCCTTAGGTTTTCACCCAATAATGTAAATACTCCGTTGTTGTCCATATTAGCCGATTATTATAAGAGGAGCACCTTCCAGTACAGAGTCCCCTTTGTTTGCTTTTACACTAACTACTTTTCCGTCTGCGGTAGATTCAATCACATTCTCCATCTTCATAGCTTCCAGAATCATAAGTTTTTGCCCCTTCTTAACGGCATCACCCTCTTTAACAGCTACCTCCAAAATTACTCCAGGCAGAGGAGATGAAACAACGGTTTCACTTCCAGATGTTACAGGTCTGCTAATATTTGCTTCTACTTGAGCAGGCTTATTGATTTTTGAAAGTGGAACAGACTGTTTCTTTGCAGGCCTGGATATCTCTACCTTGAAAGGTGTTCCGTTAACCTCAACTTCGGCAATTGTATCCTCTATGTTTGTAATGGTAACAGCATAGTCGTTGCCGTTTATCTTTAATTTATACTCTTTCATAATTATAGACAGTTTTTCTATTTTTTATTTGGAACCTCCCTGAGAGTGTATATCTTAGAACTCCAAGGCGAATAGTTTCTTGTAACTTTTTCAATAGTCAGTATTGTGTTCTCAATATCATGCGCTTCGTCATCCTCAAAGTAGGTATGAAGAGCCGTTGAGATTGCCGCAAAAACTTCGGCAGAGCAATCCTCCTCTGTAACAACCTTTTTAGCTTTTGTTCCGGCCGTTGCTACAACGGCTCTCTCTCTGCTTTTTCTTATGTTATACTTGCCTATACCTTTGAAAACCAGATAAAGCAGTATTAGCGATAAGAAAACTACGGTCATAGCTGTAATTGACATTATTACACCAAAAGGGTCAGTCTTCATAAATAACATTCCCGGAGGCTCTTTATCTGCTCCGTAGTTGTTGGTGCTAGGCGAAGTTCTTTCAAGTATTGCCCAAGTTGCGCTCATGTCTACAACATTCTTAGAACTAAAGAGATCTACCCCATCTTTGAGCCTTCCGTACGATCGGTTTTCAGACATAATAGTGTGCGGGATTTTAATCCTGTCTATAATGCTTCTTCCATCGCTGCTTACCAGAATTATCTCATTAGACTCTTCCAGAGTAAAGTTTATATGGAAAGTCCCTCTGTGAGGTTTGTTGTCTGCCCAAAAAAGAGTGTGTTGTCTTGGTTTTATCTTAGTGAGAACATCTCCTCTAGGAATCATGTACTTTGTGAGATTGTTGGGATCGTTTGTGATATAGCATCCTCCGATATCTACGGTACCGTAAGATGTGTTGAAGAGCTCTATCCATCCGCTTCTGTTCCCGTAATCGTCCATAAAATCGTCTGTATTGGTAACAAGAATCTCATTGATTCTTATATCAGACATATTTTGAGCGTTTATAGTAACAGATGAAACTATCAACCCCAACAACAAAACTATTTTAATCTGTTTTTTCATCATTTTGTTGTTTAATTTTTAAAGCGGAAGGTTGTCGTGTTTTTTAGGTGGATTGGTTAATTTCTTTGTAGAGAGCTGTTGTAGAGCTCTGATTACCCTGAAACGAGTATTTCTTGGCTCAATTACATCGTCAATATAACCGTATCTGGCTGCATTATATGGATTTGCAAATGCATCTCTGTACTCTTTCTCCTTTTCTGCTGCAAGCTCCGCAGGGTTTTCGGCCGCGGCTACCTCTTTTCCATAAAGCACCTCTATTGCTCCGGACGGACCCATTACTGCAATCTCTGCGGTTGGCCATGCGTAATTGATGTCTCCTCTGAGATGTTTACTGCTCATTACACAGTATGCTCCACCGTATGATTTTCTTAAAGTAACTGTCACTTTAGGAACAGTGGCCTCGCCATATGCATATAGTAGTTTTGCTCCGTGTAGAATTATTCCGCCGTACTCCTGTTGTGTTCCCGGTAGGAATCCAGGCACATCTACCAAAGTTACTAAAGGAATATTAAATGCATCACAGAACCTTACAAATCTGGCGGCCTTTCTGGATGCGTTATTATCCAGCACACCGGCAAGTACTTTAGGCTGATTGGCAACTATACCAACAGATATTCCATTAAAGCGAGCAAAGCCCACAATAATATTTGTTGCAAAATCTTTGTGAATCTCAAGGAATTTTCCATCGTCAACAACCGACCCTATAACCTCATACATGTCGTAAGGTTTGTTTGGGCTATCAGGGATAATCTCATTTAGAGAGTCCTCCAATCTGTCGATAGGGTCTGATGTAGGAAGTACCGGGGCCTCCTCCAGATTGTTTTGAGGCAGATACCCTAGAAGGTCTCTTATTACCTTAATTCCCTCCTCTTCTGTATCAACTGCAAAATGAGCAACACCGCTTTTTGAAGCATGAACGCTTGCACCTCCAAGCTGCTCCTGAGTAACATCTTCTCCGGTTACTGTTTTTACTACTTTAGGACCTGTAAGGAACATATAGCTGGTTCCTTTTGTCATAATGTTGAAGTCGGTAAGGGCAGGGGAGTATACTGCACCACCTGCGCAAGGACCGAAAATGGCCGAGATTTGCGGAACCACACCCGAAGCCAGGATGTTTCTTTGAAAAATTTCTGCATAGCCGGCAAGAGCGTTAACACCCTCTTGGATTCTGGCTCCACCGGAGTCGTTGATTCCAATAACAGGTGCACCCATTTTCATAGATTGATCCATGATTTTGCATATTTTCATGGCAAAGCTCTCTGAAAGCGAACCTCCAAAGACAGTAAAGTCTTGAGCAAAAACGTATACGAGTCTTCCCTCTATAGTTCCGTAACCTGTAACCACGCCGTCTCCAAGATATCTCTCTTTTTCCATTCCAAAGTTTGTACATCTGTGAGAGACAAACATATCGAACTCTTCGAAACTACCTTCGTCCAATAACATTGTAATCCTCTCACGGGCTGTATATTTGCCTTTTTGATGCTGTGAGTCAATTCTTTTTTGACCACCGCCCAAGCGCGCCTTTTCACGAAGCTGAATTAGCGCTTTAACCTGTTCTAGTTGCTGGCTCATTTTATACCTTTATATTTAATTTATTTATTGTTTAGCAGGATCTTCGCAAAGTTCCGTAAGAACACCCGAAGTAGATTTTGGATGAATAAAGGCTATGTTAAGCCCCTCTGCACCTTTTCTCGGACTTTTATCAATTAGTTGTACACCTTTATCAGATAGCTCATCCAGACTTTTTTGTAGTCCGTCTGCAGTGGCAAAAGCAATGTGATGAACCCCTTCGCCCTTTTTCTCGATAAATTTTCCTATCGGACCATCGGGATCGGTACTCTCCAGCAGCTCAATTTTTGTTTCTCCAATTTTAAAGAATGCAGTTTTAACCTTTTGTTCTGCAACCTCTTCAACAGCATAGCATTTTAGGCCGAGCATCTCTTCGTAAAGTGGAATTGCACTCTCCAATGACTTAACAGCAATACCGATGTGTTCAATATGCGATAGTTTCATGTTGTATAAATTATTGATTATAAATTTTTAGTAAATATCCCGCAAATGTACGAAATTATAAAGAGTAAGACAAAAAAAAAGTGATTGATAATTCAATCACTCTCTTTGATTTCTTTATGTTTAGTGGGCCATTGTGTGGTAGACATTCTGAACATCATCGTCGTTCTCAAAACGCTCTATCATTTTTTCTATCTCAACCCTCTCTTCTCCTTGGAGCTGTTTGAGCTCTGTATTAGGTATACGCTCAAAACCTCCGGTTACCAGCTCAAACCCTCTCTCCTCTATAAACTTCTGTATTGCACCGTAAGATTCAAAGCTGCCATAAATCATAACCTCATTCTCTTCCATAAAGAGCTCCTCTGCACCAAAATCTATCAACTCCAACTCCAGCTCTTCTAAATTTACCTCTCCGGAAGACTTTATCTTGAACACAGATTTATGTTCGAACATAAACTCTACGCTTCCCGATGTACCAAGAGATCCTCCGAATTTATTGAAGTAGCTCCTTATATTGGCAACGGTTCTGGTTGTGTTGTCTGTAGCGGTCTCTACCAGGAATGCTATTCCATGAGGACCATAACCCTCGTAAACAACCTCTTTAAAATCGTTGTGATCCTTCTCTACGGCTCTTTTTATTGCCCTTTCAATGTTGTCTTTAGGCATATTCTCAGAACGAGCGGTAGAGATTAAAGCTCTAAGTCTGGGATTGTTGTCGGGATCGGGGCCACCGCTTTTTGCGGCCATAGTTATCTCCTTTCCAAGTCTTGTGAAGACACGGGACATGTTACCCCATCTCTTCATTTTTCTCTCTTTTCTAAACTCGAATGCCCTTCCCATAATAATTTACTGCTTGATTCTTGCTATATATTTGTCGGCCTCAAAACCCTCCATGGATTGAGGATACTTTACTTTAATCTCTTCGTAAAGCTTAATAGCTGCATCTTTATTACCAAGCTCCTCTTGCATAATTGCTGCTTTGAGCATATATGCTGCAGAAAAGATATTGTTGTCTATAGATGACGCCTTTAAATAGTAGTTTAGCGCCTCTTTGTTATCCATCATTCCTGCATATGCATCTCCAATATTTGCAATTGCCCTGGCTTGCATTATTGGATCTTTGGTTTTGTACTTTTTTAGATAAGATATTGCATCTTTAAAGTTACCTAACTGAAGTTCACAAACACCTGCATACATATATACCGACTTTGGTGCTGCAGAACCATACTCTTTTAGCACTTGTTTAAAACCCAGGGAGTTGCCATCGCCATTGAGAGCCAAAGCAAATGAGTCGGCACGAAAATGTTGCTCTGCGACAAATGATTGAGCCATTGCCTCTTCCTTTAACGGTTTGCGATATAGATGTTGGTATGCAAATCCTATTGCTGCTACAGCCAGTATTGCCACAACCGAATAGATTAGCAGGTTCTTATTCTTCTCAATGAACTGTTCTGTTACATTCAGAGCGTTTTCAACACTCTCTTCAGGATCTTGATGTTTGATTTTCTTTGACATTTGTACATTTTTTTAGCAGGCTGCAAATTTACAATATTTTATGTAATCTCAAATTTTTAACGTATAAAAGTCGTAACTTTGCTCACTAACCGATAGAATATGTACTTAAGAAAAGTCACAATTGCAGGATTTAAGAATATTTTGTCTGCTCATAAAGAGTTTTCGCCCAAGCTAAACTGTATTTCCGGCCTTAATGGATCGGGGAAGAGTAATCTGATGGATGCAATTTACTATCTGTCAATGACAAAGAGCTATTTTTCTACACTGGACTTGAACACCATAAATTATCTCTCTAATGTTTGCAAAGTAACCGGAGAGTACCAAAGAGATGACAAAACTACTGATATAGTGGCATTTTCTATTGAGAGAGAGGGGGGTAAAAGTTTTAAAAGAAATTCTAAAAGCTATTCAAAACTGGCCGATCATATAGGTCTTATACCTATTGTAATGGTGTCTCCATACGATACGTGTCTAATTAATGAATCGGGAGAAGAGCGAAGAAGGTTCATAAACTCAATCCTCTCTCAATTAGACAGAGAGTACTTGAGAAAGCTACAGAGCTATAATCAACTTTTATCTCAAAGAAACAGGGTATTAAAGGATGGAGGAAACCAAGAGCTCTTAACACTTTTCTCTGAAAGAATGTCGCTATACGCCTCATATATCTACCAAAAAAGAGGGGAGTTTATAGCAAAATTAGCACCCATAACACAAAAATATTACAAAAAAATATCACTCGGGAGAGAGTGTGTCTCCATTACATATAAGTCTGAACT
>CAYYAM010000008.1:0-11523 GCA_964469965.1 uncultured Muribaculaceae bacterium | reverse complement strand
ACAAAAAAATATCACTCGGGAGAGAGTGTGTCTCCATTACATATAAGTCTGAACTGTTAAATGGAGAGCTTGTTGATTTATTGGCAGATAGTCTGGAGAGAGACAAAGTACTTAAATATACAAGCAGAGGAGTTCATAGAGACGACCTAATTTTCTCAATGGATAATCACAACTTTAAATTGTGCGGTTCACAGGGTCAACAGAAATCTTTTTTAATAGCTTTAAAACTAGCCCAATTCGAGATTATGAGAGCAATACACGGCCAACCCCCTTTACTTTTATTAGACGATGTATTCGACAAACTGGATATTACTCGGGTTGAATCTCTACTCTCCCTGGTATCTTCCGAGGAGTTTGGTCAGATTTTTATATCGGATAGTAATAAAACAAGGATAGAGGATATACTTAAGAAAATTAATGGTGAGTCCATCTTATTCGAGATTGTGGAGGGGTCTGTTTTATGAGAAGACAAAAGGTGATGAGTGTTGGGGAGATATTCAATGATCTCATTCAGAAACAGGGATTGTCTCAGGGATTGGAGAGAATTAGAGTTTTTGAAGCATGGAACGAGGTTGTGGGAGAAAAATTGGCCGCTCTCACGATAGACAAATACTATAAAGATGGAAGGCTTGTTTGTGTAATCGGTTCTTCAGTAGCAAAAAATGAACTATTCATGAGGAGAGTTGAGATAGCAGATAATATTAATTCCAAGCTTGGGTCTCAGGTCTTAAAACATGTTATAATTAAATGATATTAAGGGATGAGAGTGGTTATTGACGATAATATCCCATTTATTAAAGGTATCTTAGAGCAGTATTGCCATGTTATTTATGAACGAGGTGAGAGAATAGATAGAGACATTGTTAAAGATGCAGATGCCTTAATAATTAGAACAAGAACCAAATGTACAGGACAGTTACTGCAAGGAAGCAATATTAAGGCAATATTTACTGCAACAATTGGTGAGGATCACATAGATAAGAAATATTGTGCAGAGCATGGTATAGCTGTTTTTAATGCAGCAGGGTGTAACTCCGGCGGAGTGGTACAGTACGTAGTAACAGCTCTCTTTGCTATTGGTAGTAAAAAAAACATCTCTCTAAAAGATAGTACAATAGGAGTTATCGGAGCAGGAAATGTTGGCGAGCGGCTGGCCCGGTTTATGGAGAGAGCCGGAGTGCCTGTAATGAGGTGTGATCCCCCTAAAGCGGCTATTAATAGTGACCTGAATTATTTTGCTTTAGATATCATTTTGGAGAGATGTAACATTATAACCCTGCATGTACCGCTGAATGAGACTACGGCTAATATGGTCTCTGGAGAGTTTGTAAAAAAAATGCAAAATGGGGCAATATTGATTAACACCTCAAGGGGAGAGGTAGTTGATGAGATGGCTGTTATAGATAGCAGAGAAAAGTTTGGTGGAGTAATATCTGATGTATGGCGTAATGAACCCGATATAATGGACGACTATTTAGCAATTACAGATATAGCGACGCCACATATTGCAGGATACTCTTATGAGGGAAAGATAAATGCAACGGTTTTTACACTTAATAATTTTACAACTCACTTTAAGATGGGCAAATTAAATTTGTTTGATCTTAATGAAGAGATAGGAGATATGTCCAGCAATCGGGGTATAGGTGAAATTTTACCTGTTAAAGATAACACCCAGCAGGCAGTAGCAAGGGAATTATTAAAAATTTTCGACATTTGGGAAGAAGATGCTAAATTGCGTAATGCTCCAAAGGATTTTGAAAAAATCAGAAGAGAGTATAACTTCAGAAGAGAGTTTACAAAAGATTTGGATTTAAGAATTAATGAGTTACTAAAATTATAAAGAGATTTAGGTATGCTTAGTCAAAGAGATTTTGAACAGATAGAGAAAAGAGGTTCTTCCAAAGAGATAGTAATCTCTCAACTGGAGTATTTTAAATTGGGTTTTCCTAATCTGAATATAGTCTCTCCTGCTACACCAGGTAGGGGAGTAAAAATTCTTAACAGAGAGGAGCAGTTAAGGGCTATTGAGTTATACTCAGGGTTCAAAGGCAATGTTTACAAGTTTGTGCCTGCTTCGGGAGCTGCTACCAGAATGTTTAAAGATCTGTTTGAAATATTAAATAATAAACATAGAGATGCAGGGTTGCAGAGTCTTGACATAAGTAAGTTCCCATTTTATGATGAAATTCCCGAATCACTTATCAAAGGAGATAAAAGAGCTGTTATTGAGTATCTTTTAAGCGAAAAAGGGCTTGGGTATGGCTCTCTTCCTAAGGGTCTTATAAAATTTCATAAATACGGAGAGGTCTCAAAAACCCCATTTGAAGAGCATCTTGCAGAGGGGGGGCAATATGCTGTGTCGGGAGACGGGGTTTGTAGAATTTCATTTACTGTCTCCCCGGAGCATCTGGAAAAGTTTAAATACTTGTTAAACAGGGTAAAGAGTCTATATGAAGAGAAGTTTGGATGTAAATATGATGTCTCATTCTCTATTCAGAAACCATCAACAGATACAATTGCCGCCACAATTAACAACGAACCATTCAGAGACAGAGACGGAAATCTTGTATTTAGGCCGGGAGGACATGGAGCTCTAATTGAGAATTTAAACGATATCGATGCCCATATTATAATAATCAAAAACATAGACAATATTTGCAGGGAGGAGTTGAGAGAGGACACAATATGGTGGAAAAAGGTTTTGGCAGGGAAATTACTTGAGACACAAGACAGAATATTTAATTATATAAGGTGCCTCAAAGGAAGCTGTGATAGTAGTTTGGTTGAAGAGATAAAGACCTTTTTTAACAGTGAACTATCTATTGAATTGCCCAATGTTCCTGAGGCAATTTTAAAGGATTATCTCATTGAGAAATTAAACAGACCAATCAGGGTTTGCGGAATGGTAGTAAATACCGGAGAGCCGGGTGGAGGGCCGTATATTGTAAAGGACAATGATGGATCTACATCACTTCAAATTCTTGAAAGCGCTCAATTAAACACAGAAGATATTGCGGTTAAGGAGATGATTACAAAATCTACCCACTTTAATCCCGTTGATATTGTTTGCTCATTTAAAACATTCAATGGTTGTAGTTTTGACCTAACTAAATATATAGACAGGGAGACCGGCTTTATTACTTCAAAGAGCATAGAGGGTGAGTTGGTAAAGGCCCTTGAGCTGCCTGGCCTATGGAATGGTGCTATGAGTCAGTGGAACACAATCTTTGTTGAGGTTCCTGTTACTACATTTTCTCCGGTAAAAACAGTTTTTGATCTTTTAAGACCTGAGCATAGTGCCGGTTAAATGCCTGCTACTGTTTTTTTCCTCTCTTTGAAAAACGACTATGAATAAAGGTCTGTATTAATAGAAGTAGTGCAGAGTTAGCAGATACTACAATCCACAGAAAAGAGCTGCCGTGACTGAAAAGAGCAGAAAATTTATCACCTATACCAATAATGGAGGGCTTTACTCTCTTTAGTATATCAAAGGAGATGGCATCGGACTTGCCGTATAGAAAAAGAACACAGATAAAGATTGCAGTTAAAAATACTAGAATCAGTATCGTTTGAATACTCTCCTTTAACTTTGCCCTTTTCTCCTCCTCTCTTTTAATTTTGCTCTCTATCTCCAGTAAAAATGATGAGTCGACTCTTTGGTCGTTCATCCCGGAAAGCAGTGATCTAATAATTATATCCTTTTCATCCATATATCACCTCCAATTTACCCTCTCCCAACTCGAAGATTCTTTTTTTTACTCTAAACAGCTTCACCTTTACATTTGATTCACTAAATCCTGTGATTTGAGAGATCTCTTTTATGCTTTTATCTTGATTGTAAAATAGATAGATTAAAAACCTATCCTCCGAACTCAGTTTTTGCAACAGAGTTTCAAGTAAATCAACTCTTTCCTCTTTGTCTCTATTTTCTGAGTAGTCATTCTCTTCGCTGTAAGAGTCTCCCGCTTTTATATTTTCTAGCGCAATAAAATGTCTCTTTTTAAGGCGCACTTTAGATACAGCCAGATTATAAGCAATTCGGAATAGCCAAGTAGAGAATGAGCTTTCGCCTCTGAAATTCTTAAGAGAAAAAAAGGCCTTAACAAATACATCCTGAGCAATCTCCTCTGCATCTTCTCTACAACTCACGACACCTCTTACAACCGAAAGGATTTTTGCAGAGTGCTCATTTATAAGTAAATTGAACAACTCTTTCTCTCCTTCGACTACTCTTCGTATTATTATAAGTTCTTCCTTTTGTGTCATCTCGATTAGTTAGACGAAGGGAATCTAATTTGGTTACAACATTTGTGCATTAATAATCTTTTGTAACCTTTACAACGAGGCAGCGTCAAATAGTTAAACAAATTTAACCAATTAAAAATAATAGTATGATGGAATTTATTTCAATACCCCTCACATTTGGCATCGGCGCTTATGCTTTTTACAAATTAATAGAGCTTTATGCGCGCAGAAAAGAGAGAATAATGATAATTGAGAAGTTGTCTGAGATTAAAGACGCAAATCTGGGAAATATCGATTTAACAGGCGTATTAGGTGAAAAAAGATCCTATAACAAATATTTGTCGTTGAGAATCGGATCTCTTCTAATGGGATTGGGTTTAGGCCTACTTATTGGATACCTTATAATCACATTCTCAATAGGTGTTGTTGGAGATGTCTCTTATCATATGGCAGAGACAATGAGTATAATATACGGAGCATCTACTCTATGCTTTGGCGGAATAGGTTTGATAGCAGGATTTATTGCAGAGACAATACTCGAGAAGAGGAGATAGTATTAAATAAAAAACCCCCGAAAGCTTTACTAAAACTTTCGGGGGTTTTTTTGTTGTATCTTATTCTCCAAGCAGAATCCCCGTACCTTCTGTGCCGTTTTCAAAAAGTAGAGAGTGATTTTTACGCTCCCGGCTCTTCCAATCACCTTTTGCGTAGACATAGCTTAGTATGAGAGGAACAACTGTAGTTGCCTCTGCATAAACCATCTGCTCATGCGCAGTATCTACTTTCCCCCATGAATTTGCCTCTTTTAGCGTAGAAGAGGAGCAAGCGCCATCTCTTACGTCGGCTACAGTTATTTGAACGGCATACTTATGCATAGGCACATCGAAGCCAAGGCATTCGGCGCAAACAACTGTGTCTTGAGCGAAGTTTTTAGGGACTCCTCCTCCAATCATAAACAGACCGCTGCTTTTTGCAGACATCTTAACCTCTGTCAACTCCCTGAAATCGGCAACAGAGTCAATTGACATATATGGTCTTTTCTCTCTGATTCTCTCTACTTGATGCATAACAAGGCCGAACCCTGCGCTACAGTCACTGAATGCAGGTACAAAAATTGGAACGTTATGTTCAAATGCGACCTGGATTAAGGAGTTCTTCTTAACAGAATTTTCTGTAAGCCATCTGCCAAGTTCGTGAATAAACTCTCTTGATGAGTAAGGCCTAGCTTCTAAAGAGTCTGCTACGGTTTTAATAGTAGCATCGCATTTTTGCAACTCCTCCTCGTCTATAAATGTGTCGTATATTCTGTCTATGTAGTTCTCTCTTAAGTGGGTGTCGTCTATGAATTGCGACCCTTTGTAGTGTTTGAACCCAAGTGCTTCAAAAAAGTCCATATCTATGATTGAGGCGCCGGTAGCCACTACGGCATCTATCATGTTAAAGCGAATCATATCTACATAGGCCTGCATGCATCCTCCGGCAGATGTACTTCCTGCAAGGATAAGCCAATTGGTAGATTCCTTGTCTTTAATCATCATCTGAAGAATATCTGCGGCAGAGGCAGTGTCTCTAGATGTGAAAGACATATCACGCATTGAGTCTATTATGTATGTAGAGTCGAATGCTGTAATGTCTATGTGTTTGACTGTCTCGTTAAGGAGATCTTTCTTTGTTGGTTTCATTACTCTGCTATTATTTTTTTGCAAAGATAGATATTTTAAATTAAGAACAAGTTTTTTACTATTTTTGCCGATATTAAATTACTATTAATAACTACACTATGTTTAATAAACAAACCATAGAATTTTTTAGTCAAATTGAGACTCCCTTCTACTATTACGATTTATCTTTATTAAAAGAGACCTTAGATAAGTACACTAAAGAACTTAATAAATATAACTTCGTGGCTCATTATGCATTAAAAGCAAATGCAAATGAAAGGATTCTGAATATAATAAAAGAGTATGGTTTAGGTGCCGATTGTGTAAGTGGTAACGAAGTTGCACTAGCATTAAAAACCGGATTCGACCCCTCTAAAATTGTTTATGCAGGTGTGGGTAAGTCCGACAAAGAGATCAAAACAGCATTACAAGGAGATATCTACGCATTCAACTGTGAGTCTGTGCCCGAGATAAAAGTTATAAATGAAATTGCATCTTCAATGGGAAAAATTGCCTCGATCTCTCTAAGAATAAATCCCGATATCGACGCACATACCCACAAGTATATCACTACAGGAAGATCTCAGGATAAGTTTGGAATTAGCCATTGGATGTACGACGAGGTGATTGAAACCATAAAACGGTGTAAGAGCATAAAATTGATTGGCCTTCACTTTCATGTTGGTTCTCAGATTACCGATTTAAACGTATTTGAGATGCTTGCAAAAAGGGTTAATGAGATTAATTCAAATTTTAGAGAAAAGGGTGTTTTTGTAGAGAATCTTAATCTAGGTGGAGGATTGGGAATAGATTATCAAAACCCCCACATAAATCCAATACCCGACTTTAACCGATATTTCTCCCTAATAGAGAAAAGTCTTCATAGAGAGCCGTCACAAAAAATACATTTTGAACCCGGAAGAGCTCTTGTTGCTCAGTGTGGATCGCTAATAAGCAGAGTTTTATATGTCAAAATAGGTAAAGGTAGAAAATTTGCTATTTTAGATGCTGGTATGAACGATCTTATAAGACCGGCACTCTATCAGGCAGTACATAAGATAGAGAATCTCACTTCTAATAAAAGATTGATGAGATACGATGTAGTTGGTCCAATTTGTGAGTCCAGCGATAAGTTTGCTAAAAATATACTGCTTCCTCAAACATCAAGAGGCGATCTATTTGCCATAAGGTCGGCAGGTGCGTATGGTCAAGTTATGGCAATGAGGTACAATCAAAAGGATATTGCTCCCGAATTCTATTCTGAATAACCAAAAACCAATTCATATGGCCAGAGTAAGTTCTAAAGACCGATATGTAGCAAAAGTTTATGAGCTCTTCAGAAGGAGAGGCCTTAAGCTTACAATGGATGAAATAGCTGCAGCGCTAAAATTGACAAAGAAGACTCTTTACAATAATTTTAACAGTAAAGATGAATTGATGAGAACAGTTATGCAGTTTGTTATTGAAGATATTGAATTCAAGATTAATCTCTCTTTAAGTCAGGGAAAAAATGCTATCGAGGCACTTTATCATACGAGCGGTATGATGAATAAGACGCTCGAGCAGATAGGTCCGCAATTACTGTCGGACTCCTCAAAATATTTACCCGATCTTAAAGTTCTGGATCACACAAACAGGGTGAGTTTTTACTCAAGGATTATTCTTGAAAATCTTGAGAGAGGAATGGGGGAGGGGCTCTATAGAGACGATCTGAATAAAGAGCTTATAACCCTTTTCTTTACATCTGCCATGGCTAAAATATATTCATGGAACGGATCTTACCTCTTTTTGAGAGATCCTTTCCTTTTTCACTCCGAACTTATAAGATATCATCTGGAGTCTGTGGTTAACGATGAGGGTAGAAAAATTCTAAGGTCATTTATCCAAAAATAACTAAATTCGCAGCTTAATTACATTTAGTATTTATATTACATAGAGATGTTTGATAATTTAATTGACAGACTTGAGAACTCTTTTAAACTGCTAAAGGGAGAGGGAAAAATTACTGAGATAAACGTAGCAGAGACACTGAAAGATATAAGAAAAGCTCTACTCGACGCAGACGTAAGTTATAAAATAGCAAAAACTTTTTGTGACGATGTAAAGCAAAAAGCACTGGGAGCTAATGTTCTTAAAGCTGTGAGGCCGGGTCAAATGCTCACTAAGATTGTGCATGACGAGCTAACACTCCTTATGGGTAGTGAGGCATCGGACATCTCTGTTAAAGGTAATCCCGGGGTTGTTTTGGTAGCAGGATTGCAGGGATCGGGAAAAACCACATTCAGCGGTAAACTTGCTCTTAATTGTAGAACAAAACGAGGGCTTAAGACTATGCTGGTTGCAGGAGACGTATATAGACCTGCTGCCGTTGAACAACTCAAGATACTTGGTGAACAAACCGGAGTTTTTGTATATTTTGAAGAGGGTGTAAAGGATCCTGTAAAAATTGCAAAGAATGCAATTGCAAAGGCAAAGCAGGAGGGATACTCCCTGGTTATAATAGATACTGCGGGGCGCCTTGCTGTAGATGAAGAGATGATGCAGGAGATAACTGCCATCAAAAAGGCGGTAAACCCCACCGAAACCCTGTTTGTTGTTGACTCAATGACCGGTCAGGATGCGGTTGAGACAGCTAGGGTTTTCAATGAGAGACTCAATTTTGATGGAGTTGTACTTACAAAACTCGATGGAGACACCAGAGGTGGAGCTGCTCTTTCAATAAAAGCTGTTGTAAATAAGCCAATTAAATTTGTCTCTTCCGGTGAGAAGATGGAGGCATTAGATGTTTTTCACCCAAAGAGGATTGCCGACAGAATTTTAGGAATGGGTGACGTTGTTTCACTTGTAGAGAAGGCCCAAGAGCAGTTCGACGAAGAGGAGGCAAGAAAACTACAAAAAAAGCTGGCAAAAGATCAATTTACCCTTAGTGATTTTTTCTCTCAGATTCAACAGATTAAAAAGATGGGAAACATTAAGGATCTTGCCTCAATGATTCCGGGAATGGGTAAAATGCTTAAAGATGTAGACATGGATAACAGCGCCTTTAAGAGTATTGAGGCAATCATTCAATCTATGACTCAGGAGGAGAGAGATAATCCTGCAATACTAAATGGTGGCAGAAGAAAAAGAATAGCCGAAGGAAGTGGTACATCTATTGCCGAGGTTAATAGATTGATAAAGCAATTTGAAGATACCAGAAAGATAATGAAAAACATGGCCGGAGGAGGTGCCGGAAAAGCAATGAGAGCAATGGGTTCTTTAAGAAGGAGGTAATTATGACAATACTGGATGGAAAACAGACGGCAGATATTATAAAACAGGAGATTGCAGAAAAAGTGCGCTCAATTGTAGCGTCGGGGAAAAAACGTCCTCACTTGGCAGCCCTCCTGGTTGGCGAAGACGGAGCTTCCCAAACCTATGTAGGGCACAAAGAGAAGTCCTGCTCTCAAGTTGGTTTTGACTCAACCGTTGTGCGCCTCTCTGCAGAGATCAACCAGTCTGCTCTAATGGAGGAGATAGCAAAGCTTAATTCAGATAAAACTGTAGACGGTATAATTGTTCAACTACCTCTACCTTCTCATTTAAATGAGCAGATGGTTATTGAGGCAATAGACCCCGCTAAAGATGTAGACGGCTTTCATCCTGTTAATGTTGGGAAGATGTTGTTGGGGCTCCCGGCATTTATCTCTGCCACTCCCGCAGGTATACTAGACCTCTTGGAAAGATACAAAATTGAGACTTCGGGTAAACATTGTGTAATTATTGGCAGAAGTAATATTGTTGGAAGACCCATGGCTAACCTTATGTCTCAAAAAGCATATCCCGGCGATTGTACTGTAACTGTATGCCATAGCAGAACCAAAAACCTGAAAGAGATAACACTTCAGGCCGATATAATAATTGCTGCGTTGGGTGTTCCTGAGTTTCTTACCGGAGATATGGTCAAAGAGGGGGCAGTGGTTGTTGATGTAGGCATTACAAGAGTAAAAGCCGATAATAAAACCGGCTTTAAATTAGTTGGTGATGTAAAATATGACCAGGTTGCTCCAAAATGTTCTTTCATAACTCCGGTTCCGGGTGGAGTAGGTCCGATGACTATAGTATCTCTATTAAAAAACACATTAAAAGCATCGGGTAATTAATTACCCGTGCTTACTCTGGAGGCCTCATCCATGTTACCCACTTTTCTCTGCTTAACAGCTTTGCTCTGTCCAAATCTGTAATTGAACGTGAGTGTAATCCTTCTGCTTCTGTATTTTGATTCAAATTCGTATTTGTCAAACACATTATTGCTAAGGTTAACCCTACTAATATTTGTGCCAAAAATATCACCTGCAAAAAGGGATATTGTGCCTTGACTCTTTAAAACACCCTTCTTAATCCCTAAAGAGAAGTCGGAATTAGAGCGTATATTGAAGAATCCGTATGGAATTCCCGATTGATACCAGCCGGTGAACTCAATCTTTGTATCTTCGGGCAGTAGGAATGTTGCATTAAAATTCCCATTGGTAAAGATGCTGCTCTTTCTGTAATCATTGTTACTGCTGTTTACATTAGCTACAGATAAATTTGCATTCAGTATAAACCACTTTATTACAGGAAATTCCGTGATAGCAGCATTTATGCCAACCATATTCATCTTGCCAAAGTTATCCCAGGTTAATAGTTTATCTCCGGTCTCCTCTTCAAAACTTGGAGTTTGAACTATAACATTGTTAAAAAACTGCGAATTGAATCCAAAATTAAAGTGTCTCTTGACTCCCAATGTAAGACTCATTTGATGCCCGTACTGCGGATTCAGATCGGGATTTCCCAGAGCAGAACTAGTTGCATCTATATAAAATCTTTGAGGATTAAGGTTTTCAAAATTAGGTCTTTGAACTCTTAATGTGTACGACAGCCCCCACCTTAAATCTTTATTTGGATTATAGCCAAAATAAAAGGTAGGGAAAAGATCGAGATAGCTCTTTGTTGTAGTTGTGTCGGCTGTTATCCACTCCCCTTTAGAGTTGGTGTACTCTGCTCTCAAACCTCCTTTTAAGGTTATTTTTTTTCCAATTTGCCCACCCAATGAGAGATAAGCAGCGCTTATATCTTCAGTATAAAAGAATTCGGTGCTCTGAGATTGATTCTTTACCCAGATATTTTCTATATTATCTAATCTTACAAGAGTGTTATCTGTTGTGCTTTGAGCCCACTTTACTCCGGCTTCGAGCTTTATTTTATTATTAATGAGGTGCTCGTAATCGGCTTTGAAAGATTTTATATTTATGAATTGTGAAGAGCCGGTTTTAAAATGATTTTGTTTCTTAATGTATCCCCATGGCTCTTTGTATATGTTCATCTGGTTGTTGTCGCTTCCAAGGTCGTAATAAAAATAGTCGGCATTTACAGTTAGCTCTTGGTTATCCTTGAATATCCTGGTATAATTAGCATTTGCAGAGATGTTGTTGAAATTAGAATTGTTACGTATTTTAGTAAAGACATTATGCGTAATAATATCATTGGTAAAAAATTGACTTCCTGTATTATTGTCAGATGAGTCTATAAAGTTTCTTAACATGCCAGAGACAACAAACCCGAAAATATTTTTTTGGTTTGCATAATAATCATT
>CAYYAM010000007.1:67393-79560 GCA_964469965.1 uncultured Muribaculaceae bacterium | reverse complement strand
AGAATTGAAGGGAGAGTTTTTTCTATTGTGTCTACCGGATAACATAAAAATATTATATCTGATTTTTCCAGTGCTTCATTAATAGATAAAACTTCATCGGCCAAACCAGATTCCAAAGCATATGAAGAGTGCCGGCTGTTTGAATCTACACAAATAATGTGAGAGGCAAGTTCTCTTTTTTTGAGTGATAATGCCAGTGAGCCTCCAATAAGACCCATTCCTGCAATACAGATGGAGCTTTTCTTATCAATCATGGCTTAACTCTATTTAAAGCCTCCTCCAGCTGATTTTCGTTGGCACAAAGGGAGACTCTTATGTAATCACTGCCCTGCTCCCCAAAAGTTATCCCGGGAGTTACCAAAATATGCTTTTGATAGAGCAGCATATTCGCCATATCTAGTCCATTTTGATAGCTATCTGGAACTTTTGCCCATAGAAACATGCCTGTCTGCTCTAGGTTGAAGGAACAATCTAGTACATATAGAAGCTCCTCTGCAATTGATCTTCTTTTTGTATACTCCTGATTAATATACCCATACCATTCATCTCCAAGGGTTAAAGCATGCGCAGCAGCCATTTGCACCGGTTTAAACATGCCGGAATCTATATTACTCTTAGCTTTCATTATCTCTTTTATATACTCTTTGTGTCCTGCCACCATTCCGATTCTCCATCCTGACATATTATGTGATTTACTGATAGAGTTAAGCTCAAGGGCAACTGTTGACGATCCCGGTATGCTTAAGATACTTATGTGGTCTTGATTCAAAATAAAACTATATGGATTATCGCTACATATAAGGATATTGTTTTTTTGCCCAAATGATATAAGTTGTTCATATACTTCTCTATTAGCCCTCTGTCCTGTTGGCATATTAGGATAATTTACCCACATCAATTTAACTTTTGACAAATCAATTGATTGGAGTTGCGAAAGATTTGGATACCAGTTGTTTTCGGGGGTAAGATTATATTTTATTACCTCTCCCCCAATCAAACGAGTGATTGCTGAGTATGCAGGATAACCGGGGTCGGGAACAAGAACTTGTTCCCCGGGGTTTACAAAAGCCATACTGATGTGCATTATGCCCTCTTTTGATCCCATAAGCGGCAGAATCTCGTTGTCAGGATCTAAGTGAGTATCGAAATATGATTTATACCATACAGAGAAAGCATCTCTTAGCTCTTTAAGACCTGCGTAGCTTTGATAACCATGATTATTTGTATTACATGCACAAGACTCCAGTACTTTTATTGCCGAATGGGATGGTGGAAGATCGGGATTTCCAATACCTAAATTAATAATGTTAATTCCTGACTCTCTCATACTTTCTATCTCTCTGAGTTTTTGAGAAAAGTAGTATTCGCTAACTTCGGATACCCTATTTGAGCACTTGACAATTGGCTTTCCGTTAATTGCAGATATTTCCATATTTCGATTTTATAAAAAAAAAAGCAGAGACCCCGATTTGGGGCCTCTGCTTTTTATCATTTTTTTAATTTTAATTAACTAATTTTTGACATAACACATCCGGCCCCTTTTATTTGAAAAGAAGTAATAAAAAAAGAAGTAAAATGTGTTAGAAAATAACATGTGTGCTGTTCTATTATCTATAATGCAAATGTAGAAGTTTTTTTTAAAAAAGCAATTTATGATAAAAAACCCGGTAAATTTCTTTACCGGGTTTGGGTGGAAGATGGGATTCGAACCCACGACCTCAAGTGCCACAAACTTGCGCTCTAACCGACTGAGCTACGACCACCATGTATGGGGATGCAAAATTAATAATAAATTTTTTATTTCCAACAAATATTCAATATAAAATTTAATTTCAATTTGTTATGATATTCTTACATATTAATAGTAATAAATTCATTGGAAATACCTATTTTTGCGGCCTGAAAATTGTAACACCGGTTCATAGTTAGGAATTTAAAAAAACTATATAAGAAATTATGGCTCGCGAAATTAAATTTTCTCTGATTTACAGAGACATGTGGCAATCATCGGGAAAGTATGTTCCTATGGTTCACCAGCTAAAAGAGATTGCACCGGTAATTATTGACATTGGATGCTTTGACCGTGTTGAGACCAATGGAGGTGCTTTTGAACAGGTAAATCTTCTTTTTGGGGAGAATCCTAATAAAGCTGTGCGTGAATGGACTGCTCCTTTTAACAAGGTTGGAATACAGACGCATATGCTTGAGCGCGGATTAAATGCTCTTAGAATGAACCCGGTTCCGGCAGACGTACGTGAGCTGATGTATAAGGTTAAAGCAAAACAGGGTACAAATATCTCCAGATCTTTCTGTGGATTAAATGATCCGAGAAACCTTGAATTGTCTGTTAAGTATGCAAAATCGGGAGGGATGATCTCTCAAGTTGCACTAAGCATAACTTCATCTCCGGTACATACGGTTGAGTATTATATGGGACTGGTTGACAAAGTTGTAGAGTTTGGATGTGATGAAATATGTCTGAAGGATATGGCGGGAATTGGAAGACCTGCTTTCCTTGGAAGATTGGTAAAATCTATAAAAGATAAGTATCCTAATATGCCTGTTGAGTATCATGGACATTCAGGTCCAGGATTCTCTGTAGCTTCTATGTTGGAAGTTGCAAGGGCCGGTGCCGACTATGTTGACGTTGCAATGGAGCCGCTATCATGGGGAATGGTTCATCCAGATGTAATCACCATTCATGCTATGCTTAAAGATGCAGGCTTCCTTGTTAAAGATATCAATATGGATGCTTATATGGAGGCCAGAAGATTAACTCAGAGCTTTATTGACGACTATCTGGGTTACTTTATAGACCCGGGTAATAGCAAGATGTCTTCTTTACTTGTTGGCTGTGGTTTGCCGGGAGGAATGATGGGTTCAATGATGGCAGACTTGAAAGGTTTTCACGGGGCTATCAACTCATCTCTAAGAAATCAAGGAAAAAAAGAGTTGCAGCTTAACGAACTTGTAGTAATGTTGTTCCAAGAGGTTGAGTATGTATGGCCAAAAATGGGATACCCTCCATTGGTAACTCCATTCAGTCAATATGTTAAAAATATTGCATTGATGAATCTGATGCATACCCTTAAAGGAGAGCCAAGGTGGACAACCATAGATAAGGATACCTGGAATATGATTCTTGGTAAAACCGGTAAATTACCGGGTGAGTTAGCGCCTGAACTGGTTCAGCTTGCAAAGGATAAAGGTCTGGAATTCTATGATGGAAATCCACAAGATGCATTCCCTAATGAGCTTGACAAGTTCAAGAAAGAGATGATTGAGAATAATTGGGAGTTTGGAGAAGATGATGAGGAGTTGTTTGAATTTGCAATGCATGAAAGACAGTATCGCGACTACAAGAGTGGTGTTGCTAAGCAAAGATTCGAACAAGAGCTTGAGGCGGCTAAGGCAAAGGCGGGAGCACCGATTGTAGTAACAAGACCTGTAGTTGAGATGCCTAAGATTGAGGTAGATAAAATTCTTGAGAAGTATCCGAATGCAAAACCTGTACAGTCTCCTGTGAAGGGTCAACTTATTTGGCAATACGATATGGCAGATAAGTCATCAGCTCCGAACTTGGGAGAAAAAGTTGATGAAAACACTCCAATGTGCTTTGTTCAGGCATTTTACGGTATTGAACTAGTAAAGCCTTCAATAACCGGGAAAATTGTAGAAATCTGCGCAAAACATGGAGAGACCATACAAAAAGGAGAGATAATAGCATTTGTTGAGTAGTCTCAAGACTATTTAAAGAAAAGAGCGTCCGAATTTAAATTCGGGCGCTCTCTTTTTGTGACCTCGGAGGGATTCAAACCCCCGACCTTCAGAACCGGAATCTGACGTTCTATTCAGCTGAACTACGAGGCCATTTGCTATACACAAGCGGACAAAGATAGATATTTTAGTATTCATGAAAAAATGTATCTTTGTCTCCACATAAATTAAAAAATCTATGAAAGCATACGTATTTCCCGGACAGGGTGCACAATACAGCGGAATGGGCAAAGATCTCTATAATAATTTTGTTCAAGCCAAAGAGATGTTTGAAAAGGCAAATGATATTTTGGGATTCAAGATTACTGAGATAATGTTCAACGGAAGTGACGATGAGTTGAAGCAGACAAAAGTAACTCAACCGGCTATCTTTCTTCACTCCGTAATCCTATCTGCATGCCAAGAGGAGTTTACTCCTCATATGGCAGCAGGTCACTCTTTAGGAGAGTTTAGCGCATTGACGGCAACAGGTGCAATGAATTTTGATGATGGGCTTAAACTGGTTTATGCAAGAGCTCTAGCTATGCAAAAAGCGTGTGAGATAAAACCCTCTACAATGGCTGCTGTTCTGGGAGCAGAGGATAATTTGGTAGAGGAGATATGCTCTTCTGTTGAAGGCGTTGTTGTTGCTGCTAACTATAACTGTGCAAGACAATTGGTAATTTCTGGAGAGATTGAAGCAGTAACTAAGGCTTGTGAAAAACTTAAGGAGGCAGGAGCCAAAAGAGCATTGATTCTACCTGTAGGTGGAGCTTTCCATTCGCCATTGATGGAGCCGGCCAGAATGGAGTTGGCTAAAGCAATAGAATTAACACCGTTTAATAAACCTGTCTGCCCGATATACCAAAATGTAGACGCTATGCCTCACACAGATCCTTCAGTAATTAAGGGTAATCTGATAACTCAGCTAACTGCACCGGTAAGATGGAGGCAAATAATGGAAAATATGTGGAGAGACGGTGCAAGAGAGTTCATTGAGTTAGGTCCAGGAAGTGTTCTTCAGGGATTAATTAAGAAAACCCTTCCTGAAAGCATTACTTTGGGTAAGCAGTAATATCTTAATGAATTAACAAATATATTACCGGTTATTTGAAATATATTCAAATAACTTGATTACATCTTTATTATTGGAGAACCTTATATTATTTTCTCTTATGAAGTTCTCTATTTGTACCTTTTTGTTCCCAAATAGTTTTTCTAGATTTTTTCTTGTTGCAGGAGTTAATTTGCTGCCTTTAAGCAGATAGAGGTTTTCTGTGTAGTCATATCTTATACTACTAGTTCCAACTATTTTTTCAATTTTACTATCTACCTCAACCGAGGCCATTTTTGAAATAGATGCCACCTCATTGGTTCCTCCGTATGCTCCCTCTACCCTCTCTTGGCCTATCTTCATTATTCTGGCTATACCCAGAGATACCTCTCCATTGGTCTCTAGAACCTCTACATAGATGTTGTTTATTTTTCTAAAAAATTGGTTGCCGGCACTCACAACATCTACAGATTTTTCTGCATCTATAGCGATTGTATCACCGCTCTCGGAAATTATTCTTAATGACTGCCCTATTGTACTTATATTGAGCTTTCCTGTATACATCGTTCCATCGTTCATTCTAACTCTGGCATCTTTAAAATTGTCGAATACGAAAATTTTTTGTCTGAAGAAGTCTCCCTCGGCAATTTTACCATCTGTTATTTTTACAACACCGCTTTGAGCCATAACTGTTGTAAACAGTAATGATGTGACAATAATTAGAATACAATTTTTCATCTTTTATTCATATTTTTACTTAGGTATAAAATTAGTGAATTTACTTTTAAGATTTAATAAAATTTTGTATTTTTGGCATACAATTAATAATATGCCTAATTACTATCAAATAACTAAAGAGATTGAGATAGAGACAGAGTGGAATTGGTTCCCGATGGGAACCTGTTTCAGCTTCTGCAGTCGGCAGAATAGTAGTGTAATAAAAACCTGATAGCATCTCCGCAGGATATTTTTTGCGGGATGTTCTTTTTTTGTATTAATAACAAACATTCAATAAGTACTAATTACTAACATAAAAGCTATGGCAAAAGAAAAAAAATTTATTACCTGTGATGGTAATTACGCCGCAGCACATGTTGCATACATGTTTAGCGAACTAGCAGCCATATATCCTATTACTCCATCGTCTACCATGGCGGAGTATGTTGATGAGTGGTCTGCTTTTGGCAGAAAGAATCTATTTGGTGAGCCGGTAAAAGTTGTTGAGATGCAGAGCGAGGGAGGTGCAGCCGGGGCACTTCATGGAGCACTCCAGGCAGGTGTACTTGCAACAACATTTACTGCATCGCAAGGGCTTCTCCTTATGATCCCGAATATGTACAAAATTGCAGGAGAGTTGCTTCCAACAGTATTCCATGTGTCTGCCAGAACACTCGCTTCGCAGGCTCTCTCTATATTCGGAGACCACTCAGACGTAATGTCGGCAAGGCAGACAGGATTCGCACTGCTTGCATCTGGCGGAGTTCAGGAGGCGCTGGATTTAGGAGCCGTTGCACACCTGTCTACTCTCAAATCCAGAGTACCATTCCTTCACTTCTTTGATGGATTCAGAACATCTCACGAGATTCAGAAAATAGAAGATCTGGATCATGATAAAATCAAAGAGATGTTGAGTGAAAAGTCTCTTTCTTCTTTCAGAAACAGAGCTTTGAATCCAAATAAGCCGGTTACAAGAGGAACAGCACAGAATCCAGATGTGTTCTTCCAGGCAAGAGAGGCGTCTAACCCTTATTACGTTGCTGTACCGGACATTGTAGCCAGATACATGGGAGAGATTAGCGAACTTACAGGAAGACACTATTTGCCGTTTGATTTCTACGGGCATCCTGAGGCCGAGAACATTATTATCGCGATGGGATCGGTGTGTGAAACTATTCGTGAAGTGGTTGATGTATTAGTTGATAAAGGAGAAAAAGTTGGTGTACTGACGGTAAGACTATACAGGCCATTCTCTGCAAAATACTTCTTTAGGGTACTCCCTAAGAGTGTTAAGAGAATAGCTGTTCTTGACAGAACTAAGGAGCCGGGCGCAGTAGGAGAACCACTATATGTTGATGTAAAATCGACAATAGCAGAGAGAGGTGGAAAAATGCCTCTTATTGTTGGAGGAAGATATGGTCTATCATCAAAAGACACTACTCCGGCTCAGATCTTCTCTGTATTTGACAATTTGAATATGAAAGAGCCAAAGAATGGCTTTACAATAGGCATTGTAGACGATGTGACCTTTAAGTCTTTGCCGATAAAAGAGGAGATAAATGTTTCTAAGAAAGGGGTTGTAGAGTGCAAATTCTACGGATTGGGTTCTGATGGAACAGTAGGAGCGAATAAAAATACAATAAAAATTATTGGAGAGACCACGCCAAAATATGTTCAGGCATACTTCGATTACGACTCAAAAAAATCGGGTGGTTATACCTGTTCCCACTTAAGATTCGGAGATACCCAAATAACTTCGCCATACCTTGTTTCTAATCCTGATTTTGTGGCTTGCCATGTAACTACGTATCTTACAAAGTATGACGTTTTAAAGGGCATAAAAAAAGGAGGAACGCTTTTACTTAATACACTTTGGGATGAGAAAGAGACTATTGAGAAACTCCCTGATTTTGTAAAGGCCACGATAGCAAAAAAAGAGTTAAAGTTATTCATTATCAATGCTACTCAGATTGCAGAAGAGATAGGATTAGGTAATAGAACCAATACAATACTCCAGTCTGCTTTCTTTAAGATTGCAAACATCATCCCTTACGAGCAGGCTGTAGAGGAGATGAAAGATGCCGCTAAGAAATCTTACGGCAGAAAGGGAGATAAAATTCTCCAGATGAACTATGATGCTATCGACCGCGGAGCAGACTACGTTAAGGTTAATGTGCCATGCGAATGGAAAAATATTACAGCAAAGTTCCGTCCTTCTACATTTGACAGACTTGCTCCGGACTGGGTAAGAAATGTTGCAGACGTTGTTAACTCTCAAGCCGGGAATGATCTTCCTGTGAGTGCATTCCTAAATCTTGAGGATGGAACTATTCCTGCAGGAACATCGGCTTACGAGAAAAGAGGTATTGCAACACATATACCTGAGTGGCAATCGGAAAATTGCATACAATGTAATCAGTGTGCATACGTTTGTCCTCACGCTGCCATAAGACCATTCCTAATGAATGAAGAGGAGCAGCAGAAAGCCCCTGCCGGTGTTAAAAAAATAAAAGGAAACGGCCCTTTCAAAGAGTATAGCTTTACTATTCAGGTAACTCCGATGGATTGTACAGGTTGCGGAAACTGTGCCGATGTGTGTCCTGCCAAAACAAAAGCTTTAGTAATGAAGCCATTTGAAACACAGGTTCACGAACAGCCAAACTTCGATTATCTACACTCAGTTGTTGGCTATAAAGATAATATTCAACCTAAAGAGCAGAACCTAAAGAATCTTCAGTTTGCTCAACCTCTGTTTGAGTTCTCGGGAGCTTGCGCCGGTTGTGGAGAGACTCCATATATTAAGGCGGTAACTCAGTTATACGGCGATAGAATGATGATTGCAAATGCCACCGGTTGCTCTTCTATTTTTGGTGGTTCATTCCCTTCTTCTCCATATACAACAAATAAAGATGGAAAGGGTCCGTCATGGGCTAACTCGCTGTTTGAAGATAATGCCGAATATGGACTGGGGATGCAAATGGGCTCGGAAAGAGTTAGAGACAGAGTTGCCAAACTAATGACAGATGGATTGGAGTGCAAAACCTGTACGGCAGAGATGAAGGTTCTGTTTGGAGAGTGGTTAACAAATCGTGAAAATCCGGAGGCATCAAGGGAGATTGCGGATAAACTTATCCCTCTCATCTCTGAGTGCAGCTGCGAAATCTGCAAAGAGCTCACAGTTCTTAAAGACTATTTTGTTAAGAGGTCTCAATGGATTTTTGGAGGTGATGGTTGGGCATATGATATTGGATATGGTGGTTTAGATCACGTTCTTGCATCTGGAAATAACGTAAATGTTCTAGTTCTGGATACTGAGGTATACTCTAATACCGGAGGACAATCTTCTAAATCTACTCCTGTTGGAGCCGTAGCTAAATTTG
The DNA here is from genome assembly GCA_964469965.1 of uncultured Muribaculaceae bacterium. Classification (GTDB taxonomy): domain Bacteria; phylum Bacteroidota; class Bacteroidia; order Bacteroidales; family UBA932; genus Bact-08. The sequence goes on along the minus strand of CAYYAM010000007.1, from coordinate 70,653 downwards.
CCACCTCTGGTAAAAAAATCAGGAAAAAAGATCTTGGAATGATGGCTATGAGTTATGGTTATGTTTATGTTGCACAGGTTGCAATGGGAGCAAACCAGGCTCAACTCTTCAAAGTTTTGAAAGAGGCAGAATCTTACGATGGACCTTCTCTGATAATTGCCTATGCTCCATGTATCAGCCACGGATTAAAGAGTGGAATGGGTGCAACTCAAAGAGAGGAGAAACTGGCCGTTGAATGCGGATATTGGCAACTATATCGCTACAACCCATTACTTGAGAACGAAGGAAAGAATCCATTCATCCTCGATAGTAAAGAGCCGGATTGGAGTAAGTTCCAAGAGTTTTTAAATGGTGAGGTGAGGTACACATCTCTAAGAGAGACTTTCCCTGGTGAAGCAGAGGAGTTGTTCAAACTAACAGAAGAGTTTGCAAAGTGGAGGTATAACTCTTATAAGAGACTTGCTTCGCAATAATTGCTAACTTAATATTAAAGAAAGAGTCCACCTAATAAACCAGGTGGACTCTCTTTTTTAAACTACTTCTATTTTATGGTTTCTAAAACCATGTCTGTTATGTACTTCTCTCTCTCAGAGGTTCTATCCATAATCTCTTGTGCCTCTTTGATAAGTAAATGGGCCTTCTCTCTATCTTTAAGATCTACTGAGTTGATTCTAACATTCATATAAGCCCCAAAGACTGCCGATCTAATAGCAAGGGCACCAACTCCGGCATCGGAGACAGAGTTTGGATTACCCTCTTTTACCATTGCTTCAATAAGATCAAGAGCACTATAAGCAACCTTCATTGTTCTTAGTGGAATCTCTGTAGCGTAAAGTGTTGCCTCCTGGATTGCCCTACTTCTTGCCTCCTTATCTTTTTCACTCTCTTTTGGAAGTGAGAAAGCATCCATAATTCTCTTGAATGAGTTTGTGTCTTCGTCTACCAAATACATAAGCTCATTCATAATGGCTACTCCGTTCTCTGCGTAGTTTGAAAAATAGTCCCATTTATGGTCCCATCCGGCTTTATGTGATGATAGATTTGCCACCATTACACCTAGAGCCGTTCCCAGTGATGCCATATATGCAGATACCGACCCTCCACCCGGAGCTGGAGATTCGCTGGCTGTTTCGTTTACAAACCCTTTGCAGGTCATGTCTATTAGTCTATTTGCGGTGCTATCTTCTATAAGATACTCTATCACTCTCTCATGAGGGTGAAACGGTTTAAGATCGTCTAACCCCATAGACTTGACAGCGATTTTTATTATTTCATCCTCCGAAATTCCTGCAGACCGTTGTTGTTTAGCCAGATAGTACTTCCCGGCATCTATTAATACTCTTTTTGGAATAAGTCCCACAATCTCACTCCCGGTAACTCTGATTCCTCTTGCCGCAGCTTTTGCCACAACCTCATCGAAAGCTATATGCACTGGGGTTGCATTAATATCTGTAACATTCATAGAGACTTGTGCTATTCCATACTCTTCTATAAACCAGCCGATTGCCTTGCATCCTTTTAGCGTTCCCGGTACCCATACATCGTTACCGTCTGAGTCTTTAACAACTTTTCCTGTGATAGAATTTCCCTCCCTAAGTTTTCTACCCTTCTCTCTTACATCGAACGCTATAGCATTTGCTCTCCTTGTGGATGTTGTGTTTAAGTTGAAGTTAACCGCTATTAGAAAATCTCTTGCACCTATAGCTGTTGCGCCTGTTTTTTCTACCTCGGAAGAGAAGATTGAAGGCCCAAAATCGGGCTTCCATTCCGGAGAGGAGAGTCTCTTCTTTAGCCCCTCGTACTCTCCGGCTCTACAATTAGCCAGATTTTTTCTCTCGGGTTTAAATGCCGCATTCTCATAACAGTACACAGGTATACCTAATTCGCTTCCTACTCTTTGAGCAAGTTTACGTGCGTATTCGGCAGTCTCTTCCATGCTCACGCCCGATATTGGTATTAATGGACATACGTCTGTGGCCCCCATCCTTGGATGCTCTCCATGGTGGTTTCTCATATCTATCAACTGAGAGGCCCTCTTTATTGCCAAAAAAGCTGCCTCCATAACACTTTCGGGGTCTCCTACAAATGTTACAACTGTTCTGTTAGTAGCTACTCCGGGGTCTACATTTAACAAGTTTACTCCCTTAATACTCTCAATCTCATCTGTTATATGCTTAATAATATGCATATCGCGCCCCTCACTGAAATTGGGAACACACTCAATAATTTTTTTTATCATCTCAATATTTATAGTTTACTTATTTTGCAAAATAACTCCACTTGGCATTAACTCTCTTAGTTTATCAATCTCTATATTAAAGTAATGGTAAGCAAACAGATTTTTTGGTTTAATTACTTTAACTGCCTCAATGAACATATCATCACTCATAGTGTATGGAAGATTCTTAGGTATAAAAGCAATATCGATAGGACCAATATTATTCATCTCCGGGATAATCTCTGTATCTCCGGCAATATACACTTTGTATCCATCAAAGTCTAAAATGTATCCGTTCCCTTCTCCTTTTGAGTGGAATGGAAGGCCATCCTCTCTAAGATTGATAATATTGTATGCATATACTGCATCTACTTTAAGCCCATTGTAGATATAAATCTCTCCCGGAGAGACAGCATTCGCTTTAGTTATTTCGCTTTTGCAACCATGACTTGTAACGAATTCAGTACTGTCTGTAACAATATGCTTTAAAGCTTCTTGGTCTAAGTGATCGTAATGGTGGTGAGTTAATAATACCAGATGAGCTTCGGGCATTACTGAGTAGTCGGCAACACTACTGTAAGGGTCTACATATATGTTTGTTTCATTCCACTTAATATAAAGTGAAGCGTGTCCCAAAAGGGTGATATCAATCTCTCCTAAAGGAGTTAAAAATTTATACATATTCTTTTGGTTTTATAGATTATTACTTGTTAAAAAATTTCACCTCTTCACCTTTAAGGATTAAGGTGTCTACTAAAGGAAAAGATAGTGCATAAGGTATAAATTCATAAGATGGAATAGGTTTGGTAATGATTATATCGGCCGATTTACCTACAGTAATACTTCCATGGCTTTCCGCCACACCCATTGCAAAAGCTCCATTTATGGTGGCAGCATTTATTACCTCCTCGGGAGTAAGTTTCATCTTTAATGTTGCCAAGGACATCATAAACTTCATGTCGCCTGACGGTGATGATCCGGGGTTATAGTTGGTTGCAAGAGCGATTGGCAAGCCATACTCTATCATTCTTCTTGCCGGAGC
>CAYYAM010000007.1:54712-67293 GCA_964469965.1 uncultured Muribaculaceae bacterium | reverse complement strand
AGTTGGTTGCAAGAGCGATTGGCAAGCCATACTCTATCATTCTTCTTGCCGGAGCATAATCCATCTCAAGGAAGAATGTTGAGCCGGGTAGAAGTGTTGCAATTGTTCCGGCATCTTTAAGGGCTTTAAACTCATCCTCTGAAGTAAATTCTAAATGATCGGCCGATATCGCATTATACTTGGAGGCAACTTGCACACCCCCCGAAAAACTCATCTGATTTGCATGAATTTTTGCTCGTAACCCGTACTTGATACCGGCATTAAAAATTCTGTCGGTATCTTCTACCGTGAAAAAGCCCTCCTCTGTAAAAACGTCTATGTATTCAGCGAGATCTTCGGTAGCGATAATTGGAATCATAGTATGAATTATCTCATTTACATACTCTTCTCTACTACCTTTGTATCTTGAGGGTATTGCATGAGCGCCTAGGAATGTGTTCTTTACAGTAAGGGGGGTACTCTCTCCCACTCTTTTTGCCACCCTTAAAATCTTTAATTCATCTTCGAGTGTTAGCCCATATCCGCTTTTTATCTCTACCGCACCCGTACCAAAACTCATTATCTCATGCGCTCTCTCCAGAGTCTGTTCAAGCAAAGACTCCTCGGATGTTCTATGCAGTAGGTCTACAGAGTTAAGTATACCACCTCCTCTGGCAGCAATCTCCTGATATGAAAGACCTTTAATTTTATGAATGTACTCCATCTCTCTACTTCCGGCATACACTAAATGTGTATGAGAGTCGCAAAAAGCAGGTAGAACCATTTTTCCTTTTGCGTCAATAATACGGTGTACATTTGTATAGTGCTCCTCTCCAAGCTCTTCCATTGATCCAAATCCCCAAATTAATCTATCTTCAATAATCAGATATGCATTTTCAAGACATTGAAGATGTGACATTTGAGAACCACAAAGAGGAGTCTCTCTTTTTTGAGTGTCTATTTGTAGAATTTTATTAATATTCTTAATTAATATCCTTCTCATTTGTTTTATCTTGAATAGTAGTTATTTATAAACGCAATTGAGGAGGCAATGTGTGTATACATTACTTCATCTTCTTCTATAAACGGCACATACCTTCTGTATGATTGTATAAGCTCTTCTATAGTTGTTGATGATTTAAGAGGCCTTCTGAACTCAATTGCCTGAGCTGAATTCATAAGTTCTATTGCCAGAATCTTCTCCAGGTTACGAACAACAAGCAAACATTTGGTGGCGGCATTTGCTCCCATACTAACGTGGTCTTCTTGGCCTTGAGAGGAGTCTATTGTATCTGTACATGCAGGTACGGCTAATTGTTTGTTTTGGCTAACAACAGATGCCTGGGAGTATTGAGGTATCATAAAGCCCGAGTTAAGCCCGGGGTGGGCAACTAAAAATGATGGAAGCCCTCTTCTTCCGGATATAAGCTGATATGTTCTTCTCTCGGAAATACTCCCCAATTCTGCCAGAGAGATTGAAAGAAGGTCTAATGCAATTGCTAATGGTTGGCCATGAAAGTTCCCGGCAGAGACAATCAAGTCTTCATCGGGAAGTATGGTGGGATTATCGGTAGCGCTGTTTAGTTCTGTTTCAAAAACCTCTTTTGCATACCTGATTGCATCTTTTGACGCACCATGCACCTGAGGAACACATCTGAATGAATATGGGTCTTGAACGTGCGATTTTTTACTCTTGATTATCTCGCTGCCCTCAAGGAGGGATCTAATGTTAAATGCCGTTTCTAGCTGCCCTTTATGCGGCCTTACTCTATGAACAGAGTCAATAAAAGGTTCAATCCTACCGTCGAAAGCGTCTATTGACATAGCCGCTATAAGATCGGCAAAAGAGGATAATTCAGATGCCTTAATAATTGACCATATGCTGTATGCCAGCATAAACTGTGTTCCGTTTAAAAGGGCCAAGCCCTCTTTTGATGCCAATTCCAGAGATTTCCAACCATTTTCTATATTTACCACTTCGGCAGGTAATCTTTTACCTTTATACCAAACCTCACCCTTACCAATTAGAGGTAAACACATGTTAGCCAAAGGTGCTAAATCTCCCGACGCACCCAACGAACCCTGAGTATAAACAACAGGAATAATATCTCTGTTGAACATCTCTACCAACCTCTCGACTGTCTCAAGTTTAACACCGGAGTAACCGTAAGATAATGATTTTACCTTTAGTGCAAGCATCAGTTTTACTATCTCATGCGGCACTTCATCTCCGGTACCGCAAGCATGAGACATCACTAGATTTGTTTGAAGACGGGATAGTTGATCGGGATTGATAGTAACGTTACAGAGCGATCCAAATCCGGTAGTTATTCCGTAGATAGGTTCGGATGCTTTCTCCATTTTAGAGTCTAAATACTCTCTGCACTTAATTATTTTACCCTTTGCCTCATCTGTAAGAACCAGCTTACACTCTTTATTAAGTAAAACTTTTACATCATCTATTGAATTCCACTTTGAACTTATATGAAAATACTCCATTACTGCTAATATATTATTTATTATTGTCCTGATTTTTTTACAAATATAAACAAAAAGGGCTCAGAGTAAAAAGAAATCAATTTTCTTATATTTGCAAAAACCTTACTTAAATTGAATATAGTACTGATAATTGGAGCTTTTATGTCGGTTATGCTCTCCGTAATGTTATTAACGAAGAGGATGCGTTTATTATCTGATATTTTGCTCTCTATCTATCTCATTATATCTGCAATCATTCTGGTTCTGGCATTTTTTGAAATTGAGAACAGGGCTTCTGATTACGCACTTCCGTCTCTTATTAACTCCTCTACCCCATTTATTCTTCTTTTAGGGCCAATGCTGTGGATGTACGTTAGATCTTTAGTAAAAAAAGAGTTTAAGCTACAGCTTTCATACCTTTTTATGCTGTTACCCTTTCTTTTTGTATCTACATTACTTTTCGAAAGCAACTATTCATCGCCCGATGAGATAAGAATTGCTCTGGACAGGAGTGAGTCTTTTAAGTCGGGTTACCAGTTTCCGGTAATTGTTGTGCTTATTGCTCTTTCAAATTTTGGTTATGCTTTATGGGCTCTAATCGATTTAAAAAAATTTTGTAGAAAAATTAAGGGCTACTTCTCGCAATTAGAAGACATTGACCTAAGGTGGCTAAGTTTTATTATCACCCTATCGCTAATCTGCCATACTGCTATAAGCCTCCTATACACTTTAGATGCAATCTTTCATCTTATTAGCTATAACACTCTTCAAACTATTGGATTTAGTATAGCATCTACATTTGTTATAGTTATCGGGTTTTTTGGTTTAAGAGAGGGCGATCTTTTTGCTTCTAAAAGGAGAGACCCCCAATTTGAAGTAATGAATGATCCAACAAAAGATAATTCAAAAAGGCAATCTGAACTTACAGATGAGGAGGAGTTGTTTATAAAGGAGTTTATCAATTTTATGGAGAGAGACAAACCATTTCTGGATCCAGACCTTACGTTGAGTAAGCTGGCAGAGAAGCGTAGTGTCTCAGCAGAGTATCTTTCTCATATTTTGAATAACCGCCTCAACTCAAATTTCTATGATCTCATTAACTGGTACAGGGTAGATGAATTTAAAAGATTATGTAAAGAGCCGACAAGACGAAATCATACAATAATTGCCATTGCATACGACAGCGGGTTTAATTCTAAAGCAACTTTCAACAGGGTATTCAAAAATGTTACCGGTTTTACTCCTAGTGTATACTACAGAGAGTGTTGCACTTAAAGAGCGGTCTCATGTAATTTGAGACCTATATTTTAATTGAAAATGGTTTTGTGATACTTGCCAAATGGATATTGAGACCCTTGGTGCCCCATTTGAAGTTTTCTTTGCATCAAAAAAAGATGAAAACAGCTTTAATCTACGCAACAAATCATGGCACCACAGAAAAGGTTGCAAACATGATATCAAAATCTTTAGATGGAGATATTAAATTATTCAATTTAAAAAACACAACACCACAAGACCTCTCAAGTTATGATAGTATAATTATTGGTGGGTCTATTCATGCCGGTAAAATTCAAAAAAAGGTAGAGGAGTTCTGTAATAAAAACATTGCAATACTGCTACAAAAAAGGGTAGCCCTGTTTATTTGTGCCATGAATGTTCCGGAGTATCAAAAGGAGCTTTCAGATGCATTTCCAAAATTATTATATAACCATGCTATTGCAAAAAAGGTTGCCGGAGGAGAGTTTCTGTTTGAAAATATGAATTTTATTGAAAAGATGATTGTTAAAGGAATAACCGGAGTTAAAGAGAGTGTTTACAAAATTGATGAAGAGTCTGTTGCAGATCTATGCAGTGCATTAAAGAGCTGAAAAATAAAAGAGGGCGACTAAAACTAAAGTCGCCCTCTTACTTAATTTAATTTGCCTCACAAACTAGTTGTTTGCATATCCCGGATTTTGCTGTTGAGCAATTTTAGGATTTGCCTCTATCTCATTTTGAGGTATTGGTAGAATAGCCTTGAAGAAAGTTCTGTTAATAATCTTCTCTCTGTTAGTAATCACTACTGCAGGGAAGATGAAGTCGTCGTTATACTCGATAGATTTGTTCCAGCGTAACATGTCGAAATACCTGTGACCCTCTGCGAAAAGCTCCTTACTTCTTTCGTCTTCAATCATACTCATAGTTATGTTAGCAGATGTTGCAGCTGCCAAACCGGGAGCTCTTTTACGGATAGCATTTAGGTAGTTTGCAGCTTTGGTTTTATCCGGAGTAGGTAAGTTAAGAGCGGCTTCGGCTGCCATTAGATAAACCTCTGATAATCTGATTACTTTAATGTTTGTAGCCGATGCAACACCTTTGTCGCCTGTCATTCCATGACCGCCTACATACTTCATACAAGCTCCAAAGCGGGTTGTAGATGATTCATCGTAGTCCATTATAGCTTTACGAATATCTGTAGGATCTTGATTTAATCTTGCCAGGAAGTAGTCACTTGCCATAAACCATCCCAATGCTCCGGTTACTTTATTACGGCGAAGTAGATAGTAGCCCAGAGATCCGGTTCCAAGGTTAGCCTCGGATGTATACACTCCCAGTTCAAAAATTGATTCAGTTGAGAAAGGAGTTGCCCATGAGGTTATCCAGTTGGTGTTGGTGTAAAGAACGTAAACATTACTTGTAATAACCTCTTCTGCAGCTGTTAAAGCATCGGCAAATCTGTTCATATGGAGGTAAACTCTTGCAAGAATAGATTTGTTACCGTAATAGTTTAGAAAACCGTTTTGTTTTGTTTTAGGCAGTATTGGAGCGGCATCGTTCAAATCTTTAATAATTTGATTATACACCTCTTCTACCGATGCACGTGTTGGCTGAGCAGATGCATCGAGCGGCTGCAGCACAAGAGGAACGCCGAATGAGGCCTTATCCATATTAAATGGTTTCCCATACAAGCGTACTAGATCGAAATAAACCAAGGCCCTTGTTGTTAATGCCTGTCCTTTTATTTGACTCAACGCCGCTGATCCATTGCCAGCTGCCTCGATCTTATCTATGTTAAGAAGCAGATTGTTTGCCTGCAGAACACAGTCGTACATCTGAGCCCAATAAGTACCCATATTTCCTGTAGATACCGAGTGATTAAAAGTATAGAGACCATCGTAACCTCTACCCTGAGAGTATATGGCAAAATCTCCGCCTTTTGCATCGCCGTAAAGGATAAAGTCTCTACCATAGTAGCTTGAGGAGGCAAGCTTTCTCATCAAACCGTTCATAACCACCTTTGCATCGTTTGCATTTGTGATTGATGTCTCGGCAGCGGCAGAATTACTTGGCTTAACGTCCAGGAAACCCTCGCATGATGAAAGTAGTGCAATGCCCAGTAATGTAATTAATAAATGTATTTTTTTCATTGTAGCATCATTTTAAAATTAGAAACTAAATTCAACACCAAAAGTGTAGGTCTTGCCTATAGGAGTTTCCCATCCTCTCGAGCCATACTCGTTAACCTCGGGATCGTACACTTTGTATGCAGCTAAAGTCCAAAGATTCATGCCATTAAAATATACTCTTGCATTAGAGATATTCATTTTTGATGTTATGCTCTTAGGGATGTTGTAACCAACAGTAAGGGTTTTGAGTCTCAGATAGTCGGCTTTATTCATAAACCTATTACTTCTCTGCTGAGCGTCTGCAAAGTCAACTGCTGCCCTTTGTGGGTATTTAGCATCTTTATTCTCAGGGGTCCATCTGTTTTCGTACTGATCTTTAGACATTATTCTCTCCCAGTAGTAACCGTCTTCACAAACATCTCTACCAACCGCATCGTAAGTGTAACCACCAATCTTGTATGTGAAGTTTGCACTTAGAGTAATATCCTTCCACTTTACCTCTGTGTTGAATCCACCAAAAATCTTAGGATGAATATCGCCGAGAATCTTCATACTTGCATCTTGATAGCGGAAAGTTGCAGGGCGACCGTTTACTGTAGTTGGCTGGCTAGTAGTGTTGGTATTATTCATAAACCATACGTTCCTTCCTGTCTCTCTATCAACACCTGCCCACTCAAGTCCGTAAACCGAAAGGGTAGACTGGCCCTCCTGATAAATAAACCTAACTCTACTGTCTCCTCCTGTTGGGTCCCACCATATAATGTTTTGTCCACCATATAGTTTTGTTACAGTTGATTTAACGTGAGATGCTGTTAAGCCTGCTGTCCAGGTAACATTTTTACCTCTAATAATCTCACCGTTCAATTCAATCTCAATACCTTTATTGTTTATCTCTCCAACATTTTTAAGAGTAGAGCTAAACCCGGTTACTCTTGAGATAGGAACATCCTGAAGAAGGTCTTTTGAGTCTCTGTTAAAATACTCAACAGTACCTGTAATTCTTTGATCTAGGATACCAAACTCTAGGGCAATGTTGGATGTATAACTGGTTTCCCATGAAAGATTTGGGTCGGCGATTGTACTAACACCACCGCCAGGTAGCTCCATATACTTGCTGCCATATGTAGCCAAAGAGCGCCATCCATAATTTTCTGTTGGCAAAGTACCGTTTACTCCATAAGATCCTCTTAATCTGAGACTGCTTATGAAGTCTATATTCTTCATAAAATCTTCTCTGTCTATTCTCCACGAACCGGCAAATGACCAGAAGTTACCCCAACGAGTGTCTGGGCCCAGTTTTGAAGAGCCGTCACGTCTGAATGATCCCGATAAGTAGTATTTGTTATCGAAGTTATACTCTGCTCTCGACAGCATAGATAACATTGCATTTCCCCAATAGTAGGCATTTGAAGTTAAAACACCGGCTGTTGCAACTGTCTTTAGTGCTCCAGTTGGCAAGTCGGTACCCTCTGCTCTTTGGAAATCGGTATTGTTTTTCTCTGCCTCCCAACCTACAAGCAATCCAACATTATGCTTTTTAGCAAAAGTTTTATTGAAGTTTAAAGTTGTTGAAGATACAAGTTTGTCTGTACTGGTCATCATCTCTCTAACCGATCCTTTTGCTGCAGATCCCTGGAAGTGGATAGGGCTATAGTAAAGATGATCTAAAGTTCTTGTGTTGTCGTATGAAAGAATAGTTTTAAAAGTCAACTCAGGTAATATCTTAACTGTCATAGACTCCGCTGCAGATATTCTAAGTGTTTTTGTGCTGTTCTCCCACTCATTATCGAAATATAGAGGGTTGTATGCCAAACTGCCGTAACGTGCTGTCCAAGGAGCTCCTGTTACATAGTCTGTTGGCCAATACATACCCCATAGCAGGTTTCTGGTTTGCATGAAGTAGTTGTTACCTAATGCACGTGTATCGTTGAATCCTTTTTTACCACTTGTTGCAAGATTAACATTAGTAGAGAATTCAACATATTTACCCACTTTCTGAGACATATTGATACGACCTGTTATCCTCTCAAAATCATTTAATTTAATTCTACCTTGCTCCTTTGTATATGATAGAGACGAATAGTAGTTAGAAACATCTGTAGCACCGCTTACAGAGAGGTCGTATGTCTGGTAAACCGCTGTTCTGAATAGAGCATCTTCCCAGTCGAAGTATTTTCCTGCTCTGTCGCCACCTACTGTAAGGGAGTTGATTGTGTTATCTGGAGCACTGAATGTATAACCGTGTCTGTTAAAACGGTTATTAAGCTGCTGAAGTGCACTTGCGCTGGCCTGAGCCGGAGTTCTGTTCTGATAGTAAACTCCTGCATTCCAGAAATTCTCGTAGTACATCTCAATCTGTTGATCTGTATTTGCCGCTTCAAAGTTATCGGTTGCCCAAGATGGGGTAAGACCTACAGATGCTTTGAAATTAACTACGGCTTTTCCCTGTTTTCCTCTTTTTGTTGTAATTACAATTACACCGTTGGCTGCACGGGATCCGTATAGCGAAGAGGCGGCAGCATCTTTAAGAACTGTTATAGACTCGATGTCGGCCGGGTTGATTGTACTCATAACGTTGGTTGTAGTGTAGATATAACCGCTCATCTGACCGGCACTTCCAGAGACTACAGGAACACCATCTACAACGTAGAGCGGCTCATTTGAGGCGTTCATAGATCCAATACCTCTTACTCTGATAGCTGAGGTGGAACCTGCCTGTCCTGAGAGAGTTGTAATCTGGAGACCTGCAACTTTTCCATTAAGAGCATTTTCAAAAGAAACGCTAGGGACATCTTTGATTGTCTCATTTTTTACAACGCTTGCGGCTCCGGTGAAAGTTCCTTTTGTTGCCGTACCATAAGCAACCACCATTACCTCATCTAATCGAGTGGCATCGGGTGATAGTACAACGTTAATTAATGCTCTGTTTGCAACAGGTATCTCCTGTGTTACAAAGCCAATGTAAGAGAAGACCAGAACAGCATCTCCCGAAACATTGTCGAGAGTGAATTTTCCGTCAAGGTCGGTAGCTGCACCTACTCCTCTCAATCCTTTAACAAGGATGGTAGCATAAGGGATTGGAGAGCCATCTTCGGAAGAGGTCACTGTTCCTGTAACCTTCATCTGTGCCGTAGCTATATTGACGAGCAACAAAGCCAAGACAAACAAGATAGATTTCTTCATAGACTAGTTTGTTTAAGTTAAAAATTTAGTTTGTGACTGTTTCAACTACGAATTTATAACAAAAAAAAACTAAAACAAAAAAAACTCAAAATCATTTACTAAACAAGATATATAAAGCTTACCTTCAAGAATAACTTCACTGAAAATTTAATTATTAATCAATTTTTATTACAAATTGAAAGTTTTAAGTTTATTTACATTATTTATTATCATTTTTAATGCGCTTCTAGTAGGAATATATTCGTTTTTTTATAGTTTTTTTGTTGTTGCTACCAACAGTTCTTATGGGTTATTTAAAAAAAAAAGTACCGGCTGATTATAAAATCAGCCGGTACAGTAAATATATTTGGGAGATTTATTTAGCGTCTTCTTGGACCACCTTTATCTCTATCTCCAAATCTTCCACCCGGTTTTCCGGATCCATTTTCTGGTCTTGGTTTTCTTACCGGCTCAACATAACCCTCGGGTTTTTCAATAAGAGCCTTTCTGGAGAGTCTCATCTTTCCGTTTTTAGGATCCATTTCCAGAAGCTTAACCTCTACAACATCTCCTATTTTAAGAACGTCTTCTACCTTCTCTACCTTTTTCCAATCCAATTCTGAGATGTGCAAAAGACCCTCCTTACCTGGAAGTATCTGAACAAAAGCTCCAAACTCAAGAATAGATACAACTTTTCCTGTGTAGATTTCACCCTCTTGTGGCACAGTGGTGATTCCTTTAATCCAGTTTAGAGCAGCATCCATGTTCTCTTTGTTGTCTCCAAAGATTTCAACAATACCTGTTCCATCTTGTTCGGTAATTGTTATGGTAGTTCCTGTAACTTTCTGTATCTCTTGAATTACTTTTCCGCCTGTACCAATTACAGCACCTATAAAGTCACCCGGAATTACAATAGATACAATTCTTGGTGCATGAGGTTTAAGCTCCTGTCTTGGAGCGTCAAGAGTCTTCATCATCTCATTCATGATATGCAGACGACCTTGTCTTGCCTGTTCAAGCGCCTGTTCAAGAACCTGATAAGATAGTCCGTCAACTTTTATATCCATCTGAGTGGCAGTTATACCATCTTTAGTTCCAGTAACTTTAAAGTCCATATCTCCAAGATGATCTTCGTCTCCCAGAATATCGGACAGTATTGCGTATCTGCCATCGTGCCCCTCTGAGATAAGACCCATGGCTATTCCCGAAACCGGTTTTTTAATTTGGATACCCGCATCCATAAGAGCAAGTGTTCCCGCGCATACTGTAGCCATAGACGAAGAGCCGTTAGACTCTAATATATCTGACACAACTCTTACCGCGTACGGGTTATCCTCTCCTGTTGGTACCACATATTTTAAAGCTCTGAGCGCAAGGTTTCCATGCCCGATCTCTCTTCTTCCTGTTCCTCTGTATGGTTTTGCATCTCCTGTTGAGAAAGGGGGGAAATTATAATGGAGGACAAACTGCTCCGATCCCTCAACCAAAACTTCGTCTACAGCCTTCATATCTAGCCTTGTTCCGAGTGTAACCGTTGTGAGTGATTGGGTCTCTCCTCTTGTAAACACTGCTGAGCCGTGAGTTGCAGGAAGATAGTCAACTTCACACCATATTGGCCTTATCTCTGTTGTTGATCTTCCATCTAATCTCACACCCTCATTAAGAATTAGATTTCTCATTGCCTCTTTCTCTACTGAGTGGTAGTAACGATCTATCATTACCATCTTCTCGTCTCTCTCCTCTTCTGGAATAGTTAAAATAAACTCCTCCTTTAGTGCTTCGAAGGCAGATGTTCTCTCTTGTTTAGCACTTGGTGCCTTAGCTATGGCATAACATTTTTCGTAACAGAAGTCGTGTATCGCCTTTTTTAAATCTGAGTCGTTTGTCTCGTGACAATACTCTCTTTTAATGGTCTTTCCAGTCTCTTCCATTAGCTCTACCTGAGCCCTGCACTGTATCTTTATCTCTTCATGAGCAAATTTTATCGCTTCAAGCATCTCTGCCTCGCTTATCTCTTTAAATTCGCCCTCAACCATCATGATGTTCTCGAGTGTGCCGGCCACCATTATGTCTATATCGGAGAGTTTTAACTCTTCGAAAGATGGATTGATTACCAACTGCCCGTTTAATCTTGCAACTCTAACCTCAGATATCGGCCCGTTAAATGGGATATCACTTACAGCTAGAGCCGCCGATGCGGCGAGCCCGGCAAGAGCGTCGGGCATAATGTTTTTCTCGGCAGAGATAAGATTTACGTTAACAAACACCTCTGCATGATAGTCGTCGGGGAAAAGAGGACGTAAAGCTCTGTCTATAAGTCTAGACACTAAAATCTCGGAGTCATTTGCCCTACCCTCTCTTTTTAGGAACCCTCCGGGATACCTTCCGGCAGAGGCATATTTCTCTTTATACTCCACAGATAGTGGCATAAAGTCGGTTCCCTCTTTTGCCTCTTTAGCTGCAACAACTGTTGCTAGCAGCATGGTTTTACCCATTCTCAGCACTACAGCACCATCGGCTTGCTTAGCCAATTTACCGGTTTCGATTTCAATCTCTCTTCCGTCTCTTAGACGGATGGTCTTTTTTATAACGTTCATAAAACATTTATTGCAGCTCGGCTCTCCCTATGAGAGTTAATTATTATATACTGATTCCGCAACATCATTGGCCCCTTACTGCATTTTATTTACCAATGACATATTATCAAAATAAGTTTGTACAAATCTAATAAAAAAAGGTGCCAGGTGGCACCTTTTGGCTTTATTTACGAAGGTTAAGTGCCTTCACAATATTTCTGTATCTCTCAATGTCTTTCTCTTTCAAATAGTCTAGAAGTCGACGTCTCTTACCTACCAATTTGAGCAAAGATCTCTGTGTTGAGTAATCTTTTTTGTTGCTTTTAAGGTGGTTGGTAAGGTGAGCGATACGGTAGGAAAATAAAGCTACCTGGCTCTCTGGAGAACCGGTATCTGCATTAGACTTTCCGTATTGGCTGAAAATCTCTTGCTTTTTCTCTTTTTCGAGGTAAGTTGCCATTTTGTAAGCAATTGATATTTATAATTCTATCCCAAAATTGGGAGTGCAAAGTTAAACATAATTTTTGACTGCGCAAGTTATTTCCCTAATTTTGTCTAACCAAAAATAGGGTTTTATGATTAAGTTTGAAGAGGCTCTGGAAAAGGTACTGTCCAACACCATTGAAGCGGGAGTTGAGTATAGAGAGTTGGATAACTGCCTAAACAAAGTACTGGCAGAAGATATAAAAGCAGACAGAGACATTCCCCCATTTAATAAATCTGCGGTTGATGGATATGCAATATCTAATCTGGATCTGGATTCAGGTGGGAGATATCGCATCTTGGGATGTATACAGGCAGGAGCTAAACCAGAGGGCGAGGTTGGTTTTGGAGAGTGTTATAAGGTGATGACCGGGGCAATGGTACCAAAAGGCACATCACATATCATTATGGTTGAGGACACCTATGATTCTGAGGGCTACATGCATATCTCCCAGGCGAAACTCTCATCTGCAATGAAAAGCAATGTCTGTTACAGGGGAGAGGATGCAATTAAAGG
>CAYYAM010000007.1:51497-54612 GCA_964469965.1 uncultured Muribaculaceae bacterium | reverse complement strand
TCTCATCTGCAATGAAAAGCAATGTCTGTTACAGGGGAGAGGATGCAATTAAAGGAGATACAATTTTAAAGCGAGGATCACTTATAACTCCTGCTCATATTGCAAATCTGGCATCTTTAGGAATCTTTCATGTTCCTGTATCGATGACGCCCGACATTGGGATAATCTCCACCGGGAATGAACTGGTAGATCCACGGGCTAACCCCGAAGAATTTCAGATAAGAGATTCAAACAGTTGGCAGCTTAAGGCACAACTTAGTAAATCGGGAATAAAGAGCATGAATTTTGGGATTGCCAAAGATAGAATTGAAGAGTTAACAGATGTATTTACAAAGGCCTGCGGGGAGTGTGACATAATTATACTATCGGGTGGAGTCTCTATGGGAGAGTTTGATCTTGTTCCTGAAGTTATTGTCTCTAAAGGTTTTGAAATTATTTTTGACCGAATTTCGGTTCAACCCGGTAAGCCAACAACATTTGCTGTTAAAAGAGATCGAGAAAATAGAGTATCTAAGGTTGTATTTGCCCTTCCCGGTAATCCGGTCTCTTCCCTGATTCAATTTGAGCTGTTGGTAAAACCCTATATTTTCAAATCTATGGGGGGTGATTACTCCCCTTTAAAACTGACACTACCATCATCTGAAAGATATAGTCGGAAAAACATAGACAGAGTGTCGTTTGTCCCTGTAAAAATTGACAAAGAGGGTACCTTTTCGTTTATTAAATACAATGGGTCGGCACATATAGCTTCTGTTGTTGATGGGTTTACAATGGCCTCGATTCCTATTGGAAAAATGAATATTGAGGAGAATGAAAAGCTAGAGGTCTATTTTTTCAACTAACAAGAGGGGGGAGTAGTCTTGGAGAGGATTGTCTTTCATCCGCGCGCAGGAGAGGTAAAGATTACAAAGAGAGGAGTATCTTCATCTATAAGAATTTATGTGCACCTAAAGAGAGGTGTAAGGGTTGTTATTCCTGTATATGTGAGATATAAAGATGCTATCTCCTTTCTTGACTCTAAAATTGAATGGGTAGAGAGAAGCTTGGAAAGGCAGAGAAAAAAAGAGGAGATACGCCGGTCGAAAGTTGCAGAGAATGGAGTAATTAAGACTCTGGCCGGACAAATTTTTATAACTAAAGATAGTTTAGGAGCAGAGTATAGTAATCTCAGAGAGCCAAAAATTATATTTGGAGAGAGAGACACTCATATTCTATACAGTGCCATGACTCCATCGGCGAGCATGGACGATGCTGTAATTAAAGCTATAAAGCAATTAGCTTCGGGGTATTTGCCCAATAGAATGGCTGCTCTTTCTGAAAAAAGTGGACTATTGTTTGAGAAATTATCTCTCAAAAACAATAGAAGTAATTGGGGGAGCTGCTCCTCTAAGAATAATATAAATCTGAATATCCATCTTGTAAGACTTCCCGCTCATCTCTGCGATTATGTAATCTATCATGAGCTGTGTCACCTAAAATTTAGAAATCATGGTAAAGATTTTCATAAATTACTGAATACTCTCTGTGATGGAAAAGAGAGAGAGTACAGCAGAGAGTTAAGGCAGTACAGCCCGGTAATATCTGAATTAAAATAAAAGAGCTGCCACATATTTTGGCAGCTCTTAAACTTTCTTTAGAAGATAACTACTTTGTAAGAGCACTTATTCTTTGGAAAAGAGAGTCTATTCCAGAGAGTAAGTCATTGTTTATTGCTTTATAATGAGCTTTAACATTCTCTTTTGAAGGGTTATTGACTCTTTCGTAAAGAGAGTTTCTGAACTCTACCGCATCGTTGATTATTGCAACAACATCCTCTGCCTTTTTTTCTGGGTTAATGTAAAGGAATGTCCAGCAATCGGAGATTACTTCAGAAACAAGATAGTCAATATCTTTCTTTATTACTCTTAAATTTGCCATACTTTTGAATTAATTTGGTGCAAAGTTAATAATTAAAGTTTAGTAATTCCTATTCCAGGTTTGTCGAACAGAGTGATCTTTCCGTCAACAATCTTAATTCCGTCAAATATATCATTAGATATAAGCAGGTTACCGTCAAGATCGGCCCACTCCATCTCTGGAGCAAGTTGAGCTGCTGCAGAGATTGCACATGATGTTTCGGTCATACAACCAATCATAAGTCTCATATTTAAGGCCTTTGCCAAAGAGATCATCTCTCTTGCCTCTCTCATACCTGTACATTTCATTAGCTTTATATTAATCCCATGGTATGCCCCCTTAAGTTTAGAGACATCTGTTAGTCTCTGACAAGCTTCGTCTGCAATAACAGGCAGCGGACTTCTCTCTGTAACCCAAGCCGCTTCGTCCAGCCAAAGTTTTGGCATTGGCTGCTCAATCATAGTCACCTTTCTTTCGTTCAGCCAATGAATCATATCTAAAGCATAATGCTTGTCTCTCCAACCTTGATTGGCATCTATATAGATAGTTTTATCTGTCACAGACCTTATTGTGTTAATCATCATCTTGTCTGTTGCCTCGTCTCTTCCAAGCTTAACCTTAATAATTTTATAGGGAGCTGCCTCATGTGTTTTTTGTTTCACCACCTCTTCTGTATCTAGACCAACAGTGAATGATGTATTTGGTGTTTTATGGGGATTAAAACCCCAGATTTTCCACCACGGCTGGCCAATAATCTTACCTACTAGATCGTGAAGAGCTATATCTACAGCAGCTTTAGCAGCGGTATTGTTGATGGCTACCGAGTCGACATACTCTAAAATCTCTTGAATATGAAAAGGGGAAGAGAATCTTGAGAGGTCTATCTTCTTGAGAAACTCCATAACAGATGCCTGTGTCTCTCCAAGATATGGAGGCATCGAGGCCTCTCCATACCCTGTATATCCATCCCACGAGATCTCTGTAATTACAATAGGCGTAGTGGTTCTGGAAGAGCCGGCAATTGTAAATACGTGTCTCATCTGAGCATCGAAAGGTATCCAGGATAGCTTTAAGGTTTTACTCCCTGCCGTCTTAACCGATCCTCTTCTCTGAGCAAAAATCTCTGCAGGACTAAACAAGGCGGCAGCTGCCGTAAGCAGACCGGCCGATTTAATAAAGTTTCTTCTTGTGGTTATTTTAGTCATCTCTAAAAAATTAT
>CAYYAM010000007.1:38849-51397 GCA_964469965.1 uncultured Muribaculaceae bacterium | reverse complement strand
GTCTTTGTAAAGCCGGAGCAATCCATTGCTTTTATTGATGTTCCTCCCCACATATAAGGGAAACCTAAGAACTGAACGGCTACATCTACTATGTTTTGGGCAGAAGGAACTCTGCTATTCAACCAGGTATCGAAGTTTTGCGCGTGGCTTTTTAGAACAAAAGCATCTTTCCCCGACGGGAGAATCACCTTATAATAAGCTCCCGACTCTCCTGCCAATTGAACCACATTACCCCAAACTCCGTCGGAAACTACAGGCGCCTTATCGTTTGCTGCAGATCTGAATAGTGTGTAGTGGGTAGTGATGATGAGCTTTTTTGAGGCCATCCACTCACTATTCTCCTCCTGAGTCATAGGATGGATGCTGCCCGATGAGACCCATGCAATATACCCCTCCGGAGTTACTGCTCGTGTCCAACCTCCCCTCTTCTCAAGTATTCTTACAGGCATTCCCATTATGGTTTGCGTAGCCGACTCATTAGAATATCCCGAACCGTAGCGGAAGTTAATTACAGATTGAGCGGTGAGCCCATATGTTTTTCCTGCAAGAGATGTATCGGGAAGCATAATCATACTGTCTATCACATCTATCTTATTCTCTTTTAGTAATTCTAACAGGGCTGTTTTGGCCTCCAATTTTGTGGTAGAACCCTTTAACACCAAGCTGGATTTATCTTCGGGAACTATAAGCTTGGTCTCAAAAGTTTCGCTTCTTCTATCGGGAGCGTACTCCTGTTTAATCTGTTGGGAAAGTTCGTCGAATTTCTTCTGCAATTTTTCACTCTTGTTCTCTGTTGTACAAGAGAATAGAAAGAGAGCGGCAAAAAGTGTTAAGGTAATTTTTTTCATCTCTTTGATTATTTATTGTTTCTTATCTTTACTCTTGTGGCTTCACTCTCATTAAACAAACGATTCAGCGCCGAAACATAGTAATCATACTTAGACACATCCTCTTTTGCCTCTATTTGAATGCTATTTTCACCTGTTATACAGAACAGATGTTTGCCATTTTTGAAATCGGGTTTAGAGCCTTTAGGAAATCTATATAGCGCATGATACTTTGCACTCTTAAGCTGATTTTCTATATCTTTCTCTTTCCAGGTAATAACTGACCCATTGGCACCTACCGTAAGAGATACCTGCTTAGGTGAATTGGGTGCATCTTTCGGGAATCCTCTTAAAGTTGGAACAAGAGCCGGGTTAGGGTATAGCTCCCTCATTATACTATTAATTTCAAGTCTGTTTTCTTTGAAATTTTTTGCATTAAAATAGCAAACTCCTTGGTAAGATGTCATTGTTCTTAACATCTCTGCCTGCTGTTTTATTTGGTCTGCCGATCTCCACTCCGGTATCTTTGCATCTCTCTCCAGTCTGTAGGTTCCCAAACCTCCATAGAGAGGTGTGCCTGCACTGTAATTCTGCCACCATTCGGCCAAGATTTTAAAATCGGCCGCTTCGTATCCTATGTTGAAATATAGTTGAGGCAGAACATAGTCGAGCCAACCCTTCTCCATCCATAGAAGGAGGTCGGCATGAAGATGGTCGTAATTTGTATATCCATAACTTTTAGTTTGGGAACCTCTCGGATCTTCTCGCTTGTTTCTCCAGACTGCATACGGGCTTATACCATACTTCATTAATGGCTTAATTGCTTTAATTGAATCTCGTAACATCTCTATTACGAGATCTACATTCTCTCTTCTCCATGCCATTTTATCTTCGATTGAGTACCCTCTTGAGTGTAAACTAAAAGAGTAATCGTCAACAAAATCGTTATTGGGATAGAAGTAGTCGTCGAAATGAATGCCGTCTAAATCATATCTCACAACAAGATCTTTTATGACTTCAACCAAAAACTCTCTTGTCTCGGGGAAGGCAGGATCGAAATATAACTTTTTACCGTGTCTGACAAAGAGATCGGGCCTTTTTCTATAGATATGGTTTTGGGCCATATCCTTAAGATTTGATGTATCTTGTGAAACGCGGTATGGATTTAACCATGCATGAAGCTCCATGCCTCTCTTATGGGCCTCTTTTATTGCAAACTCTAACGGATCATAAAGTGGTTGTGGAGCTACTGATTGGTCTCCGGTAAGATATATAGACCATGGTTCCAGTTTTGATTTATAAAAAGCATCTGCTGTTGGTCTTATCTGAAGTATTACTGCGTTAAAATTCATACTTTTGAAAAGGTCGAGATACTCAACAAGCTCTTGTTGCTGCTCTTGAGAGCTGAGTCCTGGTTTAGAAGGCCAGTCTATATTATTCACTGTTGCTATCCAAACAGCCCTCCACTCATGCTTACCATCGTATCCCTGCGAGTTTGCCCTATTGACAAACAGAAGAGCCGATAATGTAAAAATGAGCATTGTAAGAATTTTATTCATAGAATTTTAGATATTTGGGGGTTAGTATATCTTTACAAAGATACTATATTTGCACAAAAAATAATAAGCATGATAGTAGATTCTTTAAAGGGTTTTGAGCGTTATACCCACATTCACAAACGGTTTGGCAAAGCTTACGAATATATATTAAAAACTGATTTCGATTCTCTTACGCCCGGCAAATACGATGTAATGGGAAGAGAGATATATTGCACTATTTGGGAGGGGGAAGGAAAAGGTTTAGAGATACCCAAACTGGAGGTGCACGACACATACATAGATATTCATATTCTCATTGAGGGGAGTGAAACCATTGGTGTTAGAGACAGAAGCAGATGTGTTGGAGACAATATTTTTTACGATGCCGAGAGAGATATAGCGTTTTTGGAGGAGAGTCCTGAAAATTTTATAAGCTTAGGAAAGGGTAACATAGCCGTAATTTTCCCGCACGATGCTCATGCCCCACTAATTGGAGATGGGACAATAAAAAAAGCTGTTATTAAGGTGATGCTCTAATGAGATTTAACGGAAACAGGCGATTCAACTCTTATGTTGGGTACTTTAAACAGACCTACGGCAAAAGATTGCAGAAAATTGTTGTAGACGCAGGGTTTACTTGCCCCAACAGAGATGGAAAGGTCTCTGTTGGAGGTTGTACCTTCTGCAATAACGATGCTTTTCATCCCTCATACAGCACACCGGATAAATCCATTGATTTACAGATAGAAGAGGGTATTGCATTCCATCTTAAAAGATACAGAAGGGCAGATAGATATCTCGCTTATTTTCAACCTTACTCAAATACTTATGCTACAGTTGAAACTCTGGAAAAAGTTTATTCCCAAGCCCTTACTCATCCATTGGTTGAGGGGTTGGTTATTGGCACTAGACCCGATTGCATTAATGACTCTATTCTTGATCTCCTTAAATCCATTGCAAAAGAGAGGATTGTGATTGTAGAGTATGGAGTGGAGTCTATATTCGATAAAACCTTGGAGCGTATCAACAGAGGACATGATTATGCAACTGCAGTAGAGACAATAATTAAAACACATCGAGCAGGATTACATCAAGGGGCGCACTTCATTTTTGGTCTCCCCGGAGAGAGTAAAAGCGACATGATGAAGTATGCCCACGAAATAAATAGACTACCTGTTCAATCGGTGAAATTTCATCAGCTTCAGATTGTAACCGGGACTCAGATGGAGAGAGAATTTTTATCATCTCCTCAAGATTTTACACAAATGTCATTAGATGAGTATCTCGACTTTTTTGTAGATTTTTTGGAACTTTTAAGACCCGATCTTTTTATTGAAAGGTTCGCAGGCGAAGTCCCTCCAAGGTTTACTAAAGATAATCCATGGGGTAAAATACGTAATCCCCAATTATTGATTATGTTGGAGAGGAGACTGGAAGAGCGAGATACATTTCAGTCTGCTCGCTACATGGGTTAATCATTTTTAACTATCTTTGCAGATTATAAAAAACACACTTATGCAATCATTGGCCAACTTAGTTATCCCCGAAGGGCTAACCTTCGACGATGTTCTTCTTATACCTGCCAGAAGCGAGGTTCTTCCTAGAGATGTTGATGTGAGTTCATATTTTTCAAGAAATATAAAGATAAGCTCACCTGTAGTTTCTGCAGCTATGGATACAGTTACAGAAGCCGAACTTGCAATAGAGATTGCCAGAGAGGGAGGAATAGGCGTGATTCACAAAAATATGTCTATAGAGCACCAGATGGAGCATGTAAGAAAAGTTAAGAGGGCAGAGAACGGAATGATCTACGACCCTATTACAATTCACAAAGACTCTACCGTTGGAGATGCTCTTCTTATTATGAAGGAGAACAAAATTGGAGGCATACCTGTGGTAGACGAGAGAAAAATGCTTATAGGTATTGTAACTAATAGAGATCTAAGATTTGTAGACAATATGAAGACCCCCATCTCTGAAGTTATGACTAAAGAGAACCTAATCACAGCAGGAAGGGGAACCGATCTTCAACAGGCATCTTCAATTCTAAAGAACCATAAAGTAGAGAAGCTACCGGTAATAGACGAAAGTGGCGTTCTTATAGGATTGCTAACCTATAAAGATATTACCAAAATAAAAGATAACCCTCAGGCGAGTAAAGATGAAAAAGGGAGACTAAGAGTTGCAGCCGCCGTTGGAGTAGGGTCGGATACACTTGTTAAAGTTGAGAGATTGGTGTCTGTAGGAACCGACGCGGTTGTTATAGACACTGCTCACGGGCACTCTGTTTTTGTACTTGAGACAGTAAAAAAAGTTAAACAGGCATTTCCATCATTAGAGGTAATTGCAGGTAATATAGCAACTGCAGAGGCGGCAAAAGCTCTTGCCGAATGTAATGTAGATGGAGTGAAAGTGGGAATAGGTCCCGGATCTATCTGCACAACAAGAGTGGTTGCCGGAGTAGGTGTCCCTCAGCTAACGGCTATAATGCTTGCAGCCCAAGCTCTTAAAGGAACAGGAATTCCTATTATTGCAGACGGCGGTATAAGATACTCGGGAGACATAGTTAAAGCATTGGCGGCAGGGGCCAGTACAATTATGGCAGGGTCTTTGTTTGCAGGAGTAGAGGAGTCTCCTGGCGATACAATTATCCTTAACGGACGGAAGTTTAAATCATACAGAGGTATGGGATCGCTAGAGGCAATGCAACAAGGGTCTAAAGACAGGTATTTTCAGGATATGGAGGAGGATGTGAAGAAGCTTGTACCTGAAGGAATTGTTGCACAGGTACCTTACAAAGGCACGCTTAGCGAAGTGGTTTACCAGCTAGTAGGTGGATTGAGAGCAGGAATGGGGTACTGCGGAGCCGGAAATATTGAGGAGCTAAGAAAAGCGCAGTTTGTGAGAATAACGTCGGCAGGAGTTATTGAAAACCACCCGCACGATGTAACAATAACAAGAGAGTCTCCAAACTATACAAGATAACAATAGGTTTTTAACAGAACCATGAAGCATTTAATAACACTGGCACTCTCACTGCTTGCTTTAACTTCGTGCAAGTATCTGGATTTTAGATCCGGAGACGACGTTGTTGCTCAGGTAGGTGACAGAAAGTTATATAAAAGCGATATACGGTCAATAATACCTCCAGGTACACCTTACAGCGACAGCATTTTGATGCTCAGGCAATATGTAAACTCCTGGGCAATCAAATATCTTATAGTAAACAAAGCAGAGACAGAGCTCTCCAAACAAGACAAAGATGTAGACAAAGAGTTGGAGGATTATAGAAATTCACTCCTTGCATACAGATATGAGAGGAGATACATAGATAATAGACTGGATACATTAGTAAGTGATGAGGAGTGCCGCGATTACTACTCAAAAAACTCGGCCAATATCTCTGTTAATAATTCTGTTGTAAAAGCCAGAGTTGTTAAAATTTCGTCGCTATCACCAAACTTGGAGAGAATTAAATCTATGTATAGGGCTAATAACTTAGAAGATATAGATGAATTTGAGAGGATTGTGTACAACTCTGCCGACAGGTACAATAACTTTGGGAACAATTGGGTAGATCTAGCACAGGTTGCAAGAGAGCTCCCTATGGATCTGTACAGTTGTGAACGAGAGTTGGACTTTAGGCCTTACATAGAGACAAAAGACTCTCTATTTAAATACTTTGCATATATTACAGACCGGATAACCCCCGACCGTACTCCCCCGTTTGAGTACTACAGGCCCAGAATCAAAGAGATCATAATTAGCAAACGTAAACAGGACCTTATAAATCAATTGGAAAAAGATTTGGTAAAAGAGGCAACCCAAAATAATACACTTAAAACAAACATTAATGATAAACCCTAATATGAAGATTGGCATTAAATTAACCCTGGCGGCTATAATTTTTACCCTTGTTCAGGTGAATCCCCTTACTGCTCAAAGGTATGATAAAGGCCTGATTGACAAAACTATTGCACTCATTGGGAACGATATGATTCAACTCTCTGCACTGGAAGCAGAGGTTCAGATGATGATGCTACAGGGTGTGACATCGGATAAGAATTTGAGGTGTGAAATTTTGGAAAATATGCTAATCCAAAAACTCTTTCTAACCCAGGCCAGATTAGACAGCATAAAGGTGAGTCCAGACAACGTAGAGGGAGAGCTGAGCCGAAGGATAAATGAGGTTATGACACAGCTTGGTGGAGAGAAAGCAACAGAGGAGTACTTTAAAAAACCTCTTTTCAGGTTGAAAGAGGAGTGGAGAGAGGCCCTTAACGAACAGTTTTTAACTCAGGAGATGAGGAGTAAAGTTGCTCAAACAGCACCCGAGCTCACCCCTTACGATGTTGAAAGATTCTACAGAAATACCCCTAAAGATAGTTTGCCAATCATTCCTACACAGTATAAATACAGGCAGATTGCAATTTATCCCGATAGAGAGAGCGCATCTCTTGCTGTAAAGGAGAAGCTTTTGGAGTTTCGTGAAAGAGTTCTAAAGGGAGAGAGATTCAGCACTCTAGCAACTCTCTACTCTAAAGACCCCGGATCGGCATCGAGAGGAGGAGAGTTGGGTATGGCATCTAAAACTCTTTACTGGCCAGCTTTTTCAGATGTAGCAGTATCTCTTAAAGAGGGACAGGTTTCACAAATTGTGGAGACGCCGGATGGTTTTCACCTAATACAGATGATAAAAAAAGAGGGTGATATGTTCAATGCCAGACATCTTCTTCTAAGACCAACATACACCAATGAAGATAGAGCAAAAGCGTTTAACAAACTAGACAGCGTAAGGACACTTATTGTTTCTGACAGTATTACATTTGAGTTGGCAGCTCGAAAATTTTCACAGGATGTCAAATCTTTCATCAACGGCGGCTTGGTTGCCGATGAGAGATCGGGATCGGCATATTTTGAGAAAGACCAGCTTAAAGTAGTGGATTATAATATTATAAAAGACATGAAGCCGGGAGATATCTCCGAACCGTTTGAAACCACAGACAACGAAGGAAGAAATGGCAATACTGTCTATAAAATAATAATGCTCGAGAAGATTATACCATCGCATGTAGCCAACTACGAAGATGACTTTCATATTCTTCAAGACGAAGCCAGAAATAAACTCGCACTTGAGGCAATAGATAAGTTTATTAAGAAGAAAAAAGAGAGTACATTTATCAGGATAGATCCTCTCTTTCAACACTGTCCTTTCATAAAAGAGGGTTGGATTAAGTGATACGCCATATTACTATAACTCTGATTTTTTTTATCTCCCTTTGTTCATCGCTCTACTCACAGACAGCTGCCGTAAACGATGAGAGTCGTCTTGTGAGACTAATCAAGGCCCAATCTGCAGAGATGTACCAGTCAGATTTCAGAGATATCAGAAGGGTTACCGGTCCTGCACAATTTCTACATAACAATACCCTTATTATATGCGACACTGCTATTTGGGATTTAAAGCAAAACGTGGTAGATGCTATAGGAAATGTAAAGATAATTCAGGGAAAGACTATTTTGTCGGGCGACAAGGTACACTATTTGGCAGATAGCTCACTTGCTCAAGTTAGAGGTTCTTTGGTTGAACTGCTAGACAAAGATAGTAATCGTCTTAGAACTAATTACCTTGATTATAACACAAAAGACAGTATTGCCTATTTCTACAACGGAGGCAGTATGATGGATAAATCGGGGAAAGTGATTGAGAGCTTTTATGGTTATTACCATTCAAAAATTGAGCGATTCAAATTTTTACAAAAGGTAGAGATGACAACAGACTCAATGGTTCTCAAGTCGGACTCACTTGCCTATTGGTCGGCAGTAAATAGGGTAGATTTTCTTGGATCTACCTATGCATGGCAAGAGGATGGCTTTTTGAGCGCTATGAGCGGATGGTATGATAGAGATAAGGAGCACTACAACTTTGAACGGAGTGCCTATTTGCTTAACAAAGAGAACGAGGTTTGGGCAGAGAGAATACTCTATATGAACGACTCCTCCAGAGCCGAGTTATTCAATAATGTTCAGATATTAGATACTGCCCAATCTATGATTATCTTCTCTGACTATGCAAAATATAGAGGAGAACCCGTATATGCCGAGCTCTATAAAAATCCATCCATAGCTTACTACTCTATTGAGGATGGAGTTAAAGATACCCTATTCTTTGCTGCCGATACTATTAAATATAAGACAGTTAGCAGAAACAGTGTTGATTCACTCTCTTATAAAGCATTTCTAAAAAGATATCAAGAGAGTAAGCGCGACCCTATTGCAGAGATGTATGGCAAGAAGGTCTCCACGCCACCTCCCCTTAAAAAAGGTGAGGAGGTAGAAATTGAGATCACCGCTGAGGAGACAGCAGTTGAAGAGACAGCAGTTGAAGAGACAGCAAAAGATACTCTTTACAGGTACATCGACGCCAATAAAAATGTGCGATTTTTTAGAAGTAATCTACAAGGGCGGAGTGACTCATTGTCGTTCAATTCAATTGATTCAATTATCAGACTATATAAAAATCCTGTTATCTGGAGTAAAGATAACCAATTCACATCGGACAGCATACAGATAGTAATATCTGAAAAGAGACTTAAGAAAGCAGATTTAATGTCAAATGCATTTGTGATTAGTAAAGAGGACTCTATCCATTTTAACCAAATAAAAGCAACAGACATCTCGGCCTATTTTCAAAACGGAGAATTATCGCGGTTCGACGCATTTGGAGGAGTATCTGTTCTCTTTTTTATTGCAGAGGATAGTATAATTACAACAATGAACCAGAAAGAGAGCCGGGCTATGAAGGCAATTATACAGGATAAACAGATCTCAAAAGTTTGGTATTACGAGAACGTTCAGAGCGATGCATATCCAATAATTGATCTTGATAAGTCTAAGAAAAGATTGAGAGGATTCAAGCTTCGTCTCTCTGAGAGGCCACTTTCAAGACTGGATGTGTGTAATCGCATAATCAGGCCCTCAAAAAGATTAGAGGTATCTTCTTACACACTTCCTATCTTTACATATACAAAGATCTTTTTTGGCATTACACCTCAACTACCCCCTCTTGGAGCAAAAAAAGAGGCGGAGCAACTCATCAAAGAGACTCCGCCTAAAGATGAATCTTCAGAAATTTTACCAGATATTGAGAGGTAGTCCGTGCATCTTCTTTCTAACCTGCTCTCTCACTTCTGTTATTACGCCTTCGTCTTCGGGATTAGACAGCACCCTGTCTACCAGCTCTACAATAAACGGCATGTCCTTCTCTATCAAACCTCTGGAAGTAACAGCAGGTGTACCTACTCTTATTCCCGAAGTTTGGAAAGGTGAACGACTGTCGAATGGAACCATGTTTTTATTAACAGTAATATCTGCAGATACAAGAATCTTCTCTGCCTGCTTTCCGGTGAGTTCGGGGAATTTACTTCTAAGGTCAATAAGCATAAGGTGATTGTCTGTACCCCCGGAGATAATCTTATACCCTCTCTCAATAAACGACTGCGCCATTGCCGATGCGTTTTTCTGAACCTGAGTCTGATATAGTTTAAATTCGGGCTGAAGCGCCTCAAAGAAAGAGACAGCTTTAGCTGCTATGCAGTGCTCAAGAGGTCCCCCTTGTATTCCCGGGAAAACACTTGAATTCAAGACAGCAGACATCATCTTTGTCTCTCCTTTTGGAGTCTTAATACCGAATGGATTCTCAAAATCCTTTCCCATAAGTATTATACCACCCCTTGGACCTCTTAATGTTTTATGAGTAGTTGAGGTGACAATATGGGCATGTTTTACGGGATTACTTAAAAGGCCGGCTGCAATAAGGCCTGCAGGATGAGCCATATCTACCATAAAAATAGCTCCAATTTTATCTGCAATAGCTCTCATTCTCTCCCAGTCCCACTCTCGCGAATAGGCAGAGGCGCCACCGATAAGCATTTTTGGTTTGAATTCCAATGCTTTCCTCTCCATATCGTCGTAGTCTACCACTCCGGTCTCTTCACTTACCTGGTAAGCAACTGCATTATACCATATCCCCGACATATTTACCGGAGATCCGTGAGTAAGGTGTCCTCCATGCGCAAGGTCGAGGCCCATAAAGGTGTCACCCGGTTTTAGACAGGCCATAAATACAGCCATGTTAGCCTGAGCTCCGGAGTGAGGTTGAACATTTGCATATTCAGCATCGAACAGCTGACAAAGTCTGTCTATTGCCAGCTGTTCAACCTGATCTACTACCTCGCAACCGCCGTAATATCTTGCACCGGGATAACCCTCGGCATATTTATTGGTCAAAACAGAGCCAAGTGCCGCCAATACTTGCGGAGTTACAAAGTTCTCCGAAGCAATGAGCTCAATGCCGTGCAATTGACGGTTCTCCTCCTTCTTGATTAATTCAGAAATTTGAAGATCTTGTTTCATTATGTAATATTTTGTCTTTAAAATGCTTAATAAAAAGTCATCAAAGGTACAAAATATTTTCAGTTAATCGCTTATTATTTACTTTTTTAGTTTTATCTCAATCACCCCCTTCTTGCCTGCATCTCCATACCTTTCTATAGCTGCCTTATCTTTTAGCACACTTATAGACTCAATATTTTGAGGTTTAATCTGAGATAAATTGAATCCGCGTTCTTTCACCTCTCCATCAACCACAATAAGCGCATTGACAGTAGAGTCGGAGCTTACCGCCGACTTATCACCCACATTAATAACAATTACTTTTTTTGTTGTATCCGTAACAACCTTTGAATCATTTTCATTGGTTCTTATGATTATAACTTTTTCCGTAACCTTTTTAACTCTCTCTTTTTTAGGAATTGTGTCGTTTGAAGATAAATCTCTATTTTTGGGAGCAGAACCAACTATGTTGGTTGTAGAGAGGGTTGAAAACTGGTGAGCATTGCTCTCATTGGCAAACAATAGTACTGCAACTAAAGAGATTGGAGCTACAAACATAGCTTTAAGCAATGAGCTTTTCTTTGATCTTTTTTTTGAAATCATGGTAATTCTGGTTTTTAGTTTACTGTGATTAAAGCTGTTGGCTATAGTGTAGAGCCTTTGGCCAACAGCTTTTTTAATTAATAAAAGTTGATATTGAGTTGCATCGATGCCTTTGTTAATTACAGCCTCATCTGCCTGGAATTCATGTATATTACGTAATTCCTGCTTAAAAAGCCATGCAGCCGGGTTGAACCAATAGATGATTTTCATTACCTCGGCCACTATCATGTCTATCGAGTGTAGTCTCTCTATATGGGCTGCCTCATGGTTGAGAATAGCTTTTCTGTTTTCAAGAATATCTTTCTCGTTTATTACAATATACCTGAACCACGAAAAAGGAGTTATATCTCTATTTACAATAATCAGCCGAACTCCTCCCCTAAGCTTTACAACACGTGCCTTTCTATCACGTATAACAGCTATCATTTTATAATGTGAGATAAAAGATAGTGATAGTACAGTCAAAAATCCCATAAGGTAAATAGATACTATGATTATCTGTAAAAAGCCAATAGGTTGAGATGAGATTGTGTTTAAAGCCGTCCTTTCACCATAGATGTTATAAAGGTCGCTAATATTGAGAGCCAAAGCAGAGATATCGCTGTCTCTATGAAGTGAAACCTTTAACAGTGGGATGGAAATTGAGAGAACCGACATTGATATGATAAGAGCTCTGTTAAATGCATGAAAAGTTTCTCTACTCATAAGTACCCTGTAAAAGAGGTAGAAGAGGGCCATCAAAAGAGATGATTTTATTAAGTATAGTATAACACTCTCCATAGCTACTCCCTTTTTGATCTCTTCTCTACGCTCTCAATCAACCTCTTCAACTCTTCCAAAGAGATCTCCTCCTGCTCTATTAAAGAGGATACCACTCCCATATATGAGCTTTTGAAATATGCATTAACCACGCTTTTGAGCGCTCCTGCTTTGTATTCATCCTCTGAGATAACCCAAAAATATTGGTGAGTATTTCCAAAGGTTTTATGGGTAAGAAACCCCTTCTCTTCTAACCCTCTTACAATGGTTGAGAGAGTGTTGAAATGTGGTTTTGGATGAGGATAATAACGGAGCAATTCTCGAACAAACATAGGCCCTGAAGACCAGAAGTGCCTCATTATCTCCTCCTCTTTTGCTGTTAGTTTTGTCTGGTTTTTAACAAAGGGTTTCATAAAAGATAAAATTT
>CAYYAM010000007.1:16367-38749 GCA_964469965.1 uncultured Muribaculaceae bacterium | reverse complement strand
AATCTCCTAGTTATCCCTCTGTGTAGGAGTAAGGTTTAACTCCCTGTATTCACAATCGGCTGAGCTGCTTCATCGGCACATAGAACTACCAGCAAGTTGGATATCATCCTTGCTTTTTCGTCTTTATCGAACTTTGCAATCTGCTCACTTTCCAGTTTGTCTATCGCCATCTTAACCATAGATACTGCTCCCTCAACAATCTTCTCCCTTGCAGCTATCACTGCCGAAGCTTGTTGGCGCCTAAGCATCACTGCCGCAATCTCGGGTGCATAAGCCAAGTAGTTGATTCTGGCTTCGGAGATCTCCATTCCGGCCATTGCCAATCTGTTGTTCAATTCAGAAACCAATCTTAAGTTAACCTCGTCTCCACCTCCCCTAAGGGTAATTTCATTATCGTGTGTTTCGTTATCGTCGTAAGGGTATTGTCCCGCTACCTGCCTGAGGGCCGCATCGGATTGCACTTTCACAAAATTTTCAAAGGCACTCATTCTATTGCTTACTGCAGCACCGGGTGTGTTTGGCACAACCGGAGGAGCGGTAATGGCCATATTTTGAGCATCTATCTCGAACATACACTTATAGGTATCTTTAACCCTCCACACCATTACCAAGCCTATCATAATTGGATTTCCAACTTTGTCGTTAACTTTTATTGGTTTAACATCCAGATTTCTAGCCCTTAAAGAGATGCTCTTTTTAGTCATAAAGGGGTTTACCCAAAAGAAACCGGTCTCTTTAAAAGTGCCTTTATACTTTCCAAAAAAGACCATAACCCTTGCCTCATTAGGTTCGAGCTGCATAAACCCAAACCACACAAAAAGAGATTTAATTAAACCTACTACCGAGAGTGCAATTATCCACTCCCCTATCTGCTTGATAAAAAAGAGGAGAGCCACAGAGATGGCTATCAAAAGCAAATTGGCGAATATCATAAGAAATCCGTTAATCTTAAGACCGGTAAAATTTACCTCTCCCGAGTTTGTTTGATTGTTGAGAATATTTTCCATGCTCATTTTTTTTGTAAATGTATCAATTTTTACAACATTGAGAGAAATTAATAAAAAAAGAGGGCAACATTTTCAATGTGCCCTCATTAATAAGTGATTAGTCTTATTCGAGTATTACAACTCTGTTAAGAACCGGCTTGTTGAACGGCTCATTTTCGTCTCCTTTTGCTATCACCTCAAGTTGGTCTGGATTTACCCCAAACTTGTTTACAAGTGCATTATAAACTGCATTTGCTCTATCTTGACTTAATTTGAGGTTAATTCTCTTGTTTCCTGTTGCTTTATCTGCAGAGCCCATAATTTTATATCTCTTTCCCGACTTTTTAACAACCTCTGCAAAGTTACCCAGATTAATCAGATCCATATCGGTAAGTCTCGACTGGCTAATAGGGAAGAATACTGCCAAAGGAGCGGCAACATACTCAACAGACTTAATAACCTCCGGTTTTTTGTTTTTCTCTGCTTGAAGATCTGAAGCAAGCTTTTTAGCTTTGGCATCGGAATCGGCTATCATCTTCTCTAACTCTGCAATTTTGCTATTGTATGGAGTGTAGTCTGCCGGTACGGGCTCAACATATCTGTCGAATCCACGCTTTGCAAAGTTATAGGTGAATCCTAAAGTTGCAGATGCTATCTCCTCTATACCTTGACCTATTTCAAACCCGTCGAATCGGTCATTAACCAGGAGTGCTCTAAGTTCAATGTTAAAATCTACAGCGGGAGAAAGTCGGAATTTATTAATTAAGCCTACAGTTGCCGATGCCTCTTTATAAACAGGATATACATCTTTCTTTGAAGATCTCGCATAACCAACACCAAGATAAGGGATAAACTCTAGAGTTCTGTCTGCCCTGTAGCCGCCTATAGTATTTGATATGTTCCAGAGAAGGTCGCCATGAAGGTTAAAGAAGTTGAATTTCTCCTGATAATATCCGGCTAAGCCGCTTGCAGGGCCCTCAATAAATTCAGCCAGTGGACTTGCTACAACACCTTTTGCAGTAAATCCGGTAAACTGACCTCTTATACCTATGGTAGGGGTTACCCATCTACCGAGGGAGAAGTCTATTGCAGGTGTAATCCTGTCGCCAAATGATGCTTTTGTGTCGTGCTCGCCATAAAGTACCTGTATACCCGCACCTGCAGAGATAAACCAATTGTCCCAGAATTTATTAGTTAGGTATGGGCCGTACTTGTTGGCCTGTGTCTGCTCCTGTGCAAATGAGGCCAAGGAGAAGAGCATAATAGTGAGTGTTAAAAATTTTCTTATCATAACAGATGTTTTTTGGTAGTTTATTCGAATATAACAAAAAATAGTTACAGTTGTTCAAAAAGATTTGATTTGACCACAACTGCAAAGTTAGTGAAAATATCACCTGTTAAACAAATTAAATAAAAAAAGAGGCCTTAGAAAGACCTCCTTTATATTAACTGTAAACTAATTTTGAGACTACTCTTCAGAAACAATCTCAAACTTAACTGTTGCTTTAATCTCTTTATGACACTTAACAGAAGCTTCGTAAACGCCAACCTCTTTAACAGAGTCTTCTCCAATTATTGTAATGTTGCGTCTGTCTATTTCGAAACCTTTTGCTGCTAATGCCTCGGCAACCTGAATATTGTTAACCGAACCAAAAATCTTGCCGGTTGAACTAACTTTAGTTGCAATTGTAACCTGTACTCCCTCTAGTTTAGCTGCCAAAGCTGTTGCCTCTTCTCTGATATTAGCCTCTTTATGGGCTCTTTGCCTCATGTTTTCGGCGTGCATCTTCTTAGCAGACGGAGTTGCCATTATTGCAAATCCCTTAGGAATAAGATAGTTTGTGGCATACCCGTTGCGAACCGAAACAATATCGTCTTTGTGGCCCAGATTGGGAACGTCTTGTATTAATATAATTTCCATTTTATCTATCTCCTAAGCTTATTTCAATAAATCTGTTACGTATGGAAGCAAAGCCAGATGTCTTGCACGCTTTACAGCCTGTGAAACTTTCTTCTGAAATTTCAAAGATGTTCCTGTTAGACGGCGAGGAAGAATCTTACCCTGCTCGTTTAGGAATTTCTTAAGAAACTCAGCGTCTTTGTAATCTACATACTTAATGCCGGCCTTTTTAAAGCGGCAGTATTTTTTCTTTTTAACCTCAACTGTAGGAGGGTTTAGATAACGAATCTCGTTGTTAGATGCATTTGACATAATTATACCTCCTTAGCTTTAGTCTCCTGTCTGTTTGCACGTCTTCTCTCTGCATATGCCAAAGAGTGTTTGTCGAGTGCAAATGTGAGAAAACGGATTATACGCTCATCTCGGCGATACTGAATTTCAAGTTTTGAGATCATAGCAGGATCTGCCTTAAACTCAATCAGGTGGTAAAAACCTGTAGTCTTCTTCTGGATAGGGTAAGCCAATTTTTTAAGGCCCCAGTCCTCTTCGTGAACTATCTCACCACCATTATCGGTAATGAAGTCACGAAATTTCTTTACCGCTTCCTTTATCTGAACATCAGATAAAACGGGAGTTGCAATGAAAACGGTTTCGTACTGTTTTAACATAAATTAAAATTCTTTTAATAATAAAAAAGGGCTGCAAATATATAAGAATATTTTCAGCCCTCCAAATTATTTTAAAGCCCCTCTTTTTTATTTTACCGGAGCATTTTTTAAAACCTCAACTATATATCTCCACCATTTATCTACCGTCTCTATATTAACTCGCTCATCGGGAGAGTGAGGAGATCTGATTGTTGGACCGCATGAGATCATATCCCAGTTGGTGTAAGTGCCGCCAAGGATACCGCACTCAAGCCCGGCATGAATTGCTTTAACCTCGGGCTCCTTACCATAAAGATTGGTGTAAACCTCTTTCATGGTTTTAAGAATGTCTGACTCCATATTAGGTTTCCAGCCGGGATAGCCGCCGCTAAGGGTAACCTTTGCTCCGGCTAGTTCAAATGCCGACGATATTGCAGCAGCAAGTATGTCCTTTGCAGAATCTACAGAGCTTCTCATAAGACAGCTAATCTCAATCTTCCCATTGTTAGATTTAACTATTGCCAAATTGTTTGAGGTCTCAACCAAACCCTCCATTGCATCGCTCATTCTCTCCACACCGTTAGGGCATGCATAAACAGCCATAACCATCTTAAGAGCAACATCTCCATCTATTAGCATTTGAGGAGTATCGCACTTCTCAAGCTCAATCTTAAGATTTGGCTCATGAGCGGCAAGCTCTCTCTTCATATCCATAAAATGAGTCTCTACAACACTCTTAGCTTTAGGGACATTAGAAGATGGTATTGCAAGAGTTGCAAAGGCCTCTCTTGGAATTGCGTTTCTTAGTGATCCCCCCTCAATAGTTGAGATCCCGGCACCCAGCTCTTTCATTAAAGGAAGAAGTATTCTTACCATCGCCTTATTGGCATTTCCCCTTCCAAGGATAATATCCATTCCCGAGTGACCACCTTTAAGACCCGTTATATTAAGTTTGTACCCCTCCATTCCGGCAGGAGTCTTCACCTCTGTATACTCAAATGTAACATTAGCATCCAGACCACCGGCACAACCAACATAGAGTTCGCCCTCATCTTCTGAATCAAGATTTATTAAAATATCTCCATCCAATAGTCCGGGCTTCAACCCTCTGGCTCCATTCATCCCGGCCTCTTCGTCTATGGTAAATAGCGCCTCGATTGGTCCGTGAACCATATTTTTATCTTCCAGAACAGCCATAGCCACGGCAATTCCAAGTCCATTATCGGCACCTAAAGTTGTACCCGTTCCGTAAACCCAACCATCTACTATTCTTGGAGTGATTGGATCTTTTTCAAAATCGTGTACTTTATCGCTGTTTTTCTGAGGAACCATATCTATATGGGCCTGAAAAATTATACCCTTACGGTTTTCCATTCCGGGAGATGCCGGTTTTTTAATTATAATATTTCCCAGGTGATCCTTAATTGTCTCTAAACCTAGATCTTTACCGAATTTCTCCAGAAAAAGAACTGCTTTCTCCTCTTTTTTAGATGGACGGGGTATTTGGGTCAACGAGTAGAAGTGACTCCATACCCTCTCGGGCTTTAGCTCTTGAATGTTCATATCTCTATTTTATTAGTTAGTATTGCCTTTGTTTCAAAAATAATAATTCTGTTTAAATCTACAATCTCCCCGTTGCTATTTCTATAGGGAAGGAGAGGGTTTGGCCAAACTGGTACATAGGTATGCGCGACTGCAGAATCAAGGTTTGCCCATCCATCAGCTTTGCATTCATCATAGCCGGTTTTCTATAGATTACTCTTCCCCTTGCCGGCGCTACATCCATGCTCACCGGAGCTTGAGGATCTTCGTTAATCAGCTCAAGAACAATAGGCCTACCCGAAAGATTCCCGGCAGGAAGAAGGCCTTGTGTTTCTGATAGCCGGAATGCGATATAGATCTGCTTGTCATTGGAAGATTTTGGGAGAAGGTCGAACGTAACTATTTGGCTTCCTGTGGCTACTTTACCCATAAAAAGTGCAAGATACTCATCTTCCAGTCTGTTAATCTCTTCAATAGCGGCTCTGAGTGCATCTCCGCTAAAGGTAGCATCGGTTTCTCCGGTAATAATCTCCAATCTTTTTGCTCTTAACCTGAATATGGCCGCAGCTGTCTCTTCTGCCCTCTTTTCTAAGCTCTTTTCAACAACCTGACTCTGCTGAACAGCAACCCTCTCTGTTCCTGTTGCAGTTTGAACGGTTCTATAGAGTGTACTTCTCTCGTTTGTAAGGTTTGAGGTAGATGCTGCTTTTGTGAAAAGGTGAGTGCTGTTCAAATTTGGATATTTAATCTTTTGGCTCTTTCCGGCATATGTGTCAGACCACATAATTAATCCTAAATTGGTCATCTCCAGAAAATTTGCCGATGCATTTCTGTTATTTCCCAAATTGAGAGCAATATTAACGCTTTGATCTGCCTCTATGAATGGCGTTATCTCTACAGAAGATAGTCTGTAAGTTGTATTGTTGTCTTCTCTTGCTGTTACTCCAAGATATTTTTGTGCAAATCTGGCATAGGGTCCTGTGGTAAAGGTCTCAAATGTTGCTTGGGCAACAATTTGAAGATTTGTTACAGGCAAAGAGTAAACTATTGCACCGGCCGGCACTTTGTCTCCGGGGTTGATAATCTGTGCCCGTGATACAGTACAAAGGGCAAATGCAGACACAGTTAAAAGGATTTTTAAAACAATCTTCATTATATCGTTGGTTTTATTATACAATCTACTATCTATAAATATACTACTCTCTTTTCCATCTTTTGTGCGTCCAAAGCCAGTTATCGGGATTCTTCTCTATACTCTGCTGCAGAAGCAAAGAGTACTTCTTGGTAATATAACCCGGTTCACAATTAATAGGATCCTGCGCAATTTCATGAAAACTTACAGAGTACTCTCCCCTTTTAACTCTGTTCATCTCAACGAAAATTACCGGACACCCCGACGATTTAGCCAGCACCTCGGGACCGTTAATTATGGAGGTCTTCTGGTTCAGAAAGTTTACCACAAATTTTGAGCCAGGCAGAGGGGCTTGATCGGCAAACAGAAAAAAGCAGGCTGCCCTCTCTTTGCTCTTAAGAATGGCTCTGGCAGCACTTTTTGACTCAATCAGCTCTATTGTTGTTTTTCTGGATCGTGTCCATTTTATTATCATATCAGATAAAGCAGAGCTTTGTCTCTTGTAAACAAACTTAAAATCGCATCCGAGATACCCTAACTTTTCTGCATTTTTAAAAAGCTCCATCCTTGCAAGCAGCTCCCAGTTTCCAATATGCCCTCCCGCAATTATGAGCGATCTGTTATTATTGAAGTGCTCCATAAGAAGATGTGGGTTCTCTATGGTTGCCATGGCAGATATGCCCGACCTTGATGCAGATATTAGTTTAATGTTCTCTGCAATAATCTGCGAAAAATTTTTGTAAAATTTTTTCATGGTCTCCTCCACTTTAGCATACTTAAACGAAGGAAAAGATCTTGATATATTTATAAGGACTGTTGCTCTCCTGTAACCGACAACTCTGCATATAAAAAAAATGAAACCTCCAGAAAAGAAGTAATGCACACCAATAGGGAGTAATGATATAAGGTATATTGGGGTTACAACTAATAAAAGTAAAATTTTTCGCATCTCTGGCTTAAACTTTTTAACAAAGTTATCCAAATTTTATTATTTTTGCGAACATTAGATTTAACAAACTAACTAATAAATTGATTTTATGTTCAAAGGACAACCTAAAGGATTAATGGCTGCAGCCCTGGCTAATATGGGTGAGCGCTTTGGTTTCTACACCATGATGGCAATCCTGGTTTTGTTCCTCCAGGCAAAATTTGGTCTGGATGAAACAAATGCCGGTATCATCTACTCTGTATTCTATGCCCTTATTTACATTCTCGCTCTTGTAGGAGGTACGATTGCAGACCGTACACGTAACTACAAAGGCACCATTCTTACCGGTCTGTTTGTAATGGCGCTTGGTTACCTGATGATTGCCATTCCATCACCAACACCTGTTCCAAACAAAACTCTTTTCCTGATTATCTCCTGTGTGGGTCTATTTACTATTGCTTTTGGTAACGGACTTTTTAAAGGTAACCTTCAGGCTCTGGTTGGCCAAATGTACGATAATCCTCAGTACAGCAAGTTGCGCGACTCAGGTTTCCAGCTTTTCTACATGTTTATTAACGTAGGTGCAATGTTTGCTCCATTCGTTGCAAAATATGTAAGGGGACTTTGGTTAAGCAAAAACGGATTCGAGTACAACCCTAACCTCCCATCTATCTGCCACTCATACCTAGACGGAACCATTACACCTGAGGGTATGAACAGACTTGGAGAGCTTTCTGCTCAAGTAGACAAAACCGGTGCTTTTGCAGGAAATACTGAGGGTTTTGTAAACGCTTATCTGGACTCTTTTGTAACCGGATTCCATTATGCTTTTGGAGTTGCTATCCTTACAATGCTTATCTCTGTTGCGATATTTCTATTAAACAAGAAAAACCTTCCCGATGTTAAGAGCAAAAAAGATGCTGCTGCAAAAGGTGAGGTTACCGAGATGGACATAAAAGAGGTAAAACAGCGTCTTTACGCACTGTTTGCAGTATTTGCAGTAGTAATATTCTTCTGGTTCTCATTCCACCAAAATGGTTTGACCCTAACCTTCTTTGCAAGAGACTACACCCAGCTCAACCTCTTTGGTTATGGAATAGCTGTTGAAGATTTCCAGAGTGCCAATCCTATTTTTGTGGTACTGCTTACTCCTGTGGTAATTGCCGTATTCGGATGGTTAAGGGCCAAAGGGATGGAGCCGTCTACTCCTAAGAAGATTGCAATAGGTATGTTTATTGCCGCTCTGGGTTTTGTTGTGATGTCTATGGGATCTCACGGTCTTCCTCTTTACAAAGATGTAGTTGCAATGGGAAGTCTTCAAGACAGTATGAAGGTTACTCCATTCCTATTAATTGGAACCTATCTGATACTCACTGTTGCCGAACTGTTCATAAGTCCGCTAGGAATATCGTTCGTGTCTAAGGTTGCCCCTCCTCAGTACCAAGGAGTGATGCAGGGGGGATGGCTTGGCGCTACCGCTCTTGGAAACCAACTTCTGTTTATTGGAGCTATCTTCTATCAGAATATTCCAATCTGGATGACCTGGGGTCTGTTTGTAGTTGCGTGTATTATTTCTATGGGCACAATGCTGTTCATGCTCAGATGGCTTGAGAGAGTTGCAAAATAGCAGCATCTATTCAGGTCTATACCATTATACAAGAGTCCGTCTATCGAAAAAAGATCAGACGGACTCATTTTTTTTGAATTAATTATTGTTAAATTTGTGATTCTGAACCAATCCTATATCAATAATTGCATAATTTAAGAAAAACATGAGGGCTCTTATAGCATCTGTGCTTTTACTACTGTTTTCGGCCACAGATATTAGAGCCGAACTATTGGGAGAAAAGGTCTATTTACAAACCGATAAAGATTTGTATATCTCTGGAGAGACTATTTGGCTTAAATGCTATCTGGCTAACATTCAAGGTATATCTGACTACAATGAGAGCAATTATATTTATGTAGAGCTAATTAAAGACTCACTGGTTAACAGAATAAAGATAAAAAGAGAGGAGAGGGGGTTTGACGGCCATATAGATTTAGATCATGAGCTTTCCAGCGGGATATACACCATTCGGGCCTACACTCTATGGCACACAAACCATCGGCCCCACTACATATTCTCAAAAAGCATTGTTATTGTAAACCCTATGGATGAAGATACCCACCGGCTATTTGAGAACTTTAAGTTTCCGGGTTCAGAGAGGGTAGAGGAGAGTGTAGATGACATAAAATTCTACCCCGAAGGAGGTGCACTTCTTGTAGGCAATAATACTACAGTAATATTTCATGCAACCGGACCCGGCGGGTCGGGTTGTAATTTGAGCGGTACGCTGTTCGACAACAATAACTCTCCCATATACTCTTTTACCACTCTTTACGAAGGTTTAGGACAGATCAAATTTACCCCCGAAGCAGGAAAGAGATACTATGTTATTGTAAATGACAAAAACGGCAATAGCTTAAAACGGGATCTGCCCGCAGCGGCAGATAGGGGGGGCATGATAAAAGTAGAGAAGAGAGATGATAGAATTTACGCAAATATTGTTACTCGTGGAGTTGATCTTGAAAACTCAACTGTTGAAGTTTTGATTTCTGACAGAGATGGTATTGCATTCAATGAAAGAGTTACAAAAGAGAGTCAACTCTTTATCTTTAATAAAAGCAACTTTAATGAGGGGGTGAACTGCATATCGCTGATTGTAGATAGTGTTGCAGTAAGCGAAAGGCCTCTGTTTATATTCGGGAACAACGGCATTAATGCAGATTTTTTTATAAATAAAGAGGAGGAGGCGTACGATAGAAGAGAGAAAGTTCTGATGGAGCTCAAAATAACTAACTCAAAGGGGGAGCCGGTAAAGGGAAGCTTCTCTGTCTCTGTGACAGATGCCTATCTTGCACCCTTGAACCCGCTTAGTAACAACCTTAGCACGTACATGGAGTTATTTTACACAATAAAAAAACCTCAAATAAAGACCCCTTTCGGCTTATTAGGAGAAGACCTTGGCAGTGAAGAGTCAATGAGTAATAATATAAAAGAGGTTATTACAGATTTAATTCTGTTGGCCAACCCCCAAAATCTTTTGACTATAGATGAGAGAAGAGCAATAGTGTCTACAGATAAGCCGGTTAGAGAGCATACCCAATCTATATCGGGAAGGGCCACCAGCATATTCAGGAACACCAAAAACTCTATCCTCTCTGTTTTGTCTCCTTCAATCAATCTGGCGGTGAGTGAAGAGTTAAACAGAAGCGGCTACTTTAAAGTTGACGAACTGAACTTTCCCGACAGCACTTCGTTTGTAATATCTTGTATGGGTAAAAAAGGAGAAAAAGGTTACTATGTAGAGGTTATGAAAGAGGTCTTTCCCAACCTTACAAGAGAGAGAACCACAGGTCCATACTACAGAACAGAAAACCACCCCGACACTGAGGCCTACACTCAAATTTACCACAACACCGGAGGAGAGAGAGTAAGCACCCTTGGAGCAGCATATGTGATTTCGGGGGCCAAAGTGACCCCTAAACACAACCCCTCTGTTTTTGTTAGCTCTTATGACAGAAGACAGATTAGAGAGAGAGAGGAGCTGGGAATGTATTCGGGGATGAGTCTTACCGATTTTATAGTCTCCTCTTTTCCCGGGTTGATGTACGGTGGAACAGGAGATGGTGGTGGAAGATATTTGGTATCTACCCGGGCAACCAATATTGTTGGAGAGAGGGCTATCCCAAAAGTTTTTATAGATAAAACAGAAGTTATAGACCCGGGCACCTTGGATTACTATACTGTAGACGATATCGAGAACGTAGTTTTCTTAAAGGGTAATGATGGGTTTTTACATGGCTCTAAT
Organism: uncultured Muribaculaceae bacterium; assembly: GCA_964469965.1. Taxonomy (GTDB): domain Bacteria; phylum Bacteroidota; class Bacteroidia; order Bacteroidales; family UBA932; genus Bact-08. Next base: position 27,760 of record CAYYAM010000007.1, on the reverse strand, counting down.
ACCGGAGTTATTTTAGTTACACTTAGAAAAACCTTTGACAAAGGGGCCAGACATCCTAACAGGGAGTATAACACAACCATAGTGGCTCCGTTAGGATGGCAGAAGGCACGCCAATTCTTCTCTCCAGACTACTCTAAGCACAAAGATAGAGACGCAGTGGTGTTCGACTCCAGAAGTACACTGTATTGGAATCCATCCATTGAGAGTGATGGTGATGGGGTTTTGAAGGTGGAGTTTTACAAATCGGATAGAAAAACCCGATTCAACATTACAGTTGAGGGGATAGACGAAACAGGCAGGTTTATTAGCATTCGAAGATAAAGAGGAGAAGATTTATATAATTATAACGAAGTATGGAGTGTGAGAAAAAAACAACAGTAAGATTACCAAAAGATAGAATAAAACTTATTGCTTTTGATGCCGATGACACTTTGTGGGTTAATGAGTACCATTACCGTAAAGCAGAAGAGGAGTTTGCAGAGTTGATGAGCCCTTGGTGCAGTTACGAAAAAGCAAACGAAACCCTGCTGCGAGTAGAGAGAGACAACCTTCCTCTGTTAGGTTATGGTTCTAAACCATTTATAATTTCTCTGATTGAGTGTGGAATAGAGCTTAGCAATGGAGAGCTTACAAACAAACAGATACTGGAACTTATTAAGATAGGGAAAAACACCATCGGAAAAAAAATTGAACTCTATCCTAATGTAGAGAGTGTTCTAAAAGAGCTATCGAACAGCTTTCCCCTTATTTTAGCAACCAAAGGAGATCTCAAAGAGCAGGAGTCCAAAGTAGAGAGGTCTGGCCTAAGAGCATACTTTTCAAGCGTTGAGATTATGAGTGAAAAAAGGGCAGAGAACTATAGAGTAATAATAGATGAGCACGGAATTGACCCCGAAAACTTTCTAATGATTGGAAATTCATTTAAATCCGACATATTACCGGTTCTGGATATAGGTGGATACGCCGCTTACATCCCTTCTGATATTATCTGGGCACACGAGGTAGTAGAGGAGATAGAGCACGAGAGGTTGGTAAGGGCAAATTCAATAGAGGAGATACCCTTTTTATTTAAATAACTATCAAGATATGATACCTTTTGAAAAAAACAGAAGTTACAGAAGATTCTACCAAGATGTAGAGATTAGCAGAGAGCAGATGGAATCTATGGTAAACGCAGCCCGACTCTCACCCTCATCAAGAAATATACAGCCGATTAAATTTTTCATCTCTACAAACAATCAGCTTAACTCTAAAATATACCCCAACCTTGGCTGGGCAGGTTATTTAAAAGATTGGGACGGCCCTATTGAGGGCGAAAGACCCAGCGGTTATATAGTACTTCTGCACGATAAAAGCATCTCTCAAGGGTACTCTTGCGATCACGGAATTTTTGCACAGAGCATTCTTCTGAAGGCGGTTGAACTTGGGTTTGGGGGGTGCATGGTTGCAACTTTCAAGAAAGTTGAGCTCACATCTATCCTTAACCTTCCTGAGCACCTGGAGATAATACTTGTAATTGCCTTAGGGAAGCCAAAAGAGATTGTTGTAATTGACAACGCTATAGATGGAGAGATTAAGTACTGGAGAGACGATGAGGGTGTTCATCATGTTCCAAAAAGAGACCTAAGGGAGCTTATATGGCCCTTGTCCCATACGGAGTAGAATGGCTCCTCCTCCTTGAGAAGAGGTAAGATAGTTCATAAAGGCCTCTGCTGCAGCTCTGTTTGGAGCACCACTAAGTATAGAGGCCCCATAAACCATCGCTTGGCCTCTCATAACCATTTTATCGCCCGGTTTTGATCCTCTCACTGTAACAGACACCTTGGAGTAGAGTTGCTCCTTTGAGGGATCTCCCAGATTTACCTCGGGCGGAAGCTCTAAATATTTCAAGCCATGTTGAACCGCAACCGATTTATAGAGAAAGATATAGTCAACTGCACCTGCATCTAAAAGAGCGAGCAGATCTACCTCTTTGGGCCTGATATATCTTTTATCCTTCTCCTTTATTGCCTCTGCGCGTAAAGACGCACTCTTATCTTTTTCTGCATAGAATTTCGACGCCAGATCTAAAACCAAAAGCGTCCTGTAACCACAAGGATCGGCATTGGGATCGGATCTTCCCACCGTTACATCTCTCCCGGAGAGAATCTCAAGCCAGTTTGATTCTGAGATTATATTTGCATATTTAGATCTCTCTGTGTATACAATAGCCATTTCATTAGTGGCAAACTTAACACAACTATTTGTATAGTTGGGTATTAGAAGATTCTCTATTACCGAATAATCGGCAGATGCAATAATGTCGCAATCTCTTCCCAGCTCTGTTATCTTTCTTGCTGCATCTATGCTTCCCGATGCCTCTGCAAGCACCTTAACTCCGGGATACAACCTCATAAATGAATCTGCAATCTCCTTCATTGGTGCTGCAAGAGAGCCGGCGTGAAAAACAATGAGATCTCCCGAGGGTTTCTCAAAATCTGCCGGCTTATAGATAGAGATTCTGCTTATACTTTTTATTGCCCTATCGGCAAACATATCAAAGATAGAGAACAGAGAGAATCCACCCCTTCCCTCTTCATTGCCACCATACATCAAAACAGACTCCATGCCGTCGTTTCTATTAATAATCTCTGAAAGTGAAAAAGCTGCTCGATACCCGTCTGTAGCTTCTATGCAGAGCATCGCGGTAGAGAGTAGTTGAGGATTGTTGCTAAAAAGCGACTCCATCTTATCTTTAAGAGAAATCCCTTTATATACTTTTACCCCTTTATACCCCATGCTCTGACCATAAAAATGTGTTTTATAGATTATTTGCTCCCGCATGTCTGTAGCATCTACAGTGCCTACACCTCTGTCTCCCTCTATGATTAAGGAGTCTGATCTGAATACTTGAGGATTTCTATCAACTTTAAAGTTGCCCCTGAGCGACCTTATTACAATTTTTACCGGATTTGAGATATTTCTAACACTGTTGTGGTCTGTTCCTGCCACAATTTTTGCAAACTCGGGCAGTTGCCACAACTCCTTGGTCTTACCCGGAATTACTCTGGATACACTTCTGGCCAATATTATCTTATATACATCTGCCGCATAGAATATCTCCCCCCAACTAAAAACAGCATATTCACCCTCTTGATTCCAAACTTCAACAAACAGATCTACCGGAGGATAGAACTCCTCTCCCTTCCACTTATTCACCTTAACTGTGCTGAGTATATCGCACAGGGCATATCCGTCGTAACGAAAAGCACCCTTAAACACCATCGAATCTCCTTGGGGAACAACCTCCTTTACCGTTACAGAGTGCCAAGGCAAGCCACTCAGCTTTATCTTAACATCTTTATCTAGCTCTCCCGTTATCAATATCTCATTACTAAACTTTAGTGACGTGGGCTCATCTCTGTTAAAATAGTTATTTGCCCCTGACTCCCAAATAAGGGTAGAGCCGGAGTAAGCGTCGGGTCTAAAGAGTTTACATCCACACACAACTATAACCACAAATATTAACAGTGCTCTTCTTATTGTTGAGTAATACCTTCCCATAATCTCTAAAAATTTAGTGGACGAAATTAATGAAAAAACTCCTATATTCGGCCTCATAAGTGATACACAACATTTAGTTTTAGAAAAATGCACCCTATTTTGTCTCAAATACCATTATTTAATACTTGCAAACCAATAGTAATGGCCGGCCCTTGTAGTGCCGAAAGCAGGGAACAGACCATTGCAACGGCTAAAGAGTTAAGGAGTTTAGGGGTGAAGTTTTTTAGAGCCGGATTATGGAAACCAAGAACAAAACCGGGGGGCTTTGAGGGCGTTGGTAAAGAGGGTATCTCATGGCTAAGAGAGGTTAAAGAGCAGACGGGAATGAAGATCTCAACAGAGGTTGCAAATGCGTGGCATGTAAGAGCAGCACTTAGAGGTGGGATTGATATGTTGTGGATTGGAGCTCGTACAACGGCAAACCCATTTGCAGTGCAGGATATTGCAGATGCCCTACAGCATAGTCTCTTAAAAGGGATTGTTACCGTGGAGAATTTGGTTGTTCTGGTTAAAAACCCTGTTAATCCCGATCCTGAATTATGGAGAGGGGCTATGGAGAGAATCTCTAATGCAGGAGTAAAACAGATTGCTGCTGTTCACAGAGGATTCAGCACTTATGAAAAGGGGTTGTTTAGAAATCTACCCCACTGGCATATTCCAATAGAGCTAAAGAGAAGAGATCCAAACCTTATTATGTTGTGCGACCCCAGCCATATTGGAGGTAAACCGTCGCTCATCTACCCCATCTCTCAACAAGCTCTGGATATGGGCTTCGACGGTCTGATGATTGAATCTCACGTAGATCCACCGAGTGCACTTAGCGACAGTGAACAACAGATAACACCATCCAGATTAAAAGAGATTCTTATGGCTCTTGTTGTGCGTGAAAGCATCGATTGTTCTGAAAGTCTGTTTGAGTTGCGAAGAGAGATAGATGAATTAGACGAGAGACTACTGGAGCTTCTATCAAAAAGAATGTCTATCTCCAGGGAGATAGGCAGGTACAAAAAGGATAACAACATACCCGTTCTTCAACCCTTGCGATACGATAAAATGGTTACCGGACGCATTCTGCAGGCATCTGAACTGGGGCTCGACAGCAACTTTGTAAAAAGCATTCTGGAGGCGATACATGAAGAGTCTGTAAGGCAGCAGGTTCAAATAACTTCGGAGACTTCCAACTATCCGCCACTCACCAAATGAATTATTTTTAGATCGTCTCCATCTGTCACTACTGTCTCACCATAGAGCTCTCTCTTGACAAGATTATCATTTAGTCTCACCACAAGCATCTTAAAATGAAAAGACTTAATATCCATTATCTCCTTAATTGTAAGAGAGTTGGCATTAAAGTGCTCCTCTCTGTTATTTAGAAGTATGCGCATTTTTTAAGTATTGATTTATAAAATATTCAACAACAACATCGGCCTGCATATTAGACACTATAGCCACTCTTGGCGCAATAGGCGGGTAAAATTCCGACACCTCCGTAGACTGATCCCCACATATATAGAGGTTGCCCGAGCGCTCTTTTCGTATCTTTTCAAAATCTCCCCAACCGGCCATTCCACTGGCAATAACAAGGGGGATGTGCGGATGGTTGATTAACATATACTCTACCAGCATCTGTTTGCCCAATGCATCATCGAAGGCCTCAACCACCATATCGCATTTAGAGAAGAGAAGATCAATGTTATTGGGCCCTATCTTTACATCGTGAACCTGAAGTATACAATCGGGGTCGATTTTTGTTAAGTTGTCCCTTAAAGCAAACACCTTCTTTTGACCGGTTTGATCTCTAAAGTAAAACTGTCTGTTAAGATTTTGCACAGAGACAACATCAAAATCGGCAATAATAAGTTTACCAATCCCACACCTTACCAAAGATGAGGCACAGTTAGATCCGAGCCCTCCGGCTCCGGCAATTCCTACTACCTTTTTGGAGAGTATCTCTCTTATAGTGTTAAAATTTATCATAATTTGGGTTGCCGTGGTTTCAATTTTTTGTAAATTTACCAATTACATTCAAAAACTAAAAATTCTATTAAATGAACTTTCAGGAGATTAAAGACAAAAGGAGGATTTTAGCCTCTTTCCCTTACACTTGGAGGCCCATGGTAAAAGGTTACAGCGATATGAGCTTATATGTAAACGTGGGTACATCAAAGATGGAGGTTAGAGAGATTGCGCCGGAGACAAAAGAGAAATTTATTGGAGGAAAGGGGTACGGCCTCCGTATGCTGTGGGATGCCGTTAAACCCGATACAAAGTGGAGCGACCCGGAAAATGAGATAGTGATCTCGGGGGGGCCATGCTGCGGAATAACTCAATACTCCGGTTCGGGTAAATCTATTGTTGTTGCTATATCGCCCCAAACAGAGAGAATCATAGACAGCAACGTAGGTGGTCATTTTGGGCCTCATCTTAAAATTGCGGGATTTGATGCAATTGAAGTTCAGGGGATTGCAGAGAAAGATGTAATTATTTACATAGACGGCACAAATCACGTGGTTGAAATTTTTGAGACTCCTAAAGAGCTGAGCTACGACTCGCACCTGTTGGGGGAGGAGCTCCTGGATATGTTTGCAGATAGTGAGAAAGACAAGATAAATGTCTCTGTTGTTGCAACAGGAAAGGCAGCAGAACACTCACTGATTGGGATGTTGAACTTTACATTTTACGATGTAAAAAGGGGCAAAGTAAGACTTAAGCAGGCAGGAAGAGGTGGTTTGGGTACTCTTATGAGGCAGAAGAATGTGAGAGCCATTGTTGCCAAAGTGCCTAAGGTAACAGGCAATTTTAATAACGTAGATGCTCTCGAGCCAATAATGGAGAGAGGAAAGAGATTCAACAAAGAGATGAGAGATCTTGACGATATTCAGTGCCAGATGAGAAAGGTTGGAACAGCACACCTTATGGGTGTTTTGGAAAAGTACGACATTCTACCGGTGATGAACTTCAAGTATGGCGATCACAAAGACTGCCCTAAAATTGATTTGGAGGTTTGGAAGAGGTACTTTACACAAGGAGTTCCTGACGGATGCTGGATAGGTTGCAACATGTCTTGCGCCAAAGGTGTAGACGATTTTGAGCTCACAACCGGCCCATACAAAGGTTCTAAAGTGATTGTGGATGGCCCCGAGTATGAGAATGCTGCCGGACTTGGAAGTAATTTAGCAATTTTTGATCCTATTGCAATCATTGAACAGAATTTTTACTGCGACACCTACGGAGTCTGCACCATTACCTGGGGTAATATAGTTGGATTCCTTATGGAGTGCTGGGAGAACGGAATATTAAATGCCCAACGTACAGGGGGGATAGATCTCTCTTGGGGTAATGCCGATGCATCGCTTGAGCTTCTGCACCAGATGGCAAGAGGAGAGGGCTTTGGTGTTACAGCCGGGCTGGGCGTTAAACGTCTTAAAGAGATGTTTATTGAAAACGGCTGGGGTGATAGTCGTTTCATAGAGGATATTGCAATGGAGAACAAAGGGCTTGAATACTCTATGTATCTGTCTAAAGAGTCTCTTGCCCAGCAGGGCGGATACGCAATGACCAACAAAGGCCCTCAGCACGACGAAGCGTGGCTTATCTTTATGGATATGGTAAATAATATGATCCCTACCTTTGAAAACAAAGCCGAGGCCCTTCACTACTTCCCATACTTTAGAACCTGGTTTGGTCTTGCAGGTTTTTGCAAACTCTGTTGGAACGACGTTGAACCTGCAGACAACGCAGAGCAACCCGAGCCCAATAAAGTGCCCGAACACGTAGATAACTATGTAACCATTTTCAAAGCAGTTACCGGAAGAGAGTTCGACAAAGAGGAGATGATTAAAATGTCTGAGAGAGTCTACAACTTCCAGAAAATTTTTAATATCAGAATGGGATTCGGTCTAAGGGAGCACGATAAGCAACCTTACAGAGCGGCAGGTCCTGTAACGGCAGAGGAGTACCTGAGCAGAGAGGAGAGATACGATAAACAGCTGATTGATTGGATGGGAATAGACCCTAAAGGGCTCTCACTTGAAGAGAAGATGGAGAGGCATCGCTCATACAGAGAGGATAGATACGAGAAACTTTTAGATGCGGTTTACCATAGACGCGGGTGGAATAACAACGGAGTGCCAAAGGTAGAGCATTTAAAATCTATCGGCATGGATCTGCCTGAATTAATTGAGGTTGTAACTCCGCTTCAATAGACGTTAAACAGATAAAACAAAAATAATGAGATCAGGTATTCAAAGAGTAGTGCTCATTGCAATAATTGCAATGAGCATCTCTCTTCAGGGATGTAAAGCCCCGGGAGAGGTTAAGGAGAGAAACCCCTACAATCTGGAGATAATAACAACAATTGAGGAGTATCTCTCTACTGTAAATGCCGACAGCAGTAACCTGCTTGTAGACCTGGAGAGACATCTTCCCGGAGTTGCTATAGATATAAGATATGCAACGCCCGATAACTTTACCGGAGAGGTGATTTACACAATGCCAAAGGCCTGGCTTAGAAGAGATGCTGCAGATTCACTACTCAAGATACAGCAACTATTGGCTAAAGAGGGTATTGGGCTAAAGATTTTTGACGCTTACAGGCCTTATGCCGCCACCCTCTATTTTTACGAAGTTTACCCCGACACCACATTTGTTGCCGCTCCTTGGAAAGGGTCTATTCACAACAGAGGAGGTGCCGTAGATTTAACGCTTATAGATTTGGCTACAGGAGAGGAGCTCATTATGCCAACCCCATTCGACGAATTCTCTGAAAGGGCATCGCACTCCTACCCTATAGAAGATTCAATTGCTGCTAAAAATAGAGACAAGCTCAGAGAGGTTATGATAAACAACGGATTCACAATGTATGAGCATGAGTGGTGGCACTACAATATAAAAAAGAGGGAGAGATACTCGCTAATGGACATCTCATTTGAAGAACTTGAAAAAATTAATAAATAGAGATTAAAAATGAAATCTTTAAAACTATCGCTTCTGATTTTTGCTTTTGGAATAATGGTTGCGCCTGCACTTGGGCAAAAACTTAATCCCAACAAAGTGACCTACCCCGAATATGGAGCTCAGCACCGAACAGAGTTTGTGTTTCCTAAAGTGGGAGAATACCACGTTTTAACCTGCGACTTTCACACCCATACTATCTTCTCAGACGGTCTTGTATGGCCAACATTGAGGGTGGCAGAGGCCTGGACAGGTGGCGTTGATGTGCTCTCTATTACAGATCATATTGAGTACAGACCATTCAGTAAGTATACTAATAACGACCACAATACCTCTTACCAGATTGCAAAACCTGCTGCAGATAACTGCGGGCTTATACTTGTTAGAGGAACAGAGATTACAAGAACTCAAAAGACAATAGGGCACTACAATGCCCTCTTTATTACAGATGCAAACCCAATTGCAAAGGAAGATCCTAAAGAGTCTATCTTAGAGGCAAAGAAACAGGGTGCGCTTATTATTTGGAACCATCCCGGCTGGGCTGTTGACTCTACATATATAAAAGAGTTTCAGAGAGACCTCTTTAACGAAGGTGTAATAGACGGAATCGAGGTGTTCAATAACAACGAATTTTATCCCAGAGCAATCTCATGGGCAATAGATATGAACCTTGCTATGATTTCTGCCAGTGATGTTCACGGCAATGTTGAGCGAGGCACATTGAGAGAGTTGGGTTTTGAACGTCCCTTAACTTTGGTTTTAACAAAAGATAGGAGTTTAGACGGAATTAAAGAGGCAATCCAAAAGAGGAGGACTATTGCTTGGTTCCAAAATATGATTGCGACCACTCCGGCGGTTGCAGCAGATTTTGTAAACAGTATGGTATTTGCCACCTCAATTAAAAAAGATGAAAAGAGTAACCATATCAAGATTACCAACAGAGGATCTATCCCTTTTGTGATTGAGTACAACAGAGTGGAGTATAAACTGCCCGCTCTCTCCTCTATAATGATTACTACCCCTGCATCTAAAGATAACTACCTGAAATTTAACTTCAAAAACATTTTCGTTTATGAAGATAAAACTTTGGCACATGATTTGTATTTTTAATAATCGAGAAGTTTTTTCATAGTTTAAGTTTTAGGTTAAGTAAGAGGATAGGCATCGTCATAAACAGGCGATGCCTTTCTTTTTCTTTTGTATTTCTATAAAATGTTGTATATTTGCGGGCCTTTTCTCGAGAAGATAAGGAAGTTAATATTTTAAAAACTTTAAAATCACAGTATTATGGCTGTAAAAATTCGTCTTGCAAGACACGGTAAAAAGAATTTCGCATTCTTCCATATCGTAGTAGCAGACAGTCGCGCACCACGCGATGGTCGCTTTATTGAGCGTATCGGCTCATACAATCCAAACACTAACCCTGCAGTAATAGAGCTTGACAACGATAAGGCCCTTCAATGGCTTTTCAATGGAGCTCAACCTACAGACACATGCCGCAGGATACTCTCTTACAAAGGGGTTCTTCTTAGGAAACACCTTCAAGAGGGGGTAAAAAAAGGTGCAATAACACAAGAGGTTGCAGATACTAAATGGAATGCTTGGGTAGCTGAAAAAGAGAACAAAGTTGGCTCTAAAAAATCGCAACTTGCTCAAAGCAACCGCGATGCCAGAAAAGCAGCAATGGAAGCAGAGGCAAAGGTAAATGCAGCAAGAGCAGAGGAGATTGAGAAGAAGAAGAGAGAGGAGGCAGAGGCAGCAGCAAAAGCGGCAGCAGAGGCACAAGAGGAGAGTCAAGAGGGAGATGCTCCCGTAGCAGAGACAACCGAAACTCAAGAGTAATTGCAATGTCGGCACCGGCAAAAAAATTGCTGACTGTCGCAAAGGTCATAAGATCATTCGGCACAAAGGGAGAGATTAACATAAGATACTCTCCGGGAGTTAACGGTGATATTGATGAAAAGAAACCGGTATTCATCTCTTTTGATGGATTACCGGTTCCCTTTTTTATTGAATCTCTGGTTAATAAAGGCCACAACCAAGCAATAGTCAAGCTGGAGGGTGTCAATAACTTAAATCTGGCTGATGAGCTTTGCGGAAAAGAGATAAAAGCAGAGAGCAGCAGAGAGGGAGATTTCGACGAACATAACCCCCAAAACGAAGCAGAATACTATTTGGGATTTGTAATTATCAACAGAGCCGGGGTGGTATTGGGAACGGTATTGTCTTTTTATGACTATCCGGGCAATCCCTGTTTTGGAGTTGAGAGAGCAGAAAAAAAAGGGGAGGAATTTCTCCTCCCGATTCATGAAGATATTATAATAAAAGAAGACCACGAAGGCAAAACCCTTACGGTAGAACTACCTCACGGCCTTCTGGATATTAACCTTTGATTAATCCATCAACACCTGTATTCCAAGACTGAATCTAGGCAGCTCCATTGGCACCGACTCGGGATTGAAGAGATTGGTAAGTCTGTATCTTGCATATAAAGAGTAACTCCCCTTAGATATGGCGCCATATAATCCGGCTTGAACCGGGTTGAACTTAGATCCATCTCTGTATTTATATTTATTCTCTCTCCCATTTTCTACTGTCTTAACATTGTATCTCTTGCTGAACGAGAAGTCTAAATATCCCCCTAAGTCCAAAGTGAAAGGGCGACTGTTCCCGATTGGAAAGAGGTAAAACCTGTTAATAAGTCCTGTTCCCAGATTGTCTGTTCTATAGTACTCCTTCTTAACATTTCCAGGAACATTACTCTCAAATACCCCGGTTTGAGCAGCATCTTTGAGCTTGAAGTTATAAAAGGTGTATTGAAAGGTTGTACCCAAAGCGTACCTCTTTGAGGGGCGATAAAAATATTTGTACCCTGCCTCCAACGAGTATGAACTTCC
>CAYYAM010000007.1:2534-16267 GCA_964469965.1 uncultured Muribaculaceae bacterium | reverse complement strand
TCTTTGAGGGGCGATAAAAATATTTGTACCCTGCCTCCAACGAGTATGAACTTCCGTAGTGCATAGGTAAAAACTCCCCATTATCTGTTGGGACAGCCATACCAATCCCAATAAAAAAATCCTCGTAATATTTTGGATAAGTCGATCTCTTCACTACCCTTATCTCATTGTTTCCATAAGCTTTGCTTATCGAGCGCCTATCTACGGTATCTCTTTTCTTTATACTTATAGGAGATTGAATGGCTATCTCTGCCTCTCCTATTTTAACTACTGTTTGAGATTTTACCTCTGGGGCAAATAATGCATAGAGCATCATTAGGGCTGCAGATGCATATATTACTTTTCTATTCATAATCTAAATCTGGTTTTAAACTATTTTATTTTAATCTCACCCGACATAGCGGCATTTATCACACTTTTGTCTATGTTCCCGAAAATTGAGATAATAGACATCTCATTTGGAGTAGTGGTAAGAAAAAGCAGTACTCCGGGATTATTCTTGGTCACATACATCTCAAGCAGTTCGCTTCCGTCCTGAACCCTTACCACTCTTGTGAAGAGCTCTCCCGTAAACAGCTTCTCAAGCTCTCCCTTGAGTGTTACCCTAACCGGAACACCACCCTCAACAGCACCCTGTTTTACATTCAGTATTCTAAGTTCGGTAATTTTCGACAGCAGATCTTTAGTAGATGCGTCTACACTGGAGCTCCCCGCTATCTGCAACAGAGACGGCGATATTAGAATAGACTCCACGTTCCTCTTCTTCTCGTATCTGTCCAGAATTTCGTTGATCTGCTTCGACTGACCCCATACCCATACAGGGAGGAGAATTGCAGAGAGCACCAATATTAAAATTCTTTTCATCATTTCTTGGTTTTTAATTATCTGGTTAGTATAGGTTAAGTTTCTGTTTCATGTTCTTTAGTTAAGACGATTCTCCTCTCTGTTTTGTGTCAGAACCTTTCCCAACGACTCCAATGGAGAGAGTGCCGTTCCCATTCTATTCATGTTATCTAGCTGAGCACTTCCCTGCTTGAACTTTCCAAGCATACTGTTAAGCTGATTAATCTGATTGTCTGCTTTTGATATGGCCAGCTCTCTGTTTTTTACATTAACTCCATCAATCACCAACCTAAGAGAGTCACCCCTATCGGGCATTAAAACAAAAGTAAATAGAGCCAACGCAGCCGCAGCAGCAACAGAGATCCAGCGAAAATCCCTTCTTTTTACCTTTACCCCTTCAATTCGCTCTATCTCCTCTGAGTAGCAGTTGAAAAGCGGTTTATAGACCAGAAACTCTTGAGAGACCTCTCCCTTAAAATACTCTCTTAGCATCTTCTCTTCGCCAAGGGTTGTCTGAGCGTCGAAGTATCTATCCAGAAGCTCCTGTACGCGTTTAATCTCTATTGTTTCCATTTTGACATTAATTTCTCTCTAAGTTTTTGTCTTGCTCTGGAGAGCAGCGTTCTCACATTACCCTCTGTTGTTCCAAGAATAGTTGCAATCTCCTCCATCTCGTAGCCCATAATATCTCTTAACCGTACTGCCAACATCTGATCTTCGGGCAAAGAGGCAAGATAGTTGTTTATGTTACACATTTCATCTTTACTCTCCAGCACCCCCGACGGATCTGAGTCGGCAAAAACCCTAAAATTTGGGTTTAACTGACTCATGTTGTTCTTCTTAAGCTTAAGATAGTCTAGGCATACATTCTTTAAAATCTGCATTGTGAGTGCCTCGGGATTCCTTATCTCCTGCATCTCATTAGACTTCCAAAGACGTATGATTGCCTCCTGCACCATATCGTCGGCCGTTGAGGCCCCATCTTTTACAAATCCACTGGCAAAAGATATGAGTCTGGGCCGCAGCTTGGCAACTACTATATTAAACTCCTGTGATGTCATTTCAAGATAGAAGACGAATAGATATTTTTTTTGTTACAAGCTTTACAAAATTCTTCTAAAAAATATAATTCAGGCCAATATTCAGTCCACTGTTACCATCTCTTTTGTCGAAAGGTTTTCCAATCTCTGCCGAGATAACAAAATTTCTGTTCATTATTGCCTTAACACCTAACCCTGCAGAGATATGCAGCTCTTCCGGGTGGCCTCTTTGCTCACTTGGAAGATTATCCATCCTCTCCTCTCTGTAATAGCCCACAACCCTTCCCGCATCTATAAAAGGATTCATAGCAAAATACCAACTCTGATTAAGGAGTCTGAAGCTATTGAATCTGTACCTAAGCTCAATGTTGGAAAATAGAATTGCCGATCCAACTACCCTGTTGCGAAGAACTCCGCGTAGGGAGTTATGCCCTCCAAGCCCCTCATTGGTTATCTGTCTAAAGTATAGGGTTGTAATATTTTGCAACATATAGAACGGCTGCTCCCCCCAAATAGTTCCCTGATATGCAACTCTAAAGGCAAATGTTAACCTCTCTCTGTTGACCGGTATATAGCCCGACACAGATGTGTATAGTTTACCGTATGCAGAGCTGCTCTCTCCTCCAGGTGAAATTAGTGTAATCAGCTCTCCCTTAACCCCTCTATAGGGGTCTGCCTCGTGGTCTCTTGTGTCGAATACCAAACCTGCTTTTAACTCAGCACGAGCTCCTCCATCTCTCTCCGATTGATCTATAAGCCCCGCCTCTACATATTGTTTAAACAGAGATGGGGAAGAGAGATACTCCTCACCCTTAAGCTCTCCTGTTTTATAACTGTATAGAGCCACACCTCCAACCCAAGAGAGGTCTCCTCCAATTTTCCCTTGTATGTCAAGCGAACTTCTAAAGAGTCTCCTGTCAAATTTGTAGAACTCCTTCTCTGTGTTAATGCTATATTTTGACATATACCCGTTAAAACCATAGAAATCCATCATCTTGTCTGTGAGGTAACTTATGTCTGCTGTAACCCTGAGCCCCTTAATAAGATGTTGGGAGTCGTAAAAGAGGTGATATATTCCCGATCCCTTTGTGTATCGGGAGACCTCTGCATTGAATTTGTGCATATAGGCAGGAAAAGTAGAGCCGTCGCCAAACCAAAAAATATCGCACAAAACTCCATATTGAAAACCCAGATCGCTGTTATAGCTCACTGCAGGTAATGGTCCAAAATTCCATCCTTTCTTACTCTCTTGAGAGCTTAAGAGTATAGGTGCAAAAGTGAGTAGCGATAAAACACCAGAGTACAAAATTGATTTAGCAACCCTTTTCATATCAACTATTTTAAAATAAACGCAATGATCCAACCCAGATAGTTTCCAACTGCATATCCCACCAACCCTACTGTAAGCCCGGTAACTATAACCGTACGGTTTTTCATTGCAGTTGCCACCAAAGGTACAAAGGGCGGTGAATTTATTAGTGAGACCGAAGAGACAAGAACAGTATCGGCATCTATTTTAAATAATCTTGCCAGCAGCAGTTGAATAAATAGAGATCCAAAAATTACAAATGAGATATAGAGCAGAAGATACAACCCCCCTTTAAGATTGAGATTGCTAAGATTTGCCATAGATGCAACCACAATGCTAAAGATGTAGATAAGATACATCCCGGCATTGTAACTCACCTTTATCTCTCTTACTCTCTTTATGAAAGACATAGCTATTCCCAGAGTTGTTATTGTCAGAATCACTATTACCATTTGCGAATCCTTTGAGAAAAGCATAGAGAGTGCTCCTGCTGTGATAAATATACCAATAGAGAGTGCTAGTGCAAAACTCAGCTCCTTGAATGAAAATTTCTCTATCTTGTGGTCACCTGTGAAATCCAACTCTGAACCCTCTGACCTCTCTTGTATATGCAGCACTTTTCTAAACAGGGGAATCCCGAACGATAACACAAATGTAAGGTACAACAAGCTGATAGCCATGTCGTAAGAGTGAATCATAATATATGTTTCGTTAGGAACATTAAGCATAAGCTTGATTGCTGCCAGGTTTGGCGTCCCCCCCGTATAAACTCCCGCCAACATTCCCGAAATCTTATCCATTGAAGCACCAATGAGAGGGCCGTCTCCAATAAGGTTTTTAAAGATAAAGTATCCTATAACTATTGTGATAACCACAGAGAAGACCCCTGTAAGCAGCGTCATTACCGCCCCCTTAATATCCCATTTACTAAAATTGCAAGAGAACAACATGAGCGGTATAGCTATCGGCACTATAAAAGTTACGAATGTGTCTTGAAGAGAGTAGTCAGTATCGGATGAAATCAGTGTGTTACCAAGCAATATCCCCGCCAGGTAAAGAAGCAAAACGGGGCCAATTTTTCCCAAAAATCTGCTTTTTTTACATAGATATAAAACCAGAGCCGGAGCCAATAGGTAGATTAAAATAACTACAATCTGCATTATCTCTCCTCCTCCTCTTGGTGGTCCAAAATATCCTCCTCTCTGCCCCTTCTAATATCTACAACCGGGTTCTCTAAAGTCCCTGTAATTGTTAGAGGTATGCCTATTATCCCGAATGGAGGCAGACCCAGTCTAAAGTTTATATTGAGTCGGCCATCGAGAGATGTCTGACCCTCAAAACGCGGTCGGAAACCAAATATTCTCATTCGTGTTCTTTCAATAGTTACTATGTTATTTGCAATAGATGTCCTTATCTCTACCGCCTTTAAATTAGGGTTATTCAAACTGTCTCTCCCCGTAACTTTACTTACAGCACCCAAAACCTTGAATCCTTTTACATTAACATCTTCTAGCCGAATCACCCCCTTACCCTTTACAGAGGGGAGAATTGGCTTCATACTGCTGTTTAATTTTGTACTGATTGAGTAGTTTAAAGATACAACACCCTCCATGTTTGCAGCAGTAGAGAAGAGCTCCCTCATAAGCGGTATCTCTCTATACGCCCTGGCAATATCAAAAGAGTCGGCCTTGGCGTATATCTCTGCCTCTGCCCTTAGTTTATCCAACGGTTTATAAACAGCATCCAGTAAAAAATGAGCTCCTGCAATATTCACCCCCGTACCTTTAATATAGAGAGCTTGCTCGGAAATTGCTGCCTCCCCTTTAAAGTTGTACCCTGTAAGTGATTCGTACTCAATTTTCTTAACATCTGCCAAAAGAGAGAGGTTAAGCTTCTGAGGAATAATCACAACACCCTCATTAGTTTGCAATGTATCACTCTCTGGCAGCAGAGCAATAAAGTCTTTCAAGTCTATACTTTGAGATTTCACGCTCATTGACCCTTTCATAACCCCGGAAGAGAGAATATATGGTATAAAATCTGATATATAACCGTTTAGAACAATCTTATTACGGCCATATTCAATAAGCATTCTATCCAGTATAGCCCTGTCTTGTTCGAATGTCAAATGAGAAGATGGCACCCTTAGAGGATATGCGTAATCTTCACTTTGATATTCAAAATTTGTAAGCTCCAAACGCCCCCTGCCTTCAAAATTTGATAGTGCCTTTACGCCTACTTCACCAGCCACACCCTTCACAGAAAACTGGGCAGAAAAAAGCCCGTTTACTCTGGCATTGTCTATATTAAACATAGAGTACAACCTATTGAGATTTAGTATCCCCGTAGCGTTTATAGAGTATTTTAGATTATTAAAATTTTCTAAACTGCACTCCAATGCAAAAGGGGTACCTGCAAAGTTGAACTCCAAAGGGAGAATCTCTATATTTAACCCCTCTTTTGATGAGTCATTTGAACTCACCCTAGCACTAATGTTTATTCTCTCAAGCGGCTCTTGTGAAAATGGTGTTTTTATGAATCCGTCTCTTAATTCAAAATTACAACTCCCCACCGGGAAGATTCCACTCTCGGGTTCTAATGTTCCCTTTGCGTCTATATTGTAACTCAGCACCCCCTTTAGTTGGTACCCATCAATTCCGGCAGCATTTTTAAGGGCCTCAAGGTTAAGAGATCCATTAACGTAAATTGAGGTGAGCGGAGAATCCAGCCCCTTTACAGAGAGCGAGAGAGCACTCTCCTCTCCATCTACCTTGAAACGCAGTGAGTCTACTGAAAAGAGCATCTCATGGGGATTAAGCGAAGGGATTGAGAGAGAACCTTGGGCTCCTATACTGCTTATTGCAGAGCCCGAGCTCTTGTGCTTGAGAAAACCCCTCTCTAGGTTAAAGCGTATATTTAGATTGGGTTGAGTGCCCGTGCTATCTCGCGCCTCTCCTTTAAGTTGAACAGATGCCCACGCGTTACCATTAATTTCCATACCTGCAACCCAATCATCATACTCAGAAGGGAGAAGCGACAAAAGATGGCTTAGAGTAGCTTTCTGAGTATCCATAGAGATGTGGGCACTATAGCCGTCATCTAAAATATTGACGACACCATCGTATTTTGCATTCAGTCTCCCCAGCGATACCACCCCCTCTTTAAAAGATAGTGTCAATTTAGATGCATCTATCTCTGTTACAAGAGATATAGAGGCCTCTTTTGAGTCTATGTACTTTACTCCTCCATACTCAACCGTTAGCTCATTGGAGGAGAGAGTCGCTTTTGCTCTAAATATGTTGTCATCTATTCGCCCTTTTCCTCTAAAAGAGATATTTGTTAACTCAACCCCAAGCTGCAAAGAGGGATACAGAAATCTAACTCTGCTATCTTTAACATTAATCATCTTAATAGAGAGCCGAGGTAATTTTATAGCTGCCGATGAGGGATTTTCCTCCTTTTGCAGTGGTGTAGCGGCATCTGTAACTGTATATCTAATGTCTAAGCCCGAGGCAAATATCTTATTTATCTTAATCTCTTTCCCTAAAAGAGAGAGCAAGTTCACTCCAAAAGCAATTTTCTTTCCCGTAATTAGAGTGTCGGGAGAGAATCCCGGAACAGAGCAGAGGGTGACACTATCAAGCGTAAGAGTAAGATTAGGAAAGTGTTTGAAAAAAGAGAGCGAAACCTCTCCGAACGAGAAGTCACCCTCTACCGATTCATCTATTTGTGCTCTCACCCCCTTCTCAATTTTATCTGCAAATATGTAGGGTAAAAGTAGAAGTGCAGTTAATAGCAAAGTAAGAATTAAAGCCGTCTTTTTCATGCTCTCCAGAATATTTTACGTTCACTTAATCTTGCAATTACAGCCATTGTTAACAAAACCGCCAAAGCGGCCCTAACAACCCCAATCCATGGATAATCCTGCGGATACGCAGCATTATAAAGGTAGACAATTCCGGTGATTTTAAAGAGAGGCATAATAAAACTTCCAAATGCTATATAACTCATGAGCGGATTGCTCCCGGCTCCGGTAAAGATGCGATTGATTACAGATGATTGGTTTTTAAAGATTATATAATCAGAGATGATGAGCATATATATACTGATTGCTGCAGTTATCAGGCAGTAAGAGATGGTGCAGGGAGACTTTGTGATTGCCCCCTCTGCAATCAGGTAAATAGAGCCGGCCGAAACCAGCATTGAGGCAAGTGTAACCTCTTTTATGTAGAGTGCCATTTTTGCCTTAAAACTGTAATAAATACCTAATGAGAAGAGAGAGGAGACTACTGCATTAGGCAGGTGCCACCCTTTGTAAAGTGCTGTTAATAACCAAATGATGAAAAGTACCAGCAACACTGTATTGCCTCTTACCCACCAATTATCACCCCCACACTCTTCAACCGGATTGTACTCTTTAGCAATCAACCTTTTCTGCAAAAGATCTCCAATGTATGTAGCCGGTAAAAGTATCATTAAAAAGTATATATACTCCATATTAAAGAACCATCTTATCTCTTTTATTGCATAGAGCTTTGGTTGTATCCCGGTTGGAATGGTTAATGCAGAGAAGAGCAAAATAGCGGCAAACACAAAAACTCTTGCCTTAAGATTATCTTTTGTAAAGTGCCAAGTGAGAGCTCCAAAAAGATATAGAAAAGCCAAAAGGAATATTATAATTCCGCTCCTGTATATGGTAACCTTCTCATCAAAATAGATATGACCAATAGCAATCATTGTGAAGACAGAAATAACACCTATTGTTCTGATTGTTATCTTCATGCTGTTTTTCAGATCTTTAGAAAACACATAATACAGAGGAAAAAGTGAGATAAATCCTGCTATAGTTGCTATTTGAGGCCAAAAACCCTTAACTGTAGAGAAGTTTAGAAAAACGTACAAATAGGAGAATAGCCAAAGCAGTAAAAATCTTATAAAGGTATCCTTTACAAAGCTTTGTGGTCTTCTTCTCCCTGCAAGGGGAATTGCTGCTCCCATACAGAAGATAAATATTGGGAACACCAAATCTACCCAACTTATACCAGAGATTGTCATATCAAAATTATGATTTGGAGGGGGATTCTGTATGTGATACATCCAGGCGGGAAGAACTCCATATGGTATTATGGCAGAAAAAACCATCCCAAAAATTGTCACCCCTCTAAGAAAATCCAGCGAGAGATATCTTTTCATAGTTTTGCATTTTTTATTAGGTGTTCGTAGGCGCGCTCGCCCAAAAAAACATAACCTCTATTTTCAAATTGTGTTCTATTCAATATAGAGTGAATCAGACCATTTCTCTCAACCAGTATTGTATGGTAAATCTTTCCCGTTGGATTCTCCTTTATACTTATTTCACACCCCTCTCCTACCCAGCGCTTGAATAGAGAATCAGAAACAAATTGTAGAGATAAACCCCTCGCTATAAAATCTCTTGCCATTAAATGAGATCTATACCCGGTACCCCCTTTAGAAGAGACTATTGGCTTTGAATCAATCAATACGGTAGTATCTACATATGCAAGTACCCCCAGATATCTGCCAGTAACAGCACCATGCCCTAACGGCGTTTTGAGCCAGTTGAGTATCTTGTTGGCATGCAAATCACTATCGTAACCATAGTTACTATCTATAAATATAATCCGCTCTACATGCTTAGGTATGAACTGCACTCCTGCTATATATGAGAATACGAATCGGCCTCCCCCACTATGAGATACGAGAATAGTCTTAAAATCATTGCATAGAGAGGGGTTAAATAGCCGATTAGAGATGTAGTTTTTTATACTGTCTATCATAATTACAGAACTTTGCCCTATATCTTCATATTTAGCAGCATAGGATGTCCATGCTCGGGTTTTGCTCTCTAAATAGACCATAACATAGTTATTGGCAGTATCTGTCAATGAGATGAATGCCCACTGAGCAGCTATGTGTTGAATATTATATCGCCAACCATCCCCCTCATTTAAAAGGGTTGAATCGAGAGCTGCACCCTCTGTCTGCTCTATTGTGTTTCCGTTTGGAAGAGCATAGAATATAATTTTAACAGGTTTGTTTTGAGTGTTCAGATTGCTTTCAAACGCACATATTACTGCTCTTGTCTCGGGAATGATCTCTTCTATTTGAATTCTCACAACATTATTCTTACAAAAGAGATCGTAAGGAGATGTGATTAAGATCACTTTTGCAACCAGAGTAATCAGTGTGAGTTTAGATATTCTCATTATCCAAAAAACCCGCCTTGCTGTAATAACTCTTTTAGCTTACTAATTTTGCTGTTTAACAACTCCTGAGTGGTGGCTTCTGCTAAAAATCTAAGATATGGCTCTGTGTTTGAAGGCCTTATATTAAACCACCAATCTTTGAATTCAACTCTGTAACCATCAAAATCGTATGAGGCAATAGGTTGCTCACTTGAAGTGAAGTAGTCTCTTACCAGATCCATCGCCTCTTTTTTCTTATCTATCTTAAAGTTTATCTCACCTGAATTTTGATACCTCTCTATAGATGAAATCAACTGAGACAAGCTCTTGCCCTCTCTCCTCTTGTCTGCAATCACACCCAGTACAATCAATGCAGCCATAATGCCGGAGTCGCTATAGAAGAAGTCTCTAAAATAGTAGTGACCGGCAAGCTCTCCCCCGTAAACACCGTCTATCTCTCTCAATTTGTGCGCTGCAAATGCCCTCCCAACTCTCCAAGTATGCATAGTGGCCCCCATTGGCCCGAGGTACTCGCCAACCGCTTTAGAGCTGCGAATATCTTGAAGCACGGCACCCTTTTCACCTCTCTCTTCCAAAAAATAGTGCCCCAGAAGCGCAATCATGAGGTCGGGAGATATAAACCTTCCGTTCTCATCTACAAACATCACCCTGTCGCCATCGCCATCAAAGATTACACCCACATGACAGCTCCTCTCCTTTACCAATCTTTTGAGATCTTCTACATTCTCCTGTACAAGCGGATTTGCCTCATGGTTTGGGAACGTACCGTCTAGAGTGTCGTATATATAGTGGAGATTTTCTGAAGGTTGGCCCAAAACATCTTTTATAAGAAGAGCCGCCATTCCGTTAGATAGATCTACCCCTATCCTTAAATCTCCTAACTCTTTTTTGTATTTGAGCAGGAATTTGATATACTCATCTTTAATATCTAAAGTTTTTACAACACCCTTTGTTTGAGATGGAACCACCTCTCTTGTCTCTGTCCACTCTTTAAGCTTCCCAAGACCTGTGTCGTATCCTACTGGTAGTGCAAACTCTCCCGATACTTTAAGCCCGTTATACTCTTTTGGGTTATGGGAGGCAGTTATCTGTACCGAGGCAGTAAATCCGAATTTACCTGTTGCAAAATAGACCATTGGAGTTGTGGTTATCCCCAAATCGTACACATCGGCTCCGGAATCTGTTATCCCTTTTATCAGATATGAGTGAATTTCCGGAGAAGACTCCCTCACATCTCTTCCTATCAGAACTTTTTTGCTATTGAGCAGCTCGGGTAGAAAAAATCCAATTTTATAAACCAGCTCTTTGTTAAAATCTCTGTTGTATACGCCTCGTATATCGTATGCGTGAAATGCCCCCATAATTACTATCCTCTTGTTATTCTGTATGATGGTTTTGATTTTCCGGCTTTAATGCCATTCAGTTTAGACTGTAGCATCTTTCTTCTGATTGGTGCGGCTCTGTCTGTAAAGAGAATCCCGTTAAGGTGATCCATCTCATGTTGAACCATTCTGCAAGCAAAATTATCCAGCGTCTCCTCTATTTTTATCAGATCTTGGTTATAGTAAGAGATTTTAATAATCTTAGGCCGTTCAACAACAGCATTAACATCGGGGATACTCAAGCAACCCTCGTTGTACTCTATAGTCTCACGGCTCTCTTCCAACAGTACGGGGTTTATCATTGCCCGCTTAAAATCCTTAAGTTCGGGAAGATCTTCCGATAGGAGAGTTCCGTCTACAATAAGAACCCTTATAGACTTCCCCACCTGCGGTGCAGCTAAACCAACTCCGTCTGCCCCCTCCATGGTCTCCCACATATCTGCAATCAGTGTCTTAATCTCCTCTGCAACTCCCGGAACAGTAAGATCTACCTCTGCGGCTCTCTCTCTAAGCACCTCGGCTCCATAGACATATATTGGTAATATCATAATTTACTCTATTATCATTTACATTTATCTACAATTCTCACTTTTTTTTTGGGCAGAGACTCTGTCTAGATAGCTCTGCAGAATAATGGCAGCACTAATCTTATCTACCATAGACTTATCTCTGCGATCCATCTTCCCAACACCCCCATCTATCATTGCCCTGAAAGCCATTTTGGAGGTGAATCTCTCATCCTCTAATGAAACAGGTATCGAGGGAAAATGTTTCTTGAGAAGATTCAGAAGCTCATCTACAAACCTGGCGGCCTCGGAGGGTCTGTTCTGCATATCCATTGGGTACCCTACAACAAATCTTACAACACTCTCTGTTTGGGTATAATTTTTGAGGAAATTCACGATATTTGAAGAGGGTACTGTTTGAAAAGGGGTAGCAAAAATAGCCAGCGGATCGCTCACGGCAATCCCGGTTCTCTTTTTGCCATAGTCAATTCCTACAATCCTTTCCATGGTGCAAAGTTAGTTTTTTTTCATACATTTGAGGTTTATTTAGCAATATGCCAAGACTATTTTCATATGACCAATTTGCCGAAGGCAGTGAAAAGGTGAGAATATACGCCGACAAACACAGCCCGGTAATAATCTGCAGTGATAGAGCAGAGAGAAACATGCCGTTTTCTGTTAAGGTAAGAATAGGCAGGGAGATAAAACACCCTAACGCAAGAGATCACCACTTTGAGTATATTCAGTTGTGGAATTTAGAGACTCTTCTTGGAGAGGTTAAGCTTCAGAGAGCAAGTTATGGAGACGATCCTGTTCATATAGAGGCCCAATTCAATTTTATTCCAAAAGTAAGTATGCGCCTTACTGCTATAGCCTACTGTAACAAACATGGGTTATGGCAGAGCGAAGAGGTTTTTGTAAAAGTTGAAGGAGATATAGAATAAAAGAAGAGAGAGAATAAGAATGGTAAGAGTAAAAAAAGAGAGAAGAAACAGGTTAAGAAGCAAATTTCGCTTCTCTATCTTCAACGACACATCGCACGAAGAGATTTTCGTGTTCAGAGCCAACGGACTTATGATGTTGGTCAGTATTGCAATGGCAATAATCTTTATTATAGGTTCAGTAACATTTCTCATATCATTTACACCCTTAAGAGAGTTTATTCCCGGATACCCTAATGCACAGACAAGACGAGCTATTGTGCAGAATGCCCTTAAGGCAGACTCTCTTGAACAGGCAATAAGAGTATGGGACTTTCATCTGAACAATATTCAGAGGATAGTAAACGGATTGGATCCACTTTTGCCCGAGAATATTGCTACACAAACCATTGGCAACGACAGCATAAAAGGTAGCTATACACCATCGCCCCTCTCAAAAGAGGACTCACTTTTAAGAGAGGAGGTTTTGAGACAAGAGCAGTTCAACATAGGTTCGGGAAGCCGAAAGATTGAGCAGATAGAGGGGTTACACTTTTTCCCACCTGTCAAAGGTGTTATATCTAACGGGTTTAACATTGCCACAAATCATCCGTATGTAGATATTGCGGCAGCAGCAAACTCTGTTGTATCTTCTGTACTGGACGGAACCGTAATAATGTCGGCGTGGACAGAGGAGACCGGCTTTACTATTCAAATTCAGCACGAGAACGACCTCATATCTATATACAAGCACAACTCAAAAATTCTCAAACGTTCGGGAGACAAGGTAAAAGCAGGGACAGCAATAGCTCTTGTAGGAAACACGGGCTCTCTCACAAGCGGACACCATCTGCATTTTGAGCTTTGGCACAAGGGAGTTCCTGTAGATCCGGCAAAATACATTAAGTTTTAATACCCGCATGAAGAGAAGAGTTGCCATTTTAGGCTCAACAGGATCGATAGGCACCCAGGCACTCGATGTTATATCAAGGCACCCCTCCATGCTGGAGGTAGAGGTGTTGGTTGCTCGTTCTAACTCAAAATTACTGATTGAGCAGGCGATTCAGTATCGGGTGAACAGTGTTGTTATTGCAGATGAGTCTAAATATTCAGAGGTTAAGCAAGCTCTTGACAGCCATGATATAAAAGTATTCACCGGCGAGGATTCGGTGTGCCATCTTGTATCGGGAAGCAACATAGACATTGTTCTTACTGCAATGGTAGGGTTTAGCGGTTTGGCTCCAACAATTTCAGCCATAAAGGCGGGCAAAGCAATTGCACTTGCAAATAAAGAGACCTTGGTGGCAGCGGGCCGCTTAGTTATGGAGCTCGCTACAAAACACAACGCACCAATTATACCGGTTGACTCGGAACACTCTGCAATATTTCAATGCCTTCAAGGAGAGAGAGCAACCATAGAGAAGCTTCTGCTTACCGCATCGGGAGGGCCATTCCTTTCAAAAACCAAAGAGGAGATGGATAACGCAACTGTAAAAGAGGCGCTTA
>CAYYAM010000007.1:0-2434 GCA_964469965.1 uncultured Muribaculaceae bacterium | reverse complement strand
TTCCTTTCAAAAACCAAAGAGGAGATGGATAACGCAACTGTAAAAGAGGCGCTTAACCACCCAAGATGGAGTATGGGTCCAAAAGTTACAATAGACTCCGCCACCATGATGAACAAAGGGCTTGAGATGATAGAGGCACACTGGCTCTTTGGTATAGACCCAAATAAAGTGGAGATAGTGATCCACCCTCAATCAATTATCCACTCAATGGCACAATTCTCCGACGGATCGGTTACCGCCCAGCTAAGTGTTCCCGACATGAGATTGCCAATACAGTATGCCCTCACCTACCCCTACAGGGTTGAACTGAATACACAACGGATAGATTTTGCAGCACTGGGAAGGTTAGACTTCTTTGCCCCCGACTTTGAAAAATTTCAATGCTTAAGATTGGCATACAACTCAGTTGCACGCGGAGGAAACATCCCTTGCGCCATGAATGCGGCAAACGAAGTAGCAGTTGATAGTTTTCTAAGAGGTGAGATAAGTCTGGGACTTATACCCCGTGTTATAGAGGAGGCAACAGAGATGTGCAGCTATGCGGCCAACCCTGTGATAGAGGATATAATAGAGACCGACAAACAGTCGAGAGAGTATGCCAAACAAATTTTGATCAAACACAAAAGATATAATTAACCCAATGGATACAGTAATAAAAATACTTCAGGTAGTACTGGCGCTATCAATTCTAATTCTAGTACACGAATTTGGCCACTATTTTTTTGCCAGACTCTTCAAGATTAGAGTAGAAAAGTTCTATCTTTTCTTCGACCCCTGGATCTCTCTTTTCAAATACAAACCAAAGAACAGCGATACCGAGTATGGTATAGGTTGGCTTCCGCTTGGCGGATATTGTAAAATATCGGGGATGATAGATGAGAGCATGGATAAAGAGGCAATGAAAGAGGATCCAAAGCCATGGGAGTTTAGAAGCAAACCGGCCTGGCAACGTTTTTTTGTTATGTTCGGGGGCGTATTTTTCAACTTCATCCTTGCAATCCTTGTCTATTCGGGCACTCTTTTTACCTGGGGCGAAGAGTATCTTAAAACCCGCGACGCAATATACGGTGTGCAGTGCAATCAGTTAGCCCTTGATATGGGCTTTAAAAACGGCGATAAAATTATCTCCCTTGATGAGATTCCGGTAGAGAAGTTTCATGAAATTCAAGTTATTATGGCTCGCAACCAATCTAAAAGTGCGGTTGTAGAGAGAGGAGACACTATTATAACCATAGAGTTAGACCAAAGTTTACTGCCAAAAGTTTTAACAACTCCGGGCATGTTCACCATAAGAATACCTTTTGAAATTGCATCTATACCCGATACAACACAAAATGCCCAAAAGGGGCTTATGCCGGGAGACAGGATAGTTGCAATTGACTCAATTGAGGTGTCTATTGTTCAAGATGTTCAACAAATGCTTCAAGAGAGAAAGGGGTTGATTATTGCAGCAACTATTCAAAGGCAAGGGGCTCTCTACACCAAGGAGCTTCAAGTAGACAATGAGGGCAGACTCGGCATAGTTCTTGAGGGAGATATCTCTAAGTTCTTTAACGTTACAACTCAAGATTACACACTTTTTGCATCTATCCCTGCCGGCTTTTCAAAAGCTACCTCTACTATTGGAAACTACTTCAAAGAGCTTGGCCTCATATTCTCTCCTAAAACAGAGGCCTACAAGTCGGTTGGAAGTTTTATATCTATTGGAAAGATATTCCCATCGTCGTGGCAGTGGGAGATATTCTGGAATATTACGGCATGGCTCTCAATAATGCTGGCAGTGGTGAATCTTCTTCCAATACCTGCGCTTGACGGCGGCCATATCTTATTTCTTATCTTTGAAATAATCACAGGTAAGAAGCCAAGCGACAAGTTCCTTGAGTACGCCCAGGTTGCAGGAATGATTATCCTTTTTGGAATTATGTTTCTGGCATTCGGAAACGATATATACAGACTTTTTAAATAATTGAGATATGAGAACATTCAATCTTCTGGCAATTTTGGCGGCAGTGATACTCCTGCAGGCCTGCAAATGTACCGGCGGCCCTCAACTTATGCCCAATGTTAGTGGCAAAGCGGGAGAAGTTGTTGTTGTAATAAACAAAGGCGACTGGGAGAGCGAAGCAGGAGCTGCTCTACGCACTGTTCTGGCTGCCGATGAGGAGTTTTTACCGCAGAGAGAGCCAATGTTCAATCTGATTAATATTCCCGAAAACGCCTTTACCAGCATTTTTCAGACTCATAGAAACCTTATACTGGTAAGGATTATTCCCGAGCAGGAGGAGCCAAAAATTGTCTATCAGGAGAATGTATGGGCTGCTCCGCAAATTGTAATCACCATGTCTGCAAAAGATGGACACAGTATTGCCTCTATCATTCAAAAAGAGCACGACCGTCTATCAGGAGCAATTCTTATGGCAGAGAGAAACCGTAA
>CAYYAM010000006.1:81660-82789 GCA_964469965.1 uncultured Muribaculaceae bacterium | reverse complement strand
AAACACATTTTAGCCCCCGATGAAGCCGCTGTTAAATTAATCTTAACAGCGGCTTTTTGGTATCAGTATTTATAGTATAAGTAGAAAATTAGATATATTTGTAACAAAACTGAATTATGAAAAAGTTTATCAAGATTATCTCGGTTGTCATAACACTTCTTCTAATGTCTTCATCGATAGTATGGGCTCAGAGTGAACAGAGAGAAGATCTGCAAAAAGAGATTGCCTCGTTAAAGCGTCAATTGGATAATTTTAGACATGCTCACGACGAGATTATAAAGAGAGTAGACGACCTCATGTGGCACAAGAGACTAGAAGATATCGCTTATGTAGATAAAGTTAGATTAACAGGTCCGCCAAGGTGGAGACCACTTCGTGAAGATGACAGATTTGCTTCAAACCCACTTCAATTCTACAGTTATGTTTTTATACCTCGCTCTGTAGATAAATCAAAGAAATACCCGCTTATTGTTTTACCTCATAGCGGCATACACGCCGATTTCTCTACCTACTATGCACACATTGTTAGAGAGCTTATAGCTCAGGGGTATATAGTGGTTTCGGCAGAGTATAGAGGAAGTACAGGATATGGAAGAGCTACTTATGAAAATATCGATTATGGAGGGCTGGAGAACGAAGATGTGCTTGCCAGCAGAGACTACATGATAGAGAATTACTCAATTGTAGATGAAAGTAGAGTGGGTATTATCGGTTGGAGTCACGGAGGGATGATCTCTCTTATGAACATCCTAAAATATCCGAATAAATACAATGTGGCATTTGCCGGAGTTCCGGTAAGTGATCTCGAGAACAGACTGGCCTCTCACACCCCTGATTACACAGCATATTTTACCGCCAAATATCATATTGGTGAGACCATTGAGCAGAATCCGATGGAGTACAAAAGAAGATCGCCTTCATTCTATGCCTCAAAACTGGAGAAACCACTTCTTATATATACCAACACTAACGATAACGACGTATATGTAGAGGAGGTACTGCTTATGATTGACTCCCTTAAGGCCCATAACAGAGTTTTTGATTATAAGGTTTTCCAAAACGCAGCCGGAGGGCACGGATTTGATAGAATTGACACCAAAGAGGCAACCGAAATTCGATACACAATATA
>CAYYAM010000006.1:62058-81560 GCA_964469965.1 uncultured Muribaculaceae bacterium | reverse complement strand
GAAAATTATTTGTAAATTCGCACTCAAATATTTTTGTAATGGGCAATCTAATAAATGCTCTAAAGCAAGACGTAAGGTTTATAGAGGGGCTTAAAGCTTGCATCAACTGTGGTACATGCACTGCAATCTGCCCGGCCGCCTCAGTATCTGATTATGATCCCAGGGCAGTGGTAGATCTTGTTCAGTGGGAAGATGAAGATGAGATCAGAAGATTGCTAAGCTCAGATACTATTTGGAGATGCGGAGAGTGCTTCTCCTGTAAAACCCGATGCCCCAGAGGAAATGTTCCTGCAAGTATTATACAGTCGTTAAGAAACTTATCTATAGACACGGGGCTGTTCAAAGAGAGCGAAGAGGGGCGAAAGCAGAGAGATCTTAAAAGGACAATAGGAGATCATATGCTAAAATATGGTTACTGTGTATACATAGATGAAGTTAACACTACATACTTCCCCGAGCAGGGTCCTGTTTGGGATTGGCTTAAGAAAAACAGGAAATCTGTTCTCAAAAAGCTGGGAAGCAGCTATGGAGTAGAGGCCGCCGGCTCATTAAGAGTCATACCCGAATCGTCTATGAGAGACCTAAAGGCCATATTTGACATTACAGGAGCAACTGAGAGATTTAAGAAACTGGAAGATCTTTAATAGAATGACACTAGAAGGGAAAAATATAAAACCTGTTAAAAACAGAGAGTGGCAAAGATATCAGAAAGAGATAGCCGATGATAATTTCTATCTAGCCAGAAGCTGTATAAGACAAAACTTTTTCCCGGCAGCAGAAGATCTCTTTATTAATATTTTGCGTAACCATCTGTCAAAAGACATATACGACGACCCTGCTCAAACCACCTGTACAGGAATAGCTTACCACTCTGCAATAGTACCTATGGAGACAACCATGACTGTTGTTGCCAGACAATTTGCACTTATGAATGAGAGCGGGTATAAGAATTTTGCCGTCTCTTGTGTCACCTCCTTTGGAATCTATACAGAGATGCTCGAGACATGGCATCACTTTCCTCATCTTCTGGAAAAGACCAGGGATCTACTCTATAAATCTACCGGCAAAGAGTTTACTGTTCCCGAAAATATTGTACACACCAGCGACCTTATCTTCAAATTCAGAAAAGAAATCTCTTCACAACTCAAATACAGGTTGATAAACAAAGAGACTGGAGAACCTCTCAAAGTTGTAGACCATATAGGGTGTCATTATGCAAAGATCTTCCCCGAACACGGAATTGGCGGAGCAGAATACCCTTATGTACTTGCAGGTTTAACAGATGAATTTGGAGGAGAGCAGGTAGACTACCCCGAAAGAAGGCACTGTTGCGGATTTGGATTCCGGCAATATCTTTTAAAATCTAACAGAGGATACTCTGTAGCCAACTCTAAGATTAAGCTCGACTCTATGAAGCCCTTTAACCCCGACCTAATCATCTGCAATTGCCCGGGATGTACATACTTCTTAGACAGGTGGCAATACGTTATTTCTGAAATGGATGGCACTGTGTATAGTAAAGACGGATATGGCATACCCGTTTTGACGTACGAAGAGATTACAGCGCTGCTGCTGGGATACGACCCTTGGAAATCGGGTCTTCAACTACATCAGGTGGCTGTAGAACCCCTGTTAAAAAAGATAGGTATTCAGTTTGACAAATCACAAAAATATCTTGGAGCAGATGGGGAGGATTTGGGAGTTCCCAATTTGCCTTCTGTTCTAAAGCAATAGAATTAAACAGATAATTTATGGAGTTGATGTTGGCTGTATTCGTTATTGGATACATAGGCATAACAATGGAGCACAGGCTTAAGATAGACAAGGCCTCTATCGCTCTTCTTATGTCGGGTGTTTTGTGGGTTATTTATATAACTCTAATACCTATGAGTACATTGCAAACGAATGGAGAGTCGTTCAATCAATTCTTAGCGCACAATCCTCAAATATCCTCCCTCTCTCCTATTGAGCAGTGTAGAAGGTTTATTGTAGATTTCCAGCTTGTTGAGTATCTCGGTGATATCTCCTCTACCCTATTTTTTTTGATAGGAGCTATGACCATTGTGGAGCTTATAGATGCTCACAACGGATTTGAGTTTATTACCGAAAAAATTACTAGTCGCGACAAAAAAAGACTGCTTTGGATAATCTCAGGCATCTCATTTATGATGTCTGCTGTTCTTGATAACCTTACAACGTCCATTGTTATGATTATGCTTGTTAAAAAACTTGTGTCCAACTATAAGGAGAGATGGGTATTTGCAAGTATGATTATTATCTCTGCAAATAGCGGAGGTGCCTGGTCTCCTATAGGGGATGTAACAACCATAATGTTATGGATCAAAGGCAAGATATCATCCTGGCCATTGATGAGCTCCTTGTTTATTCCAAGCTTGATATCAACTCTGGTACCGCTCTATTTTGCCGGTAAAATGTTAAAAGGGACGATAAACAGCCATACGGTAAATAGCATCAAGAGTCAGGAGGTACCGCTGGATAAAAAAAAGCGTCTGGAGATACTTGTTCTTGGCATAGTCTCTCTGCTCTCGGTGCCTGTATTTAAATATTTAACAGGCCTGCCGCCCTTTATTGGAGTACTCACATCTCTTAGCATGATTTGGATATTTACAGAGATTATCTACTCCAAAGTAGATGTTAAAGAGTCTGTAAAGAGGCGGGTGACAAATGTGATAAAAAGAGTAGATACAGCAACTATACTTTTTTTCCTGGGTATATTAATGTCTGTTATGGCTCTGCAGGCCACGGGTTTACTAAATATGCTGGGAGAGGAGTTAAACAAACTAACTCAGAATGTTTACATCATAGATATTACCATTGGGATTATGTCCTCTATAGTAGACAACGTCCCACTTGTTGCTGTTGCAATGGGTATGTATCCTGTTGCGGGAGATGCACAGTTCTTGCAGCATTTTGTTATGGATGGAACCTTCTGGCAATTTCTTGCATACTGTTCGGGCGTTGGTGGTTCAATTCTAATCATCGGATCGGCAGCCGGAGTAGTTGTAATGGGTTTAGAGAAGATAAGCTTTAACTGGTATTTCAAAAATATCTCTATTTTGGCTCTTGCCGGCTATCTTGCCGGAGCAGCCACATACATAATACTGAAAATGTTATAAAAAATCACCTGGTATGATTTTTGCAATATAAATAGGTACGAAGAGAATTTTCGGCAGACCGGGGTACTCATACAGAGGTTGATTGGTGGATATAGTCTTGTCATTCATAGATAAGTGCAGCAGTTGTAAGAGTGAATTATCCCCGGTCTTTGCTATGCCCTTTTTTTTTACTAATATTGCAATATATAACAATTGCTTTATGCCCGGTCCATTTGTAGTCTCTCACACAATCCTTTTCGCTGCAATGATAATTTTGATGGTAGTGGTGTACCCGCTTTCCGGAAAAAGACAATACAAAATTTTAAAATCTTGTGGGGGAGACGATTTAAACGCAAAAGTTCTCTGGTATAAGGCATCTTTAATTTGGAGCTGGTTTCCGGCAATAATCATAATAGTTATAACCGCCCTTTCGGGAGGAGATCTTAAGGAGTTAGGTTTCAGATTACCTTCGCAAGATCATTTTATCAATAACAGGTGGCTTTATGCGGCTTCACTGATTGCATCTGTCCTCTATTTTATTTATAATTTATACTGTTATGCATCACTGCGCTTCAGTTCAAAAATAAGAGCACATCACCGGGAGAGACTTCCCAATCAAATTAAACTGCTTTTGCCTGTCACAACTCAAGAGAAGAGGTTGTGGGCGCTACTCTCTTTCTCTGCAGGAGTAACTGAGGAGATCCTATACAGGGGTTATCTATTTTTTGCTATAATGCTTCTATTCCCCTCTGTTTCGCCTTATATTATTATTGTCATTGCCTCCGTACTTTTTGGCATCGGTCATCTTTATCAAGGTAGAGAGTTAATTAAACCTATGTTGGCCGGTTTGCTTCTCTCATTTATATATCTCTTTTCGGGATCGCTTTATATAGTTATTGCTCTCCATATCTTACAAGACTTGGTAGCAGGAGAGATTATGCGTCCTAACACAGAAAAACAACCACAATAGATGTTTAAATTTTTCAATATATCATATTGCTCAGACAAGTATCAATATACTATGGGCAAAACTTTTTTCGACGAGGGGATGGAGAGTAAGAGAGCTGTTTTCAATCTGTTTTACAGAAGCGCTCCCGACAAAAACAACTGGGCTGTGGTTAGTGGAATAAAAGAGGCACTGGAGATGATCATCTCTTTAGGGACTCAGGAGGCCGATTTCTTTCAAAAATTCCTACCCGGTGACGAGTATTACGAATATCGTAAACTTTTAAGTAAGCTTAAATTTACAGGAAATGTTTACTCTATGGATGAGGGAGAGATAGCTTTTCCAGGTCAACCAATTTTAATAGTGGAGGGACCTCTGCTGGAAGCGCAGCTGTTAGAGACGCCGTTACTCTCAATAATGAACCATCAGATGGCAATCGCAACTAAAGCATCCAGGGTATCCAGGTCTACATCAAAACCCGTAAGTGAGTTTGGCTCCAGAAGAGCTCATGGCCCCTGGGCTGCAGCTTATGGTGCAAAAGCAGCATATATTGGAGGGTGTTTGAACACCTCTAACATAATAACTTCAGATATTTTTGACATTCCTTCTACCGGAACAATGGCTCACAGCTACATAAATGCATTCGGCTGCTCTGTATCTGGAGAGCTTAAGGCATTTAACTCCTATATAAAAAGCCACTTTGGAGAGCCGCTTGTACTACTGGTAGATACCTATGATACACTTAGGTGCGGAATAAAAAATGCAATCCGTGCATTTAGAGAAAACGGTGTAAATGACACTTATCCCAACAGTTACGGAATAAGACTAGACAGCGGAGACCTTACATATCTTTCAAATGCTTGCAGAGACGAGTTAGATGCAGCAGGGCTCAAAAGGTGCCGAATCTTTGCTACAAACTCTCTGGATGAATACATTATAACAGAGTTAGAGAGGCAAGGAGCCAAGATAGATGCATACGGAGTAGGCGATGCAATTGCAACAAGTAAACACAACCCCTGCTTTGGGAATGTTTATAAATTGGTAGAGATAGATAATCAGCCGGTTCTCAAACGTTCAGAAGATAAAAGCAAAGCCATCAACCCGGGATTCCAAATAACATACAGAATCATTCGTAACGGAATGTTCAAAGCAGATGTTACCTGTCTGAGAGGAGACAATATGTCTCAATCTATTGAAAGCAGAGATATTATTGTTATTAGGGATGAGTATGACGACACTAAAGTCACCTCATTTGAAAAGGGGAGTTATGAGTTTAGAGCCCTTCAAAAAAAGGTTGTTCTTAAGGGTGAGGTGATAATGAGGCCACGAAGTGCTTATGAGAGCAGAGAGTTTTATCTGAGTAATCTGGCATCGCTTAACGAGACACAAAAGAGGTTGATTAACCCTCACTACTACAAAGTAGATATCTCCGACCCCTTGTACGACCTTAAGAACAGACTGATTAACTCACTAATCAAAGAGATTAAAGAGTATAACTATGAATAGTAAAAAAATACACCTGGTTGTAGATATGCTCTACGACTTTATTGAGGGATCGCTCGCATGTGAAAATGCCTTAAACGCAGTTGATAATAGCGTACAACATATTAATAGTAATAGAGACCAAAGTGTTCTCTATATAGCCGACTCTCACCCTTCCAACCACTGCTCATTTGTAGGTAATGGAGGTGTTTGGCCTTCTCATTGTGTACAGGGAACAAGAGGGGCAGAGATTCATTCCCACTTTTACATTAATATAGATGAAGAGTTCTCAAAACCCAATGAGAACAATATTTTTTTAAAAGGATGCGACTCCACAAAGGAGCAATATTCAGGATTTGAAGCTTTTCAAAAAGATGGAAAATCTCTCAGTGAGTTTCTTAGAGGAGAAGATGCAAAAGAGATCATTATCAGTGGTATTGCAACCGAATACTGTGTAAAAGAGACAGTTAAAGATCTATTGAGAGAGGGATTTAAGGTAACGGTTATAGAAGATGCTCTTGCCTATGTCACCAAAGAGGGCAGTGTAGCTGCAATCAAAGAGTTAATGAGGCTTGGTGCTACAATAATCTAAACTTTATAAATATGGTGTATATTGGTCTGGATCTGGGAGGTACAAAAGTGTCGGGAGCACTCTTCACAGAGAGAAACGTTATGCTATTAAGTGAAACCCTCTATCTTGAAGGACGAACAGGTGATTCTGTTTTTGAACTTATATCTCAACTATGCAATCAGCTGCTGGAGAGAGGATCTATAAAATCACACCACAAAAAAAGCATTGGGATATGCGTTCCCGGAATTGCCTACTCAAAAAGCGGCGATGTTTGGGCTCCAAACATACCAGGGTGGGATTGCTATCCGCTTAAATATAAATTGTTGGAGCGTTTTCCCGGGTCGGTAGCAACAGTAGAGAGCGACAGAACTGCTTATATTATGGGAGAGGTTACAATGGGAGCAGCAAAAGGTTGCGAAAATGCAATCTTCATTGCCGTTGGAACAGGTATAGGTGCAGGTATCCTAATAGACGGGAGAGTACTGCACGGAGCTTCCGATATAGTTGGTGCAACCGGATGGATGGCACTAAAAACTCCATATGATAGTGAGTGGGACAGCTGTGGTTGCTTCGAGAGTCATGCATCTGGTGCCGGAATTGCCAAAACGGCAAAAAAACTGGTAGCAAGCAAGATGGAGAGTGAGGGATACACCGGAGCACTAACTAACATTAATTTAGATAAAATTACCGCTCACAATATTTTTGATGCATACGATAAGGGAGATGAGATTGCAATTGAGGTATTAAATGGTGCAATTGAGATGTGGGGTATGGCAGCTGCAAACTTTGTAAGTCTCTTTAATCCTCAGATGATTATTTTTGGAGGAGGAATTTTTGGTCCAGCCACAAGGTTTATAGATGATATCTATGCCCAAGCATTAAAATGGGCTCAGCCCCTGGCTATAAAACAGTGTAAGTTCTCTGCCACTCAGCTCCCCGACACTGCCGGTCTTTACGGAGCTGGAGCTATTGCACGCATTGCTCATATGAACGATAGTCAAATAAACGCCAAATAAACCTATGAAAAAACTTGTAAAGACAAAGGTTCTCATTGCCGGATTTACCGGGATGATATTTTTTGGAGTAGCTTTTGTTATTCTGGGAGCTGTAATGCCATCTCTTTTAGAAAAATTTTCAATAGATCACACTCAGGCCTCAATGCTTGCAGGGCTATTACCGGTAGGTATCCTTTTAGGGTCCCTGCTTTTTGGACCTGTAATTGATAGGTTCGGGTATAAATCTCTTATCATAGTTGCCAGCTTAACAACATTTGTTGGATTACAGTGGCTTGCTCTATCAGAGACAATTACCTCTGCTCGTATCTCAATATTTCTGATAGGTCTAGGAGGGGGAGTACTTAACGGCCTTACTAACTCACTCGTCTCAGATATCTCAACAGATAGAGAGAGAGCCTCTAACCTAAGTATTCTAGGTGTATTTTATACTGCAGGGGCACTAACAATCCCTCTGTTATTTGCAACACTTTCCGGTAGATTTACTTATACAGCTATCACATCGGGGGCCGGCTTTCTAGTACTTCTCTCTGCTCTTTACTATATTTTCATAAACTTCCCCCAAGCAAAACATAAACAGGGGTTACCTTTGATTAAGATGTTATCTGTAGCAAAAGAGCCATTTGTACTACTACTTAGTTTTATACTATTTTTCCAAAGCGGAATAGAGGGTATCTCCAACAATTGGATTCCGGAGTATCTTAAAAGCTACAAAGAGTTTGGCAATGAAAATTCTATGTTGGCACTAACAGCTCTTATTGCAGGAGTCGGAATAGGAAGAGCATTGCTTGGTTTTATACTCAGAAGAACACAAGGGGGTGTTGTCTTGTCTGTTAGTATGATTATGGTTATATCCGGAGCTACTCTGCTTGAATTTACAAGCAGTAACTTAATGGTTTTCTCAGGAATATCCCTTATAGGTATAGGGTTTGCATCTACCTTCCCCATTGTTTTCAGCATGCTTGGAACAAAATATAGAGAGATTTCGGGAACAGTTTTTAGTTTTGCTCTTGTTATAGCTTTAACAGGAAATACCCTTCTTAACATTCTCATAGGGCAAATTGGGCTTAATAGATATCCTACCCTTATTGCTTTATGCGCAATAACTATTATTACTCTTTTTACAATTAACAATTTACTAAATAAAAGAAAAAAATCATGTTAGCACTCGAGTGGTTAAAAAATGCAAGAGACGTTATGTCTAAAATTGAGGATTCTCAACTGGAAAATATAAGGAGAGCTGCCGAGGTTATGGCAGACTCAATTGAGCAGGGAAGGTGGGTTCACACTTTTGGATGCGGACACGCAACTATTCCGGTTGAGGAGATGTACCCCAGAATAGGCGGCTTTGTTGGCTTCCATCCAATATGTGAATTACCACTTACATTTTTCACAAAAATTACAGGTGAAATGGGTATTCACCAGTTTCTCTTTCTAGAGAGAGCAGAGGGTTACGGAAATGCAATAATGAAATCTTACAACTTCGATAAAAGAGATACAATGTGGATCTTCTCTCATACAGGTATCAACAATGTAAATATAGATGTTGCATTGAAAGCAAAAGAGCTTGGAATGAAGGTTATTGTATTTGGGTCTGCATCTGAGTCTGTTGGGAAGAAGACCAGGCACTCATGCGGTAAAACCCTATTTGAGCTGGCCGATTTGGTAGTTGACTCATGCGCACCTCTTGTAGATGCCAGTGTACCTCTTAAAAACCATTACGATAAAGTTGGGCCGGTATCTACAGTAGCATTTATAACCCTTGTTTGGATGACAGTGACAACAGTTGCCGAGATTCTAGCAGAGAGAGGCGTTAAACTCTATATACACCCTTCTCATAATGTTCCTGGAGACACAACAGCTCACGACAGATTGGATGCTTGTATTGCAGAGTACAAGAGCAGAGTAGCAGGCATATAACAATATCCTGATTTAGTGCATAATAGATAACAAGTATCAAGAATGGAATATTTTTTGTATGTTTGCACCCTGTTATGAACTTTAAAAAGTTATTCAACACAAAGCACCATATGAGCATTACGACTTTAACGGCCGTAGTGCTCTTTTTTGTCTCTTCTCAAATATATGCCTCAGACACTATAAAAAATAGATCACAAGACTCGCTGCTGCTCTCATCAAAAGAGATTAGAGATCAGAAAAAAGAGGCAAAATTTCTTCAAAAAAAGAGAGATAAAGAGATAAGAGACAGCATCAGATATATAAAAGACAGCATCAGATGGTCTCAACCAAGAATACTAAAGACATATATTCTGGAAGACTCTATGAAGTACAAAAGACTTATAACATGGAGATACGACAGTTACTTTAACAATATTACCCTTATCTCTCCCGATACTACTTTTAACGACAACTACTACGAATACCCTCATATGAGAAGAGATGTAGGAGCTGCCTATCTTGGTGTTGCAGGTTCGGCAACACAGACACACAACTACTTTAAAAGAGAGCGGTTAGATATTTTCGAACCTTTCGAGGTTTACCTGCCGTATAGTAATACTAAAGAGACACTACCCTTCTATAACGTAAAAACACCCTACACCGAGCTGGCTTACTGGGGAACTCTCTTTGCCAACAGAGACAAAGAGGAGACCAACATTAAGTTTATGCACACTCAGAACCTATCACCGGCTCTCAATATAAACTTCAACTATAACAGATACGGGGGGAAGGGGCTGTTAGGCAGAGAAGCAACAGATAATAGAACCCTCTCCATAACCTCCAATTACCTTGGAGAGAGGTATGTTATGCACTCTGGATACATATTTCAAGGGGTAAAAAGGGAGGAGAACGGCGGTTTAACAGACGAAAGAGTTGTACTGGACACAACATTTGAAGATACTAAAGACTTGGCATTCCGATTATCTCAGGCAGATAATCACCTAAAGAGAAACACTCTGTTTCTAACTCACTCTTACGGTGTTCCTATAAGGATGTCTAAATCCGACACCCTTAACAGTGGAGAGGGAACTATTACATACTTCGGCCACTCCTTTGAACTCTCATCTTACAGTAAAAAGTACACCGACCTTATTGACATCAACGACACCACAGCAAGGGGGATGTACAACAACCAGTTTCTGCTGTCCAATACCTCCAGTTTCGACTCTGTAAGGGTTAACAACTTTGAAAACAGATTTTTTATAAGACTCCAGCCCTGGGCTAAAGATGCTGTAGTATCTAAACTCGATGGAGGTTTGGGATATCAGATCCTAAGTATATACAACTTTAAGCCGGAGCAATATATAGGAGAGAGAAGTAACAACAAATACGATAATCTCTACCTATACTTTGGAGCCAATGGCAATTTTAGAAAATATTTCAGGTGGAATGCTATGGCCAAATATCATCTGGTAGGATACTACGCAAATAATTTTGCTCTTCACGCCAATGCAGGAATATCTCTATATCCAAATAACCGGGCAATTCATTTAACAGGGAAGTTATCAATAGAGAACAGACGGCCAAGCTGGTTCAGCAATAACTACTTCTCAAACCACTACTACTGGAATAATAACTTCAACAATATAACTGAGACACGTCTGCAAGGACAATTAGACATACCATCAATTAAGGCAGGTGCCACTTTTGGGTACTCAGTAATCAATAACCTAATTTACTATGGAATTCAGGGCATTGCAGCACAACACAGCAATCTTATAACAGTAATGTCTGCAACACTCCAAAAAAACTTCAAAATTGGATTCCTTCACCTGGACAACAGGGTACTATTACAACAATCCTCAAACAATGAGGTTCTACCGCTTCCGGCAATCAGCGCAAATCTAAGATACTATATGCAGTTTGTATTGGTTAAAGACGTACTTACTGCTCAGTTTGGAGCAGATGCTACTTTCAATACAAAGTATTACGCACCTGCTTACAGCCCAGCGCTTGGTATATTTCACAATCAAAAAGAGAGAGAGATAGGTAACTATCCTTATATAGACGCCTTTTTAAATCTTCAGTGGAAAAGAACAAGCATATTTGTCAAATATATAAATGCTGCCCAAGGGTGGCCGGATAGCGATTATTTCTCAGCACACCGTTACATGAGGCCTCAGAGTGCCATTAAATTTGGTATTCACTGGCCTTTTTATGTAAAATAATCAAATCATCTAATGAGGCAAATAGTAAAAATCTTATTTATATCTGCAATTATAGTAATTCAACCACTTCTATCGTCATCTGTAGAGGGTATTAAAGAGGAGAGATACACATACTTTCTTGAGGGAAAAGAGCTAAAAGCATTAGTCACAATCAAAGGCGGAGTATACATCAATGACGGCCATCCTGTTGGTTTTCATTTCGATCTTCTGAACAGATTTGCAAACCATCAGAGATGTAATATAATAATCAA
Organism: uncultured Muribaculaceae bacterium; assembly: GCA_964469965.1. Lineage (GTDB taxonomy): Bacteria > Bacteroidota > Bacteroidia > Bacteroidales > UBA932 > Bact-08. The sequence continues at coordinate 70,054 of CAYYAM010000006.1, read as the reverse complement.
CCCGGTTCATAACAGAGATCACTGGAGAGAGCTGGCAGAGGGTAAGGTAGATCTTTTAGTTGTAGATGCGGCGCGTGACTCCATACCCTTCGAGTTTGCCGACAGAGTAATTTCGGGCGTAGATCTTAACGACAGTGAGCAAGTTTGGGTTGTTAGAAAAGAGAACTACCAAATGTTGCAAAATATGAACTATTGGTTTGGATACTTTAGCCATACAAAAGAGTATAGTCAATTGGTATCAAGCTACTATAGAAGGTATAGCCGAAACCGATTCCCCTCGGGCCCTGTATCTGTATTATCTCCGTACGATTCCCTAATCAGAAGCTACTCTGCTCAAATAGGATGGGACTGGAGGTTGTTAGCATCGTTGATCTATCAGGAGTCTAAATTCTCAATAAGCGCAAAATCGGGTAGAGGCGCACATGGACTGATGCAAATTATGAGCTCTACAGCCAGGCAGTTCAATATTGAAAATCTTTACGATCCCGAGCAGAATATTAAAGCAGGAACAATGCTCTTGAAGAGACTCTCTGGCCTCTACACCTCGCCACAGATCGATTCGGTTAATAAGATAAAGTTTATACTTGCTGCATACAATGCAGGTGAGGGAAGAGTAGAGGATGTTAGAAGAGTTGCTGAATACAAAGGGTTCGACCCTCATAATTGGGATTCGACAAAAGATGCAATATTATATATGAGGAGTGGAGATAAACTCCCAGAGGGAGTTGTCAAATTTGGCAGGTTTAAAGGTGTTGAGACTCTCAACTTTGTAGATGAGGTGCTCACACGATACGAGAACTACAAAGTTATGGTAAAGTAAACCGTATATCGGAAGCTATTTTAACCTGAGTGTTGTGTCGGGACTAACCTTAGAAATAAACACAGACGGAATCATCAACAGTAAAGCAATAAGGAGTATGGCTCCAAGGTTAAGAGCTGCCAATTTGTACCAATTTAAATAGATGGGTACATGGTCTACAAAGTAGTTTACCGGGTCTAAAGGAATTATACTATATCTAGTTTGTATCATGGCAAGGGAGATTGCAATAATATTTCCGGCAATTACTCCATAGAGAACCATCTTCATAGATCTGAGCAAAAATATCTTGTGTATAGATGAGTCTCTCATTCCCAAAGATTTAAGCAATCCTATCATAGATATCTTTTCAAAAAGCAAAATCAGAAGGCCAGAGATCATATTAAACCCGGCAACCGATATCATTAAAATCATTATGATTAAAACATTAAAATCTAAAAGAGTAAGCCAATCGAACAGATGCGGAAACATCTCATCTACTCTTGTGACGTAATAGGCCTCTTCAAACGGAGACTCTTCAATTATCTGCTCAATCTTTTCTGCAGTTTGTTTAAGATTTGTACCACTTTTTAGTCTAATCTCCACACCGCTCGCCTCAGATTCACTCCACTCATTAACATCCCGTACAGAAGATATTGAAGCAACAATCAGAGATTTGTCTATATCTTCAAGCTGAGCATCGTATATCCCGCACAAAGTAAAACGTCTTACCTTTACATTTTTATCTATAAAATAGAGTATAACATTATCTCCTACCGAGTAGCCCAACATAGATGCCAACCTTTTAGAGATAATCAGCTCGTTAACTCGGGCTGAATCTGCGCCACCCACTAAGGGTAACCTACCTTCAACTAAAACAGAGCCGAAAAACCTCCAGTCAAATGATGTATCCACACCTTTAATCAGAACACCTTGTATCTCCTCCCCTCTCTTTATTATTGCAGATCTGTAAGCGTAGGGAGAAGATGACTCAACCTCTTTTAAAGAGAGCAGCTCATCAATAAAGCCCGGAGCAGCATTGATAGGATACTGGCTGGTTGTAATTTCAACGCCCGGACTGTGTATTAATATCTCTCCCGAAAATCCCGAAGCTTTCTCCTTTACCTCTTTTTTAAACCCGTCTGTAATTGATAGAGCCAGTATCATTACAATCATACTTATGGCTACAGATATGGTTGCTATTGCAGAACTTCCGCTCGAGAGTCTCCCTTTACCATGAGATCTCCTCCATAAAGATTTAGCTATAAATATAATTGTGTTCAATAATTAAAAAATATTATTATATTTGTGTACTGTTAGTCATTACTTAACCTATTGCTTAACTTCGACCTCTGTAATCGTTTTGATTATAGGGGTTTTCTCATAAGAAACCTTTATGACCCAATAGAGCAGCCACCCTCTCCAATCTTTCTGAAATATCCGGTCGATCTCCTGTATTATATACAAAACCAAGCATTTGAGAGTACATAGAGATTAGTGCCCTCTCTTCGTCTATCTTCATGGTCTGTGGGTCGTAATCCATTCCTAGGTCCTTAAAAAACTGAACAAGGGTATCTTCTAAAAAAATAGATCCCTGCTTAAAAATATTCAAATAGAAAAGAATCTTACCCTGATTATCTACATATACAGGCACAAATCCTCCCGGAAAAGATAGTGGATATACAGGCAGTCCGGCAGACCTGGAGAGTAAAAAGTAGGCAAGAGATACTGTGACAGGATTACCTGCCCTAGAAAGCAAAACCCTGTCTATCAATGCACTGTACGGGTCGTGCATTCTAGTATCGGTGTGCTTAAATCTAAATCTTCTGTAAAATATGTAATTAAAAATCTTAACGCTCTCTACAGGTGTCTTCTCTCCGGAGAGCTCTATGTTAATCTCATCTGAAAGCTCTTCCAAAGTGTGGTTGTATAGTGTCTCATCGGAAGATGGATCTACAATTTTACTGATTAAAAATAGACCTCTCTCCAGCAGAGGTTGGGGGCTTTTTAAAAGCTCCTCCAGTTTATTAATAGATATCTGAGCTTTTATTCCGTCTAAAATAGTCTGATACCTCTCCCTTTCATCTGAATCATCCAATCTTTCAAGCCAAAACCTCTCAACGCTGTCTAGCGCCTCCTCTCCCCTTTCTACAAGTCTTGCCCTCACAGCATCCCTAACAACCATATCGGGATCGTCTATCAGCGATATTAACGAAATCAACTCTGTATCTGCTCTCATAATCTATCCAGTGACATCTCAATTAGCTTTTTTACCATCGGTTTGTAGTCTGGCTGACTCTCATGAAGATGTCTGTTTGCAATAATACAGCACACTGTAGCGGCATCATGTCCCAACAGGCCGCAAAGACCTGCAATTGCAGATCCCTCCATCTCGAAGTTAGTAATTCTCTCGTCTTCGAACCTGAAAGACTCAAATCTCTCTACCATATCGGGAAGAGCCAAACCTAATCTTAGCACCCTGCCCTGAGGAGCATAAAATCCGGATGCAGAAATAGTGACACCTTTAATGGTAAAATCCTTTAGCGAATCAATCAATAGAGGAGATGCTGCCGCAAAATATGGAGATGGTAAAGATGGCAACCATCTGCAGTGGTCTTTAAATGCACTCTCCATTGCAGGGTGGGTAACTTTTTCTCTCCCTTCGTACCAGTTGAGTAAACCGTCGCAACCCACAGATATATGAGATAAAACGAATGATCCTAAAGGAATATCGGGTTGAATTGCTCCTGATGTTCCAATCCTGAGTATTTTCAATCTTCTGTGTCTATCCTTTACCTTTCTGGTTTCAAAATCTATATTGGCCAGAGCGTCTAGCTCATTGATTACAATATCTATGTTATCTGTTCCAATACCCGTTGAGAGGGCAGTGATTCTCTTTCCTTTATAGAGCCCGGTTACGCTCACAAACTCTCTTGATGAGCGCATAAACTCTCTTTTCTCAAAAAAAGATGCAACAGTTTCAACTCTGCCGGGATCACCAACAAGAACAACAGTATCTGCAAGTTCTTCCGGTTTAAGATGAAGGTGGAAGATTGATCCGTCTGTGTTTATAATCAACTCCGAAGATGCTATTGGATTCATATATTATATCTTTAAATTACAAAAATAGCCAATTGTTTTATACTTTTGCACAAAAATCAAACCACTTATGATACAACGAATCCAGACACTTTTCCTATTAGCTGCATCTGCTCTAACCTTTTCTCTCTTTTTCTCTGTTATGGCTAACGTAACACCGGTGCTAATTATGATAATCGTAAGTTTCTCTGTCTCCTTTGTCTCTATTTTTATGTACAGGAAAAGAGTTCTGCAAATAAGACTCAATGTATTCAACACCGTTATACTGATTGCTCTGCAAGGATGGATTCTGTGGCTGTACCTCTCTGCGCAAGATAGCACCTACCTAACTACAACTGTGGTTTTTCCTGCTGTGTCGGCCATACTCTCTATGATGGCAATAAAATATATTGCCAGAGACGAGGCAATGGTTCGCTCTACATCGCGCCTTAGAGATTCCAAGAAGAGCAGGTAGACTCTATCTATCTATCTTCCTTTGAGCAATATTTTTTGATAACGCTGTAGGCCTCGGGTATCCCCAACTCTCCGGCCTTGCTCATATCCAGACAACCTTTCTCTCTGTCTTGAAGATAGATTTGCACTAAGCCCCTGTTGTAATATGCCTCTCCTAAAAAAGGGAATAGCTCTATTGCTTTTGAATATTGTAAAATAGCTTCGGGAAGATCGTTGGAGAGGCAGTAGAGGTTACCAAGATTATAGAAGATGTATGGCATGTCGGGTTTTAGAGATGCAGCTTTTTTCATGTCGTGAATTGCAGCAGTATAATCGTAAGTTCTCATTGTGCTCTCACGCACTTTAGCCCTGGTAGCTCCTGAATTATCTAGGGTAAGCACCTGTACGTTACTCTCTATAGATGATATAAAATCTATCATCTCAGATTGCAGAGCACCTCTGTTTATGTAGTAGAAGGTGTTTTCAGGCTCGAGCTCTATTGCTCTGTTATACAACTCTAAAGCATTATTAAACTGTTTGTTTCCTGCCTCTATCAGTGCTTTAGCAAATATATTCCTATGGTTTACAGATGCTCTGTATGCGCTATCTGCAACTATGCTGTATCTCTTTTGAATATCGGCCGAAACTCCGCTATGAGAAGATTTAAGCTCAGTCTCTACCGGCAAAGAGGCAATGAACTCCCTCATCTGATTGTTGTCGTATCTCTTATCCAGAGCAATAAAATCTCTCCTGCTCTCAACCGGTCTGAATTTAAACAGAGGTTTAAGTCTAATATCTACATCTCTGTGTTGAAGCAGTTCATTGTTAAAATCACGCTTGGCAAAATCAGCATCCAGTGCAAGAAGTCTGTCGTACTTTCTGGTTGTGTCTGCAAAAGCAGATACAGAGCTGTCAGACCTCATTGCTCTATACTCTCGCACCTTCTTTTGAGCAATCTCATAGTCGCTCCTGGCAGATGTAAACTGCCCTAATTGATTTTTTACATATGATCTGTTCATATATGCATTTGCAAAATCGGGGTAGAGGTTAATGGCCTGAGAGTAATCGTCCATTGCATCTCTAAAACGCCCTAATTGAACAAAAACCGACGCGCGGTTATAGTAAGCAAGCACATTATTCGGGTTTATTGCAATTACTCTGTCGTAGTCATCTATCGCGTTATTATAGTCACCAATCTGAGATCTTATCAATGCGCGATTATAAAGAGTGAGGGCGTTACCCGGGTCGAGCTCCAGCACCCTCTCCAAATCTTGCAGGGCACCCATAATCTCTTTAATATCATATCTCACCAACGCCCTGTGAAATAGTGCAAATGTATTGGTACTATCCAGTTTAATAGCAGCATTCAAATCTTCAAGGGCCTTCTCGTTCTCACTCTGCATCATAAAGATTCTGGCTCTTCTCACATACCCTTCGGGTTCAAACCTATTTAAATTTATTGCAGTATTATAATCATCAATTGCTCTTAGAGTGTCGCCAAGGAACAGATAGCTTGCTCCTCTGTTCAGATATGCATCGGCAACCTTTGGCTCTCTTCTCAGAAATCTGTTAAAATCTTCTACAGCTTTTTCAAACTGTTGAGATAGAAAATAGGTTACACCGCGGCTGAAATAGAGCCCTATATACCCTGGCCTTAAATCTACTGCCTCTTCCAGATCTCTCAGAGCCATATCGTATTTACCGATTCTGCTCAATGTTATAGCTCTGTAGTGGTAGGCAGGTGTGTATATTGGATTTAACTCTATTGTCCTGTCAAAATCCATTTGCGCACCATAGAAATCGCCAAGATTGTACTTGGCGATACCTCTAAAAAAATAGGCCTCATGCAGAGTTGTATCAAGTTGTGTAAGAATGTTAAAGTGCTCTATCGCCTGTGAATACTTCCCCTCGATGAGCGCCTGTCTTCCCCTTAGAAAGAACTGCTGTTTATCGTATTGTGAAACTCCTTGAAGGTAGGTACCTAGTACAAGCATCAACGTTAACAGAACTTTTTTAATATCTCTTCTCTGCATAAAATAGAATTTATATCACTTATTTAACCAATCCGGCTTAGGCACCTTCCACATCAAGTCTGTTATGGCAGATGCTCTGGCGCTGATGTACGCCGATGGACGATCTGCCCTCCTTTTGAGAGGATTAGGCAATGTAGCGGCAATCAAGGCACTCTCCCTCACAGTCAATTTTTGTGCCGTTTTGCCAAAAATCTCTGAAGCTGCCGCTTCGGCTCCGTAGACACCTCTTCCCATCTCCGCAACATTCAGGTAGACCTCCATTATTCTTCTTTTCCCCCAAATATTCTCAATCAAAAGTGTAAACCATACCTCTAAACCTTTTCTTACCCAAGATCGGGATGGGAGCAAAAAGACGTTTTTTGCAGTCTGCTGCGATATTGTACTGGCTCCCCTTAATCTCTTTCCGCTTCTCCCGGCCTCTACTGCCTTATCTATCTCAATCCAGTCGAACCCTTTGTGCTCCATAAATCGATTGTCTTCAGATGCAATAACTGCCATTACCATATTGGGAGAAATCTTCTCTAATGCAACCCACTTTTTATGTGTTTTAAAATCTTTATTTCCAATATTTTCAATACTTCTCTGCACCATCAGTGGCGTGACCCATACAGGAATCCATTTATACAGCAAAGTAGATGTAAGAGACAGAAGAACAAAAAAAAGCGGTATGTAAATAAAAATAACTTTAAGAATCTTTATAATCCTATTTTTCAAATTTTTAACCCCTTTTCTTTTTGTAGTTCTCTTTTTCGTTTGCATAATTGGAAGTAAAACAATTATTTTTGACAAATATAAAAAATTATAAATGCATTTACTGGTAGTACTCTCTTTACTTTTTTCACTGGCGCCCTTTACTGAAACATCGGCACAATCTGCAGATCTGGGTAAGTACACTCTCGAAATAGACACTTGCAGAATAAAAAGCACACTCTCTTTTATATCAGACGATCTTACTAAGGGGCGTCATACCGGTACACCGGGAAGTATGATAGTACAGTCGTTTATTAGACAACGGTTTGCCGAGATGGCTATGATTCCTTTTTACAGCAGCAACTATACTCAAAGCTTTAGGGTTGAGCTACCGCCAGAAAGAAGCGGCTATTTTTCTAAAGACTCAATAATCAATGGCAGAAACATAATAGGTGTTATTCCATCTCTCTACTACACCGATGAATATATTCTTATATCTGCGCATTACGACCACCTTGGAATAATAGGGGGTAGAATTTATAATGGTGCCGACGATAATGCATCGGGTGTGACCGCTCTTTTAACAGTTGCAGATATGTTCTATAAGATGAGATTAGATAGAAGCGGACCAAAGAAAAATATAATTTTTGCTCTTTTCGACGCAAAAGAGATCAACATGGCCGGTTCTGAGTACTTTATGAAAACTCTGCCTATAAATCCTTCGAAAATATCTTATGCTATTAATTTAGACCAGATTGGTTGCACATTTGCTCCGCCACAAGAGAGAGAGGACTATCTGCTTTACGTGGCTTCGCCATCTATCCGTGCTGAGATAAAAAGAAGGGCAGATTTGGTTAACAAATTTTTTAATGTAAATCTCGAGATAGATCATACATTCTACGGGAGTCAACCTTTTTACGATATATTTCTCAAAACCTCAGACCAA
>CAYYAM010000006.1:0-61958 GCA_964469965.1 uncultured Muribaculaceae bacterium | reverse complement strand
TACATTCTACGGGAGTCAACCTTTTTACGATATATTTCTCAAAACCTCAGACCAACACAATATGATTAAAAAAGGTATTCCGTCTGTTATGTTCACCTCAGGAATACATATGCACACATACAAACCCACAGATGACCACTATTTTATTAACTATCCTGTCTTTATTTCGAGAATTAGGCTCATATTCTACCTTGCCGACCATCTCTCCCGATTTTACAAATAAGGGGCAAGGGCTTTTGCTGTGTAACTGCTTTGACAATTGATCAGCTTTTCCGGAGTGCCCTCAAAAAGCAGATAGCCTCCATTATCCCCCCCTTCTGGTCCAAGGTCTATAACCCAATCGGCACATTTTACAACCTCCATGTTGTGCTCTACAACAACTATTGTATGTCCTCTTGAGATAAGCTCGTTGAATGCATTCATTAGCTTGTCTATATCATGGAAATGTAACCCTGTAGTGGGCTCATCAAAAATAAACATTATTGAGTCGTTTCCATGCTCCTTTCCTAGAAATGATGCAAGCTTTACTCTTTGGCTCTCTCCGCCCGATAATGTGCTACTGCTCTGCCCCAGTTGCACATAGGAGAGACCAACATCCATAAGTGGTTTTAGCTTCTCTGCCACCCTTTTTGAAGTAGACTCCTTTTGCGAAGAGAAGAATAAAATTGCCTCCTCTACACTCATGTTGAGGACATCATTTATGTTCTTTCCCTTATATCGAACCTCAAGTATGTCTTGTTTAAACCTTTTTCCACCACAGGATTCACACACCATCTGAACATCGGCCATAAACTGCATCTCAATCTTGATAACACCATCTCCCTGGCAATCCGGGCATCTGCCTCCCTCTATATTAAAGGAGAAGTGCGAATGGCCATAATTATTTGCCTTTGCATATGGTTGTTCAGAGAAGAGTCTTCTTATCTCGTCATAAACTTTAAGATATGTTGCGGGATTAGATCTGGATGATTTTCCTATTGGGTTTTGATCTATATATTCTACATGTTTAACTTTAGAAATATCGCCCGTCAAATCTTTATGGTGACCCGGTTTATCTCCAAACTGGTTAATTTTTCTGTTCAATGCAGGATAAAAAATGTCTTTTACAAGGGTAGACTTACCCGACCCGCTCACTCCCGTCACTGCTGTTAAAACCTTCAAAGGAAACTTTACATCTATCTCCTTGAGGTTGTTTTCGTAAGCACCTTTAATATCAATACTGTAGCTCCAGTCACGTCTTTTGCCGGGGGTGGTTATTTTATCGATTTTATTCAGATATCTAAGAGTGAGACTATTTTCTATCAGGTCTCTCCTTTTTTCGTCTGCACCACCACAAAACACAATTTCACCTCCATGAACTCCTGCCAATGGACCAACATCTATAATAAGGTCGGACTCTCTCATAATCTCCTCGTCATGCTCTACAATCAGTACGCTGTTTCCCAAATCTCGCAACCTTTTAAGTACCCCTATCAATTGTGATGTGTCTCTTGGATGTAATCCAATGCTTGGTTCGTCTAAAATATAGAGAGAGCCAACCAGACTACTCCCTATAGAGCTTACAAGGTTTATTCTTTGGCTCTCCCCTCCGCTAAGAGTGTTGGATGGCCGTATGCAGGTTAAGTATGGAAGACCTACCCACACCATGCACTCTACTCTGCTTTTAACCTCTTTTAATATTCTATTGGCAATCTTACTCTCATAATTGTTGAGTTCAAGCGAATTTATGAATTGAGACAGCTCCCATATACTCATCTCCAAAAGTTCAATTATATCTTTTTTGCCTACCTTTACATATAGTGCCTCTCTTCTCAGTCTCTTGCCTTCGCAAAGAGAACAGGTTGTTTTACCCGAGTACCTCGATAACATATAACGATACTGAATCTTATATTTATTCGATTCAATCATCTTAAAAAAATCATTTAAACCCGTAAAGTGGGTATTACCACTCCAAACGAGCTGTCGCTGCTCTCTGGAGAGCTCTTTGTAGGGTTTATGAACCGGAAAGTCGAATTTATAAGCCGACTCTATAAACTCATTGTAAAACGCCTTCATTGTCTCTCCCCTCCAACAAGCAACCGCCTCTTGATACATACTTAAAGAGGGATCGGGAATTACTAAGCTCTCATCTATCCCAACTACCTTTCCATATCCCGAACACTCCGGGCAAGCTCCCAATGGGTTGTTGTAATTAAAAAGCCACTCCGAGGGCTCTTCAAACATAATTCCGTCTCTTTCAAAAAGTGATGAGAACCCCTTCAATTGGTAGTCTGGTCTTTTGCTCTCGGTTGTAATATATAGAGAATCTCTTTGAGATCCCTCTCCCATCTTTACAGAGAATGCTGTCTGTAAAGAGTCGAACAGTCTGCTTTCACTCTCCTCACTCTTATCATTTATGACTCTGTCTACCAAGAGATAGAGAGAGTCCTCTATACTCTCTTCTCCATTTAGCAAAGACTCAATTTTTATAATTCTGCCTCTATGCCATACTCTGGTAAAACCATCCTCTTTTAGATTGATAAGCTTCTCTACTCTAGCATCTGATCTCTCCCACCCTATCGGTGCCAAAATATAAACAATGTCGTCTTTATCTAAACTATTTACATACTCTGCAATGTCGGCAGGCGTATCTCTCTTTACCTCCTCTCCGCTGATTGGGGAGTATGTTTTACCTATTTTGGTGTATAGCAGTCTAAGATACTCATATATCTCAGTACTGCTTCCAACAGTTGATCTGGGATTTCTTGTATTAACCTTCTGCTCTATTGCAATAGCCGGAGGGATACCCGAGATCTCGTCTACATCTGGTTTACTCATCCTGCCTAAAAACTGACGAGCGAAAGAGGATAGACTCTCTACAAATCGTCTCTGACCCTCGGCAAAAAGGGTGTCAAAAGCAAGACTCGACTTTCCGGAGCCCGAAATACCTGTGATTACCACCAGTTTATCTCTTGGAATCTCCAGGTTTATATTTTTCAGATTATTTACTCTTGCCCCTTTAATTATAATAGATTCAGACATTGGAAATTCTATTTACAGATTTTACTCCTTTGAGTTTTTTAATATTAAAAATGAGTTTATCTAACTGTTGATTATTGGAGACTGCAACCTGCAACCTAGCTTCAAGACGTCCCTTTTGATCGGATATCGAGAAGTGCCTCATAGATATACTTAGCATTGCAACTATCTCCATTATCTGTTGTGCGGCTACTGCCTCTCCGTACCCGCTTATTCTTAAAGTTGCCTGAAAACTGTGGCCAGATGCACCCTCTCTCCACTTTACTTTCTGAACTCTGTACGGGTAGTTCTCTATCAATCTCGAGGCATTCGGACAACTCATTCTGTGTATTTTTATCCCCTCCTTAATAGTTACAAAACCAAAAACCTCATCTCCCATTATTGGGTTACAGCACTTAGATAGTTTAAACCCCACATTATTAACCTTCTCATCTATAATAAGATAATCCGATTGTGCCGTCTGCTCTTTAATCTGTCTTGTAACAACAGTTGGTTGGCTCTCTCTGTCTGGGGCGGGCTCACTCTCTCTTTGGACAAGTATCTGCTTTACTTCAGATATCTCTATCTCTTCATTTGCCAGAGCAGTGTAAAGTTCGGCAGCAGTTTTTAGTTTGTAGTGTCTTATTAAGTAAACAATAATATCGTCGTTGTAAGAGATTTTCCAGTTAGATATCCTCCTCTCCAGTAACTCTCTCCCCTCAAGTGCCCTTTTGCCCTCCTCCTCTTTTAATCTCTGTTTTATTTTTGCTCTTGCCTTAGACGAAACAACGTAGTTAAGCCAATCTCGTGATGGTTTTTGATTTTTGCTGCTCATAATTTCCACCACATCGCCGGTCTTAAGTCTCTCTCTTATCGAACAGGTTTTACCATTAACTTTTGCACCTGAACATTTGACACCAAGATTTGTATGTATATCAAAAGCAAAGTCAAGTACACTCGAACCTGCAGCCAATCTTCTTAAGTCGCCATCGGGAGTGAAAACAAATATTTCATCAAGAGATAGAGTCACCTCGCTTGCCTGATCCTTTAAACTACCACTCTCCAAAAGACTCTTAACCCCTCCGAGCCATGCAGAGAGACCCTCCTCTCTCTTCACCCCTTTATACTGCCAGTGCGCTGCAAAACCGTTTTCGGCTATATCGTCCATTCTGGTAGTTCTTATCTGTACCTCAATTACGTGACCCTCTCTGCTTTTTACTGTTGTGTGAAGTGACTCGTAACCATTATCTTTTGGCACGGTTATCCAATCTCTCAATCTCTTAGTATCGGGTTCATAATTTTCTGTTACAATAGAGTACACTTTCCAACAGAGCTCTTTTTCTCTCTCCTGAGGAGTCTCTACAATTATTCTTATTGCAAATAAATCGGCAACAGATTCATATGGTATCTGTTGATTTTGCATCTTTTTATAGATAGAGTATGCCGTTTTTGTTCTGCTTTTAAGAGTATACTTTATATGAGCTTTTTTAAGTCCCTGTTCAATAGGTTTCACAAACAGATCTGTGAGTCTCTTTCGCTCCTGCTCTCCTGCTTTCAGCTTGTTTGCTATAAGTCTGTAGTTTTCGGGGTCGGTATACCTGAAAGAGAGGTCCTCCATTTCACTTTTTATATTATACAGGCCAAGTTGGTGAGCAAGAGGAGCGTAGAGAAGCAGGGTCTCAGTTGCCTTCTTTAACTGTTTTGCCTTTGGGAACGAATCCAGACTCCTCATTATCTCTAACCTGTCTGCAAGCTTTATCAGTGTCACTCTTGGGTCTCTGGAGTAGCTTACTATAAGCTTTCTATAATTATCGGCCTGTAAACCTGTATCTTTTGGCTTAATCTCCGATATTCTGTTAAGACTGGCGGCCATAGAGATTATCTCTTCTGGGTATGACCGTCTGTTAATCTCGAGTAAAGAGTTATTTAATCGCGATGCTTCATGCAGAAAAACTGCAGCCACAGAATCGGGTAGTAGTCCCAACTCAGTAGCAACAATTGTAGCCACAGCCGTTACATGGTTAAAGAAAGGCGTTCCATCACTCCTCTTTACTCCGTCTAGAACACTCTCTGCCAACTGCTCCGACTCCTTTATCCATTTTCTCTCTTCAACTCCAAGGGAGTCGAGAAATTTTTGCATTTTTTGCGTAAGCATAACTACTATTTTCTTTTTGAACTCTGCTCAAGCAGCTTTCTAAGTGCAATCATCTCATCTCTAAATCGGGCTGCCCTCATAAAATCCAGATCGGCTGCCGCTGCCTCCATTTGACCCTTAGCCGCCTCAATAGCAATTTTAATTTGATCGGGCTTAAAGAGTGCCATTACAGGATCTGACAAAAGTGGATTCTGCTCCTCTTTTTCTGACTCATACTCTTTCACTCTTCCCAATACATTCCTCACCTGTTTAACAATCTGCCTTGGAATAATGTTATGAGCACTATTATACTCCTGCTGCTTCTTCCTCCGTCTCTCGGTTTCATCTATTGTTATCCTCATCGACTCCGTAACAGTATCGGCGTACATAATAACTTTTCCGTCAACGTTCCTGGCTGCTCTCCCTGCTGTTTGCGTAAGAGCCCTGGCGCTTCTTAGAAATCCCTCTTTATCGGCATCCAAAATGGCAACAAGAGAGACCTGCGGAAGATCCAGCCCCTCCCTAAGAAGGTTTACTCCAATTAATACATCAAATCTCCCCGCTTGAAAATCTTCCAAAATTTCAACTCTCTCTAGAGTATCAACATCGGAGTGAATATAGCGACATCTTATATTCACAGATGTTAAAAACTTATCTAACTCCTCTGCCATCCTCTTAGTAAGAGTAGTAACCAATACCCTCTCATCTCTCTCGGCCCTCTCTCTAATCTCCTCTAAAAGATTGTCTATCTGATTTTTTGTTGGTCTAACCTCTATCGGAGGATCTAATAGTCCGGTTGGCCTCACCACCTGTTCTACTATCAAACCCTCAGATGCCATCAACTCATAGTCGGCAGGGGTGGCGCTCACAAAAACTCTTTGACCAATGAGAGATTCAAACTCTTCAAATTTCAATGGCCTATTATCTGCGGCTGCAGGAAGTCGGAATCCATACTCAATAAGGGTCTCTTTTCTAGATCTGTCTCCTCCATACATTGCCTTAACTTGAGGTATTGTCACATGGCTCTCATCTATGAAAGTAAGAAAATCATCTTGAAAATAGTCTATAAGGCAAAATGGGCGCATTCCCGGCTCTCTGCCGTCAAAATACCTTGAATAGTTCTCTATCCCCGAACAGTATCCAAGCTCTTTTATCATCTCCAAATCGTACTCCACCCTTTGTTTAAGTCTTTTAGACTCCATATATTTTCCAATATCATACAGGTATGAACACTGTTTTAAGAGATCGTCCTGAATCATTGATACCCCCTTTTTGGTTCTCTCTTTTGTTGTCACAAAAATATTAGCCGGGTACACAGGAACCTCCTCCATATCCTGAATATGAGCTCCGGTTAGAGGGTGAAACAGTTCAATCTCCTCCACTGTATCACCAAAAAATATCACCCTTACAGCATGATCTGTATATGCAGGATATATATCAACAGTGTCTCCCTTTACTCTAAAAACTCCTCTCTTGAACTCATTCTCGTTTCTTGAATAGAGACTGTCTACAAGAGAGTAGAGTAGACGGCTTCGGGCTAGCGTAGCTCCTCGCTTAATCTTTATGGTATTGGCGTGAAAATCTTCGGGATTTCCTATTCCGTAAAGGCAAGAGACGCTGGAGACAACTATCACATCTCTTCTCCCCGATAAAAGTGCGCTTGATGCCGAAAGTCTTAGCTTCTCTATCTCGTCATTAATACTTAAATCCTTCTCTATATAAGTATCAGTAACCGGCAGATATGCTTCGGGCTGGTAGTAGTCGTAATAGGATACAAAATATTCAACCGCATTATCGGGGAAAAAAGCTTTAAACTCTCCATAAAGCTGTGCTGCAAGAGTTTTATTATGGCTCAATATTAGAGCAGGCCTTTGAAGTCTCTCAATTACATTAGCCATGGTAAAGGTTTTGCCCGAACCGGTAACCCCCAACAGTGTGACAGCATTTACACCTCCGTTAATATGATTAACCAGCCCATCTATGGCTTCGGGTTGATCTCCCGTAGGTTTGAATGTAGAAGAGAGTTTGAAATCCATCTATTTTCCTGTTGTTATCTCCTTTATAAAATCTTCCAGCCCCTTAACTACCTTTATCATCATCTCTCTCTGAAAGGCCTGGTTGGCTATCTGCTCTTCGTCGGGCAGAGAGCTCATAAACATAGTTTCTACCAATACCGAAGGGAACTCTGTTGGGGCATTGAGAGCAAAGTTAAAATTACCTATCAGTCCAAAATTATTAACATTCATCTCGAGCAACCTTTTAAGTACATTTACTGCTATAGGTCTGTGGTCTATATGCCTGTAATAGGTACTTGTGCCCATTGGTTTAAGTGGATTACCGCCGGCATTGCAGTGAATTGACACAACCAAATTAACTGCCCCTTTTTTGAAAATGTCTATCCTCTCCTGCATAGTCACATCTATGTCTTCGCTACGGCTCATTACAACTGTAGCCCCTCTTTTCTCCAACTCACTTTTTAGCATGTAAGCCATAGCCAGATTAAGATCTTTCTCTTTGATCCCCGATGTGCTTACTGCCCCATTGGCGGTTCCTCCGTGGCCTGCATCAACTCCAATTACTAAACCCTTCAACAGAGCCCTCTTAGACAAACCCAATGATTGAGGAGCATGTTTTATGTTAATGTCTAAAGTGGTACCGGAATAGTCAACTGTATAACCCCAGTTAAATCTATCTTTAAGCTTTATAATCACAGTAAATACATCGGATGCTGTTTGATTAAAATGGACATAATCAACTGCTTTAAGATCTAAATATTGAGTTATCCAGTTGGAGTTGCACTCTGCTCCATGAATATCAATTACAATTCTGTTCGGCTCAATCTCCCTGTAAATTGTGTAGGGTAATCTCTGCTGTAAAGATACTCTTATTTTATCCTCCATACCCGAGTTTACAACGCTCCACGATCCCGTAAGTGATTTAGCCGGATTTGTCCCAGGTATTAATCTTTCAGTAAAATTCTTAGGTATATATGAGTACCTGCCCGACGAGAGCTTAACCTTATAAAGATTATTGATTGAATCTAAAACCTCAAGTTTGATTCCTTCGGCTAAAAAATTTATCTTTGCACCGCCAAGGCGATCTTCTCCGGCTCCATAGTTCAGGTATGCTCCGCTCTTTGTTTTAACAACCAAATTTGGATACTCCCCTGACAAATCTTGAGAGACTGCCGATATCGGCTTTTTAAAGAAGACGTTAAAGTTTTCGGTGTAAACATCCGATCCTTTTACAACTCTTAACTCAACAAGATTGTTACCCTCTGTAAGCTCGATTTGGGCACCAAAAGAGCCGGTAGAGTAGAGTTTGACAGGAAGATTATTGATAAAGACCGTAGAGCCCCTCTCTGTAGTGCCTGTAATATAATGTATACCGGCAAAAACAGTATCGGCCTTGCCTCTTACAATTTTCGTTTCCGGTGCATTTTGAGCCATGGAAATTATTGGCAAACAAAATGTTAGTAATAGTGCTAATAACGCTGAGGTAGATTTTTTCATGGCTTGATATTTGCTAACGTGATAAGACTAATTAAAGCTTACAAATTTAACTAAAATTATGGGAAGTATAATTTCTGAAAAAAGAGTCTTTAACGGCTTCTTTATAATGGTAGGTCTAATTGTTCTGGGCATTTTTATAAAAAGTGCTGTTGTTTCACTCAAATCGTATGATAGAGTTGTTAGTGTTAAAGGGCTTGCCGAAGTTGAGGTAAAAGCAAATAAAATCATATGGCCGGTGGTATACAAAGAGATTGGAAACGACCTCCAGACCATCTATAGGGCTATAAATACCAAAAATGAGGTAATAATAGAGTATCTTAAGAGCAAAGGGCTGGATAATAGCGAAATTACTATCTCGGCACCACAAATTATTGATATGAGCGCAGAGAGGTATCAGAGCCAACCATCTACCTACAGATACAACATTACAAGCATTATAACCGTTACATCGGAAAAGGTAGATTTGGTGATGGATGTAATTTCCAGTCAATCAGAGTTGCTTCAAAAAGGAGTTGCTCTACTGGCGGGAGACTATCAGTATCAGACTCAGTTTTTATATACGCTTCTTAACGATATTAAACCCGAGATGATAGAAGAGGCAACCAAAAATGCAAGAGCTTCTGCAGAAAAATTTGCTATTGACTCTAAAAGCAAGTTGGGGAAGATAAAAAGAGCAAGTCAAGGTCAATTTACTATAACAGACAGAGATGCAAATACTCCTCATATCAAAACAATCAGAGTAGTTAGCACTGTAGAGTATATGCTTAGAGATTAATGATTGTAATCTATTTGTATTAAAGCAAAAAAAAGAAAAGAGGTTATTTATATAATTTAAACATTAGTATTATTATGGAAATTTGTAATGTACACGCCCGTGAAATTTTGGATTCAAGAGGAAATCCAACAATCGAAGTAGATGTTCACCTGCTCTCAGGTGCATTTGGAAGAGCTGCTGTTCCTTCAGGAGCATCTACAGGCATAAATGAAGCAATCGAGCTTAGAGATGGCGACAAATCGCGTTATCTTGGCAAAGGTGTACAAAACGCCGTTAAAAACGTAAACGAGATTATTGCACCTGCCATTATGGGAATGAGCGCCCTAAACCAGGCACAGATAGATAAGTTCCTTATAGAACTGGATGGAACCCCAACCAAATCTAAATTAGGTGCTAATGCTATTTTGGGAGTATCTCTGGCTGTTGCTCGTGCAGCAGCAAATTATCTGCAAATTCCTCTATACAGATATATCGGAGGAACAAACGCCGTAACTCTTCCTGTGCCTATGATGAATATCATAAACGGTGGCTCTCACTCCGATGCTCCTATCGCTTTCCAGGAGTTTATGATTCGCCCTATTGGAGCACCAAGCTTCAAAGAGGCGTTAAGAATGGGAGCAGAGGTGTTCCACAATCTAAAGAAGATATTTCATGACAGAGGTCTAAGCACAGCAGTAGGTGACGAAGGTGGGTTTGCTCCTGCTCTTAACGGAACCGAAGATGCTCTAGATTCAATCATTGCAGCAATTAAAAAGGCAGGATATGAGCCTGGCAAAGATATTACCATAGCTCTTGACTGTGCAGCCAGCGAGTTCTACAAAGATGGAATCTATGACTACTCTAAATTTGAAGGCCCTAACGGTGCAAAGAGAGATGCAGCTGCTCAGGTAGAGTTCCTTAAATCACTTACAGAGAAGTACCCTATCGACTCTATCGAAGATGGTATGGATGAGCAGGACTGGGATGGATGGAAACTTCTTACCGATGTTTTAGGCTCAAAAATTCAACTTGTTGGAGACGATCTATTTGTAACCAACGTTCAGTTCCTCAAAAAAGGAATCGATCTTGGCTGCACAAACTCTATCCTAATTAAAGTTAACCAGATTGGTACACTAACAGAGACCCTTAACGCTATTGAACTTGCACACCGCAACAAATTCACCTCTGTAACATCACACCGCTCAGGCGAAACCGAAGACTCAACAATTGCCGACATAGCAGTTGCCACCAACTCAGGCCAGATCAAAACCGGTTCTCTAAGCCGCTCAGATCGTATGGCAAAATACAACCAACTCCTTCGTATAGAAGAGGAGCTTGGCGATTTAGCCGTTTACGGAAGAAAGTAATTTTCGCCTCTTCTTGTAAATATTAGCTATAATCTGTGTCAGTCAATGATTTTCTTTGCTGACACAGATTTTTTTAAGCTTAATTAAAGTACAGAGATTATGTAGTCGGCAAAATGAACAAATCTCTTGAATGATCCGTCATTGTATTTTATAGTAAATTCATTTACAAAGTATTGAAAGTCTATAAGCAGGTAAAGTTCATTTGGTGTACGAGCATCATCGAAATTTGGGTTTAGACGTTTTTCGAGAGATTCATATACAGATTTCATGCTATTTACAGCACCCTCTCCATGAGTACGATAAGAGGCAATAACAGAGTCTCTCTTTTCAATCAAAAAGTACTTTTGAACTCCAACTGCCTTCTCTTTAATTTTGTGGAAAGTATCCTTGCTTATTGTAACATCTTTAAATACAGGCAGCTTATATGTCATACTGTCTATAAAACAGTTATTCCACGGAGTCTCTAGATAATATAGATCCTCAAGCCAAGCCTCTCTCTCGTTATTATAAAAAATCTGGTTAATACTAAAAACACCTCGACTTCTTCCTGTTACACTCTCAATCTCACTGCCGGAAAACCTGAAACTGTTTCCCTCCGGAGTAGTCCCTCCACAAGGATCGGAATTATTATAAGTATATATAGTGTCGTTAATCAGATAAACATGAACTTCGGTGCCCTCATACTCATATGTTTTACTCTTTCTGTTGAACTTATTGTGCCAGTTAACAATAAAATCGGTTTTTGAATCGAGTTTTAAATCTGCACTGTTGTAGAATATAAAATTATTGCCTTTTAAGTGTTTGCCGCTATCATAAAGATTAAAAGATATATCTACTCCACCTGTTTCATTCAACTTATCAATGAACTCTCTTTCATACCAGATTTCAGAAAATGAATAATTTAACGTGTCCTTTAAATCCGGTATGACAGCTTTGTACATACTCTCTTTGTATGTAATTGAATTTGGAGTTTTGCCAAAAAAATCTCTATCAAACAATTTTTTGTATTGCTTAGGATTTTCAAGTATTGTAAGTTCAACTCTTTTATTTTCTGTCGTTTGCGCAAAAACAGTTGTCGTATTCTTACATAAGAAGAGAGAAAGAAATATAGCGGTAATTTTAATTTTCATATCTTATAGTCTAATATTAAAGTATATGTAATCTATTCCCACAAAACTGTTTTTTTGGCCGGAGTGCGAAGGTCCAAGGTTTATAAAGGTAAACCGGTTCTCACCTTTATTAAGTGTATGCCTGCCAAAATCTACCTCTGTCACAAATTGGGTTTCTGAACTACCGTCAAAAATATCGCCAAAAGGTCTCCCATTTAGTAGAATTTTGAATTTCCCAAAATTGGCCCCTTTAACAAAGCCAATCTTGATAGCTCCCTCTTTTAAATTCTCCTCGGCATAAAACCTAACAACAAGTGTGTCATCTGCAGAGGCTCCGCTCCAGTTTACAAACGCTTTATTACTTGTAGTAAAGCCTACAGATCTGTCAAAAGAGACTCTTCCCGCACTCCGGTAGTGAAAGTCGAGCTGGTCAAACTCTGTCCGACCCTCTCTTATAAAAGCCGGCACCAACTCCAGTCTTTGGGTAACAACCTTTTTTGTAGCACCCTCCTCTCCTGTTAACATCGTTCCGGTAGGGTCGGTAAATTCTCGTGATGAGTATTTTTTGTAAAGGATATGATCTGGAAGCTGATAGTAAAAGGTGACCGGAGAGAAGTTGAGAATTGCATCTGTCCAGCTCCAAACCTCCATATCTAAGACAAGGCTCTCATTGAATGGTATTTTATCGAGAGATCGGTACCGAAGATTTACAGTATAGCCTGCCTCAAGATTACCACTACCATCGGGCTGGGAGATAAACGGGTGATCTGTAAATTTTTCCGGCCTGCACCAGGCGTATCCATAATAATCTTCTGTTCCTGTTCCAAAGTGTGAAGGGAAACTCTCACCATCTACATATATCTTCTCATCTCCCTCTCCCCACCAGGCGTAGGCACTGTTAAAGAGAGTAAGAGCGTCGCCAACAAAGATGCCTTTACCCTTTAATGTAACATAGTTAATATCAAAAGCCCCCTCTCCCAGCTCATCATTGCTCTTTACCCCTCCGGCATCAAGCCTGTTGTACTCTCTCCAGGATGCTCCAAAGTGCATACTTCTATCATTCCACTCCCACTCAATAGGAGAGATCTCCAACATCAATTTTACAGGAAAACCGGCATGGTTGCGTATCGTAATATCTGCCCCCTTATGAAAAGGCATAACCCATCTTGAGGTCATAGAGCCATCTTCATTAACCTCAGTAAAAAATGTAGTGTGAGGAGAGATCTTATACCCTGTACCAAAAAAATCACCCACAGGGCTCCATACCCTTTTAATTCCATCAAATGATATCTCAATTACTACAGATCTTAATGCTTGATTCAAATTAAAATCTTCGCTTCCCGGATTATCTACTCTTAAAGATATCTGTCCAATTGCCCCCTCTCCGGTGAGAGATTCAGTGAAAGAATCCCCCTTTTCAATCACCTTACTGTTGGTTAATCTCTTAGTAAAAACTCGCCTCTCTCCCTCACCTGTCAACTTTTGCGCTGCACTTGCAATATACTGTTCGTATTTTTTTAGCACCTCCCCACAAAAGCTCTCCACCTCTGTTCCGGTGGGATACTCTCTGTAATTGATATTGTAATAGACATTCTCACCTCCAAAACCGGCATTTTTCTCTTTTACATTCTCACTCTCATAGGTGATTTTACAACCTAAGGAGTAAGGTATTGGCAGATAAAGATTGTGCCCTCGTCTGTCGTACCTGTAACTTTTTGGCACAGATGAAGATAATGGCTCCGGCGCAAGTGCCCCTCCACTAATCAGCTCAAAAGGGCTACCTTGTACAGCAGGAATCTCAGATCCATCAATATATATCCTCATTACCCCCTCACCGGGATGGATTCCGGCAAAAGTCATCCAGAATCTTACAATAGCGCCCGGCCCCTGATGGTCAAAGAGGACAAACTCCCTTCTACCCTCTCTTCTCTCTACTCGTATAAAATTTGAGAGATCGAAATTGGCAAACCACCCCGGCTCATCTGCAGCAACGCTCATCCTGTCATAACTACTAAACTGCAGCAACTTAAACTCAGGATTAGGAAATTTTGCCAAAGACTCTCTCGATACCATCTCATTTAAAAGAGAGTTCATAGATACCTGACATCTGCCGTAAGTTGTCAGCAGAGATAGAATAGATAGAATTAAAATTTTTTTCATAATTTAATGCTTGTTAGGCTTTGTTGTTCTTACCCCTCTAAAATTCTTATTAAATCATCATTAATATAGAATACCTCTACACCATCTTTACTAGGTCTAAGAATTTTATAATTTACCAGTTCATTCATATATTTCGTCAATGTCGTCCTAGAGGTTTTCCCAATAATTTTCCCAATTAAAGTAGGCTTAATGTATGGTTGACTGAATATTGCTTCGTTTATCTCCTTGCTATACCATTTTATCTTACCTTTCGCATATTCAAGAGTTGAATCCATCTGAGATAATATCTCATTTATCCTCCTATTAGTCAGTAAAGAGCTCTTTTCTGTTGCCTCTAACATAAATTCAATCCAAGATTCCCATGAATTTCGTTGCGTTACTGCTCCTAATTTGAAATAATAATCCTCTTTGTTTAAAATTATAAACTTTGACATATATACTACCGGTTGACTTAATAATCCTTTACTGAATAGATATAAAAGATTCAGTATCCTTCCTGTTCGACCATTCCCATCTTGAAATGGATGGATTGCTTCAAACTGATAATGAGCTATACACATTTTCAATAATGGGTCTATTGGATAAATTTCATCATTATTCAAATAGTCGACCAAATTATCCAATAACGATTCAATCAAACCTTCTCCTCTTGGAGGAGTGTAGATGATTTCGCCGGAACGAAACTCACTCTCACCTCTTTTTATTACAACTTGTGCTTGTGGAGGCCTATAATTTGTTGTCGTCTCTTTTATCTGGTTAAAAATTTGTTTAATCAAATTAGTATCAATCTTCCGATTTATCTGCAACTCTTTATAGCCGGTCCAAAGAGCTTCTCTGTATTTTAACACCTCTTTTGTTGCCGGATTTAAATTTGATTCTCTATTTGTGTCAGATATTGCTTTATAAAGCTCATCTTCTGTTGTAAAAATATTTTCAATTTCTGATGATGCTTTAGCTTCTTGTAAAGCCAATGTATTTATTAGCATTAGCGGATTTGGTAGTCGATTTAGATTTCCATTTACAGTTGCCAAAGCTCTCGATGCGGATACTAATCGTTTTAAAATAACAGGGTTGTTTTCGATATCCTTATTTGGCGGCAATAATGGTAAATCATTGTACGGCTTTTGTCTATCAAATCTTAGTATTTCCATATACGTTCAATATATTCATTTTTATGAACACAATGCAAATATATGTTCATTTTTTAAAATTACAGCATCTAATGTTCATTTTATATGAATTATTGGACACTCTCTGGTTTCTTCCCATGCCACAACCCTTGCCAAGGTGTCTTTAGTCAGGTGCAAATGTGGTACTGAAGGGTTAGCATTTCCTGTTATTCCTGCATAGCCTACAATTTCTCCTACTATTACCTGATCACCGTTTTTATAAAATTGACCTGTATTTGGATTTATTGTACCTCCCGGTTGAAGATGCCAGTAGGCAACTATAAGTTTATTACCTTTAACATAACTTGCAATTTTTATTCTGTTACCGAAACTTCATTAGCATCAAAACCGGATTGTCATCCTCTCTCAGAGAATCAGAGATTGTTTTTAACTCTTTATTAAGTGCTTCGTAATGATCTTTCAAAAATATGGGTGTAAGTAGAATAGCAGCATAATTGTGATTTTGAGTTAAAGTAAACTGATTCAAAACTATTTCATTATTAATTAATGCCAGTCTAAAATTACATTTGTTGATATCTTGAGATGGTCTAATCCCTTCGGACAGTTTTTGTTGATTTTTTAATTTATTCACTTAAAGCGTTCTTTGACAAATATATAAAATTAATCACAGGTTTTAAGCTGCGTTATTGAATTGTTTTACCGGTGGTTCATAATCAAGACTTGAATGCTCCCGGTGATTGTTGTAAAATTAATAAATTCACTGCAGCATTTATGTAGCTCTACTCCATTTTCAGGAAGTTCCAGGTATATTTTATCGTGCTTAATCGTTCTGAAGAATCTTTCGATGAATGTGTTGTCTGTAGCTCTGCCTTTCCCATCCATCGATATCTGGATATTGTTTTTTTTAAGATAGTTAATGTAGTCATTCGATGTGAATTGGCTTCCCTGATCAGAATTGATAATTTTTGGAATTCCATGACTTTTAACAGCCTCATTAATAGTGTTTACAACCCAGTCGTCGGTCATTGTGTTAGATAGGCTCCAACCCACAATAAAACGGCTAAACAGATCAATAATGGCGAACAGGTACATAAATCCCTTTTTTAATGGAATGTAGGAGATATCGACGGCCCATACCTGATTGGCTTCGGTAATCTGAAGATTCCTCAATAGATAAGGGTATTTATACTTTGCAGGATCACATATCGTTGTTCTGGGTTTAATGCCTTCTGCATTCTCCGGGTACCTCTTGTTGGATCCTGGATGTATAGTAAATCTATTTCTTTCATTATCTCCAATTCCAGAGAATCAGCCACTGAAGGGGTATAATACAAAGAACTCCTGCTAATGCCAAGTAATTCACACTGATGACAAATGCTTAGTGCTTTATGATCTCTATCTATCATATCCTTAAGTTGTTCAAATGGAATTATAGTACTTTTTTTTTAAGCCAGTCGTTCTCTACTTTTAATTGACCAATTTGTTTAAAAAGCTCCTCCTTTTCTTTTTCAGCTTCTGCAATGAATCTTTTATCATCGTTATTCTTACTGAAAACATTGGATGCATTTTCAAGAAACTCCCTCTTCCAAATGGAAATTAGATTAGGATGGAGTTCAAACTGTTCAGCAAGTTCACTTAGTGATTTTTGCTCCTTGATTGCCTCCAGGGCTACCTTGGCCTTGAACTCGGCAGTGAATTTCCTTCGTGATCTTTTCATAGTGACAGAAATTTAATTGTTTATTAATTCCTGTCCAAATTTTTTAGACCACTACACTCAAAACTATAAATAATCCCGGATAAAGTATACCCGGGACACAGTTACTTCATTTTTACTTTTAGTTTAACTTGGAAAACGGCATAGCATTGTTGTAATAATACCATTATTGTGATATATATCAAACCAGGCATCTCCGCACCCTATAAATTCATAATGGTTATTTCCTCGTGAGATAAGTTGACCAAAACCCAATTGATTAAATTTTGTTACAGGGTCGCCAACTTTAATTCCTCCTTGCATGTCTAATGTAAAAACAGCAAAACGATTGTCTTTTAAAGAAAACGCTCCGAAGAATCCATTTTCTCTAAATCTGAAAAGATTTGGACCGTAGTAATACTCTTCGTCAAGGCCGTATTCGCTGTTCCCACACCAGTATTTGTCTGGTGTGCCAAATTTATTAATGACATAATTGTAGTTATATGTCTCTGTTAGTTTCATCCCATTTACATCCTGTGCCGATAACTTCTGGCTGTTTAAAAGGATAATTATCAATACAGTTAAACTACTGATGACTGTTCTTATATTTTTCATTACCTAAATATTTTTAATTTCCACAGTTTGTTATTATTGTTGTTGTAGTCGCACTTATTATTCCATAGATATACTCTTGCGGGTTTATTTCAGCTCCGTTCTTTATAATAGTCAGGTGCAAATGTGGTAGTGAAGGGTTAGCATTTCCTGTTATACCTGCGTAACCTATGATATCTCCAACCTTAACGATATCTCCACTTTTATAAAATTGTCCGGTGTTTGGATTAATTGTGCCTCCAGGTTGAAGATGCCAGTAGGCTATTATAAGGTTATTTCCTACAACATTACTTGCGATTCTTATTCTGTTACCGGCAGCATTTTTATCACCATTATATCCGGGTGGGTAATCATCGCCATCTCTATTTGGTTGACAAACAACCGGATCGGTTAGCACAACTCCATCAAACATAGAATAAACAGGCTCCCCTATGTAAGTAGCAAAATCTATACCTTGATGATGTTTAGGACTTCCATCTACATTTATTCTATACTGACTACCCCACAACGCACCACCAATAATATTTTGATTTGGAGGGGCCAGTGCCAAATTAACTAAAGGTGAACTTTTCCCACTTTGAATATCTCTACATGGTATTCTCTCAAAGTTGGCTGTTGCTATAATAGTACTTTGCGGATAATCTGTATTGTAAGAAAATGATTGTGGTTGTCCTGCAAAGTATCCGCTCCAGTTTAAAAACTTATACCCTGGATTAGCTATTGCTTGAATTGTTATAGTTTCAATATCATGTGGATAGTATGCACCGCCAACTGTTCTTCCTGAATTCTCAGGGGAAACACTCAACAATACATAAAATCCATAATCCTCATCTGATGGAGAAGAGGTATTATCATCCGGAGATGAAACTTCAATGTCTATATGTGGCATATTATCCGGATTTGGAGTAACAATACCCCAGTTGGAAATATCATCGATACTTTTCTTTTTTGAAGGTTTATATGCAATACAATAAGCTCCCCCATCAATTGACAGAAACCAATCATTTTGGTCATTTGCTGCAAGCCAAACACTGAAATTAGGATCTGCTTCAAAATTAGGATCAATAATAGGAACAACAGACGGCATTATTAAATATTCAAGGAAACCGTCAACAAAAACCATTGCATAGAGTATATTCCCGTTTAGGGTAGAAATTGATACAAATTGGATATCAGCAGCATTTCCTCCCGGAGCAGTTCCACCATCATCTCCACTACCCTCTTCGGTATCATCATCATTTGTCATTACAACAAAACCATTATCATCGCCACCAGACTTTGTAGATGGTCTATTTTTGATTACCAGAAATGCTTTAAGATTAATACCTCCATACTCTTTTTTTGATGAATATAATGAGACCTTTTTGTTCATCTTCAATGGGATAACAGATGTGTTGCCGCTTTTAGATTTTCTGATCTTATTCCATTCAGGAGTAACCGAAACATCATTTTGAGCTTTAGTTAGCAAAGGATCATTAAAAGTTGGGATCTTTATTTGATATTTAGAATAAAGAAGCTTTTCAATAGGTATTGGTTGGGGTCTATTATTTTTATCTGGAACTTCTGTTTTTGAACAGCCTAACACAGATATGATAAGCAATAATAAACAGAAAAGAATTATAGAATTATTTTTTTTAGACATAAATAAAAATTAAAAAATATCATTTTTTCTCTCATATTTCTGTAAATGCTACTTAATTGGCATAAAATACAGCAAATGCAGCTAAATTATTACATTAATAGTTCATTGGGATTTGTCTAACCCTAAGTAATAGCGTAATAGTAAATACTGATTACTTCTTAAAAATATTTATCTTTGTCTGCCGTTTTGTTTTTAAATTAATAATCCTGTTTCCTTTGCAGAGGTCTGGTTTTGTTGGTTAAATACAAAGCGGTTTTTCAGTTTGCAAGACTGTAAAACATAGGTATTGTTACCGTTCTATCAGCTTTTTCTATTGTGGTTATTGCTAACCTTTTTGTCTTTACAAACATATAAATTTAATCTTGAAAATTTGCTCATAAAATGCTCACAGCACGGTCACAAAATGCTTAATATAGAGAGGTTATAACAAATCAGAACGTAGAAAATATAATGTTAACAGGGGTTTCAATATTTTTAGAAAGTATGATGTTTTAAGGAGACTTAATCGAAAATTTATAATAATTTTGAAAAAAAATAAATATGAAATTAACTCTTATTGAAAACGCTATTTTTAAAATCTTTATATCTGCATTGATAATATTATGTGCAAATCAAAGAGTTACAGCACAGCAACAGGATAAATACCTCACCTGGTACGAGAAAAACGATTTTAACAAGACTCCCCGTTACAACGAGACTGTCAAGTATTGTAAACTGCTTTCACAAAATTCCAAAATGGTTACCTACACATCTATAGGCACTTCACCTCAGGGTAGGGAGATACCTTTGCTTATTCTGGATAAAGATGGGCTGACAGACCCTCAGGAGATAAGGGCACGGGGGAGAGTTGTAATTCTCACAGAAGCAGCAATTCACGCCGGAGAGCCCGACGGGAAAGACGCAGGGTTGATGCTCATAAGGGATATTGCTATAAATAAGATGTTTCCAGGTATATTAGATAATGTTTCGCTCCTATTTATTCCAATTATAAATGTAGATGGCCACGAAGATTTCGGCTCTCACTACAGGATAAATCAGAATGGCCCGGAAGAGGTGGGTGCCAGATTTACAGCTCAAAGGTTTAATATGAACCGCGACTTTATAAAGGCAGATGCTCCCGAGACAAGAGCACTGTTAAAGCTCTACTCAAAGTGGGTGCCGGAGCTCTTTATTGATATTCACGTAACTAATGGTGCAGATTTCCAATATGTAACAACATACGGGCTGGATCACTGCGGATTTCTTGCTCCGGTCCTCTTTAAATGGACAAAAGAGCTATTCGAAAAGGAGCTCAATACCAAGATGGAGTCAAAAGGGTATCCTATCTTCCCATACTTCGAATTCAACAGCTATTCAAACCCCGGAGCCGGTGTGCTTCCTGATAACTTTCCTCCGCAATACTCAAACGGCTATGCATCTGCTAACAACAGAATAGGGATGCTGATAGAGAATCACATCTACAAACCATACAAAGAGAGGGTAACATCTGCCTACCTTATGATCAAACACTCAATGGAGATCCTTGGGGCAAATACCCAAACACTTAAAAAAGCAGTAGAGTTATCGGACAGATATGTTTCATCGGCAAAGTTCCGTGCAGACTCCTTGCCGCTGATGTTTAAACACGATCGTAAAGAGAGTATCGAGGTGGACTTTCTTGGATGGAGAGAAAAAACAGTCATTAGCGACTTATCCGGTGCTAAATGGACCTATCAGGACCGTTCTGCACCCATAACCCTTAAGATGCCGCTTTTTACCTCATACACAAAAGAGTCTCAGATAAAGCTTCCGGAGGCATATTTGATACCTCAAGAGAACATATCCACAATAGAGTTACTCGATTTACATGACATTAAGTATCATAAGATTAAAAGAGACTCTCTGTTTGAGGTGGAGACATACCGCTTTGTCAACCCTAAATGGTCGCAGTTCCCTTATGAAGGGAGGGTAACCCTTGAAAGTAATTACACAACCCAAAAAGAGGTTGTCAAGTATAACAGAGGAGATATAATTGTATATACTAACCAGCCCAAAGTTAAGATAATAGCTCACCTTCTGGAGCCAAAATCCCCTACATCTCTGGTTTACTGGGGGTTCTACAACCTCTATGCACGACCTGCAACAGAGTTTTGGATTCGCCTTAACTATATGGAGGTCAAAGGAAGGGAGATGATGGAGAAAGATCCAGAGCTCAGGAGAGAGTTTGAGCAAAAAAAGATATCAGATTCAGCATTTGCCAATAACCCCGATGCAATCTTAAGGTATTTTATGCAGAAAGTGAGACAAAATGTTGAGCCAAATGCAAACAGGTACCCAATTACAAAACTCTACTAAACTTTACAGAAATAGATCCAGTATAAAAAAGGATGCGAAAATCACAGATGCAATCCCGTTTAAGGTAAAAAAAGCAGCATTGATTCGCGTAAGGTTTTTGGGGCTTATAATGAGGTGTTGCCACAATAAGAGAGAAGAAAATATTAGACTCCCTGTAATGTATATCCAGCTAAGGGTGTTCTCTATCGAAGAGTTTACCGAATAATAGAGTAAAACCAAAAAGGGTAACACCATCAAGTGACCTAATGATGATATATACAATGCCCACCTCTTCCCAAAAAGGCATGGGACGGAGTGAAGATTGTTCTCTTTGTCAAACTCCTCATCGGCAATCGAGTATATTATATCAAATCCACTTACCCAAAGCAAAACTATAGCCGAAAGAATTAGAGGTAGATGGTGAAACTCACCTGTTACACTTAAATATGAACCAATTGGTGCTATTGACAATGCTATACCCAGCACATAATGGCTTAATGCCGATACTCTCTTCATATAACTGTAGCCAAAAAGCACAGTTAGAGCAGGTAGTGCCAATAAAAAGCAGAGAAAATTGATAAAAAACGCTGTAACCATAAAGAGTACAGAGTTTAAAATCACAAAAATTAGAGCTGATCTTTCTGCAACCTCTCCCGTTGGAATCTCTCTATTTGCAGTTCTAGGGTTTAGTGCGTCTATATCTCTGTCTAAATATCTGTTAAAGCCCATAGCGGCATTTCTGGCTGTTATCATTGCAAACAACACTAAAGCAAATTTAAACATCGAGAACTCTTCTCCCGAAATGGTTATTGCCAAAGCAAAACCAATCAAGGCAAAAGGCATTGCAAAGATGGTATGTGAGAATTTTACAAGTTTAAGGTATCTTTTCATTATCTGAGCGTTGCTCCAAAGTCACCGATAAACCTCTGTAATAGTCTGTTCATTATATCTTCTACACTTTTATCTGTCAAGGTCTTTTCTGTATCTTGAAGTGTGAAACTTACTGCGTACTGCTTTTTCCCGGCCGGAATTTTGTCTCCCCTGTATACATCAAAAAGAACTACATTTTTAAGCATCTTTTTCTCTGCCTTAAGTGCTGTCAACCTTATATCTTTATAAGTTACAGACTCATCTAAAAGCAAAGCAAGGTCTCGGGTAACTTCGGGATATTTTGGAAGTTCGGAATAAAGGACTCTATTCTTTTTTACGGTTTTATATAGATAATTCCAGTTGATCTCTGCTCCATAAACACTCTGTTTGATATCAAATTTCTTTAACAACAATTGAGAGATTGTTCCCATGATTGCAACTCTCTCTCCACTTTGAGATTTAAACTCCAACCCCTCAGAAAATAGATCGTCGGGAGCATCAATAACGTCTAATTCATTCAAATCGCATCCCAATCTTTTAAATAAACTCTCTAAATAGCCCTTTAACATAAAGTATGAGCCACCCTCTACCCTACCTCTCCAGTAAGGATATCCGTTTCCGGTAATGAATAACGAAAGGTTTTGATCTTCCTGATAATTACCTAATTCTGCGTTTTGCTCTCCTCTTAATTTATAAACATTCCCAATTTCAAATAGTTTTAGGTCGGGGCGTTGTCTGTTAATGTTATATGATATTACCTCCAGTCCGTTTAGCAGAAGAGTCTGTCTCATTGAGTCGAGATCTGAACTTAAAGGATTGAGTATGGTAACTGAATTCTCTATCGGAAATGATTTAAGTTGACTGTAGTACTCACTTTTGGTGAGAGAATTATTCATAGTTTCAAAGAATCCATTGTTTACTAACATATTTGAGACAATGCTTCTAATTTTTTCGGGGTCAGGTTTAATGCCTGTATTGGTTGACGCACTCATTTTTAGGGGTAACTCAATGTTATTATACCCATAAATTCTCAGAACATCTTCCACTATATCACACTCTCTGGTAACATCAACCCTGTAGAGAGGAACATCTACCACAGCTCCTCCGGTAAATCTCTCTTTAATAACATAGTCTAAGCTATGCAAAATGGCAATTATACTATCCTCTCCTATCTCTTTTCCTATAAGAGACTCCATTCTAGAAAAGCTAACTGATACTCGGGCACACTCTATCTCTTTGGGATATATATCAATTATCTCTCCTATTAACTTTGCATCTGCTGTCTCACTTAATAAAATAGCCGCTCGTTTTAAAGCATATTCCAGAATTCCGGGATCAGCCCCTCTTTCGAATCTAAAAGAGGCATCTGTTTTAAGTGAGTGTCTTTTTGAACTTTTTCTAACCGACACCGGGTTAAAATAGGCACTTTCCAAAAAAATTGATGTTGTCTTTTCTGTTACTCCCGACCCCTCACCTCCAAATACGCCGGCAATGCACATTGGCTTTTCTGCATCGCAAATCATTAAGTCTTCACTATTAAGCACTCTATTTATATTATCCAAAGTTGTAAAGTGCTCTCCCTCTTTAGCTCTTCTTACAATTATCTCCCTTCCTTCTATATTATCTAGATCGAATGCATGAAGCGGATGGCCGGTTTCGTGTAAAACATAGTTGGTAACATCAACTACATTATTTATTGGTCTTACTCCTATAGATCTTAATGCACTTTGCAGCCATTCGGGAGAGGATTTAACCTTTACATTATCCATGCTTAATCCGCAATACCTTGAACAGCCGTCAGGCGACATTATTGAGATTTTTGCAGGGTTTACCGAGCTGGATTTTTCTATCTTTTCAAAGGCACTTACAGAGGGTTTAGATAGAGCTGAGTCTATTTTATTAAAATTGAGATAGGCATTCAGGTCTCTTGCCACCCCAATGTGGGAAGCTGCATCAACCCTGTTTGGAGTCAACCCTATCTCAAATATTGTATCACTAGTAAGATTGAGTTGATCTTTAGCCGCGGTCCCGGGAACAGCTGAGCTTTCCAATACTATAATGCCATCGTGGGACTCACCTATTCCAAGCTCATCCTCTGCACAGATCATCCCCATACTCTCAACCCCTCTTATTTTGGATCGTTTAATCTTGATTGTCTCTCCTGTGGTGAAGTTAAGAGTAGTACCCACTGTGGCTACCAATACCTTCTGACCCTGTGCTACATTTGGCGCTCCGCAAACAATCTGAAGCATATCTTCTGTACCAATATAAACCTTTGTTACACTAAGCTTATCGGCATCGGGATGTTTGAAGCACTCTATTACCTCTCCAACCACAACTCCCTCTAAACCTCCTGAGATCTGCTCCACTGTCTCAATAGACTCAACTTCGAGCCCAATAGAGGTCAGGATTTTTGCGCACTCTTCTAATGAGATATTTGTATCTATATAATTACTTAGCCAGTTATAAGAAATTTTCATATCTATTCAATGTTTATTTATCTATTAAAAAGCGAGTCTACAAACTCTTTCTTGTCAAAAAACTGAAGATCTTCTATCTTCTCTCCTACACCAATGAACTTTACGGGAATTTTGAATTGATCGGATATGCCTATCACTACACCGCCTTTAGCTGTACCATCCAGTTTTGTAACTGCCAGGGCAGTAACATCAGTTGCCTTTGTAAACTCTTTTGCCTGTTGATAGGCGTTCTGCCCGGTTGATCCATCTAATACCAGAAGAACCTCATGAGGTGCATCGGGTATTACCTTCTTCATCACATTTTTTATTTTTGTGAGTTCGTTCATCAAATTCACCTTATTGTGAAGTCGTCCTGCAGTGTCTATCAGAACAACATCTGCCCCTTGAGCACTAGCAGACATTACTGCATCGTAGGCAACAGAAGCAGGATCGGCTCCCATCTTTTGTTTTATAATCGGCACACCGGCTCTCTCACTCCAAATTGTAAGCTGCTCTACTGCAGCTGCTCTAAAAGTATCGGCTGCACCTAACACTACCTTTTTACCCGAGGAGTTAAGTCTAGAGGCCAATTTTCCTATAGTTGTAGTTTTACCCACACCATTAACACCAACCACCATAATAACATAGGGTTTCTTTGAAAAATCGAATGGTTCATTTGTGCCATTCTCATTTTCAATATTAAGGAGATCCTCTATTACATCTTTCAATATTAAGTTAAGCTCCTCTGAGTTCATGAACTTATCTTTTGCTACTCTCTGTTCAAGTCTCTCTATAATTCTTAATGTGGTCTCAACTCCAATATCCGATGCTATTAGAGCCTCCTCTATGCTGTCGAGAGTATTATCATCTACTTTTGACTTACCTGCAACAGCTCTGGATAGTTTCTCAAAGATGCCCATTTTTGTCTTCTCCAGACCCTGATCCAACGCTCTCTTCTCCTCTTTAGACTTTGAGCCGAATATACCAAATAGTGCCATAGCTTGAATTTTAACCGTCAAAGATACAAAAATTGTTTATTGATTTATTATAAATAGAAAGAGTGTCCAATATTGATTTTGGACACTCTTTCTGCTAAAATTCTATTATTTAAGCGTGTTACTTCTTTGTGAAGAAATCTTTTGCTGTATCTACCGGAACCATCTCTTCTTGAAATGCATAAGCGCCACTGCGGTCTGAACGCACCATACGAATGCATTTTACATTATTTTTTCCCGACCCTTTTGTGCCGCCGAAGGTAGCAACTACTTTCTTTGCCATTTTATTTAAATTTTAAATTTTCTTACTTTATTTCGCGATGAAGAGTCACCTTCTTCATGAAGGGATTGTATTTTTTACGCTCCAGGCGCTGGGTAGTATTCTTTTTGTTCTTGGTAGTAATATACCTGGAAATTCCGGGAACACCGCTCTCTCTTTGCTCGGTGCACTCCAGTATCACCTGAACTCTGTTACCTTTCTTTGCCATATGCTTTGATTGATTTAAACTAAGTTAAGTAAACCTTTTGCCTTAGCCTCTTTAAGTACAGCGCTAAGACCTTTTTTATTAATTGTGCGCATCCCTGCGGCCGAAACCTTAAGGCTTACGAACCTCTGCTCCTCCTCTAACCAGAAACGTTTGTTTTGAAGATTAGGGGCGAACTCGCGCTTTGTTCTGCGCTTAGAGTGAGAAACATTGTTCCCAATCATCCTTTTCTTTCCTGTTACTTGACAAACTCGTGCCATTTTATATAGTAGAATTTATTATTTTTTCAAGGGTTGCAAATATCGTGAATATTTTTCTTTTATCCAAAATATTTAAACAAATTTAAAAATCCTCTTCCATCTTATACTTTTTGGAAAAGATTTGAACTGGCTCTTCGAGAACCAGATCACAGCAGGAGAGCCCACAACATGCGACTCAGGCACGAAGCCCCAGTAACGAGAATCCAGTGAGTTGTGTCTATTGTCTCCTAACATAAAGTAGTAGTCCATCTTGAAGGTGTAGCTATTAACCTCCTCTCCGTTTATATAAATTGTCCCATCTTTTACCTCAAGTTTGTTACCTTCGTAAGAGGTGATAATCCTATGATAAAGCGGAAGATTCTCAGGCGTTAGTTTAACAGTAGCTCCACTTGCCGGAATCCATAAAGGTCCAAAATTATCCCTTGTCCACTTGTACGAAAGTGTATCAGTGAAAGGGAATATCATCTGCTTAAAATCGGGGAAGTCGGGAGGATATATATCTATGTTCTGCCTAACCTCCAAAACATTTGGAAGAGAAGATATCTTTTGGGTTTCAGATTCATTCATCGGGAAAGCAATATAACCCGGCAGAGAGCTGTCGTAATAAAGCTCTTCGGGGCTAAGTGACATTTGATCGAGAATCTTTGAGTTAATCTGTGTTCCATTGGTAATTACAACATAGGTGTTCTGTATTCCCGGAATATTGGCCTGAGCCACTCCGTTCACATACACCTTGCCGTTAACAATAGACATTGTATCGCCGGCCACAGCTACACAGCGTTTAACATAATTATCTTTTTTATCGTCGGGCCTAACAACTACAGGGCCATACATTCTAATTGTCTGCTCTCTCCCGTGAATCCTTACTCTTGTGTAGTAATCGTCTGTTGGGATTGCTTTAAGAACAGTGTCGCCATGTGGAAAGTTAAAGACAACAATGTCGTCTCTCTTAACTTTAGACAAACCTTTTAGTCTTCTATATGGATTCTGTATCCATGTAAGGTACGACTCTCCGCCGGTTACAGGAAGAACATTGTGAACTAATGGAAAAGAGAGTGGTGTTTGTGACACTTTTGGTCCATAAGAGAGTTTGCTCACAAACAGATAGTCCCCTGTCATAAGAGTTCTCTCCATAGACGATGTAGGTATCATATATGCTTCAAAAAAGAACGATTTGATGAAAGTAGAGACAATCAACGCAAAGATGATTGCATCCAGCCAATCGAGCCAGCCATTCCTTTTCTCTCCCTCTTTATATCTCTTTTTCCAGAAAGCCCACTTAACCTTGCGCGTAATAAAGGTATCGAACACAATAATGAGCCCTAGCAGGAACCACCAGTTTCCAAACCATATCACCCAAAGCAAGTACAAAAAGGCCCAGATACTAAATCTGAACCATTTATTGCCTGTTATCCGGAGAATTTTCAATTTATGCTATTTTACCGAGTTTATTATCGCTTCAAATGCCTGAGGATTATTCATGGCCAAATCTGCAAGAACTTTACGGTTAAGACCAACATTGCTCTTTGAGAGCTTACCCATGAACTCGGAATAGTTCATTCCGTGCTGTCTTGCTGCAGCGTTTATACGCTGGATCCACAAAGAGCGGAAAGCGCGTTTTTTGTTTTTACGATCGCGGTAGGCGTAGGTGAGTCCCTTTTCGTAGGTATTTTTTGCTACAGTCCACACATTGGCTCTGGCAAGAAAATTACCGCGCGTCAGTTTTAGAATTTTTTTACGGCGTGCTCTTGAAGCTACCGAATTTACCGATCTTGGCATACTACACTAATTGGTTTTAAGAATGTCAGCGCTCTCCTCCGTTGAGAATCTTTTCTGCTGTTCATTCAGGTTAATAAATAATAAATACTAGGCGACCAAAAGACTTTTAATTCTCTTTTCGTCGGCAGCCGATACCAAAGCAGAGTAGGTAAGATTTCTCTTCTGTTTGGTGGTCTTCTTTGTAAGAATGTGACTCTTGTAGGCGTGCTTTCTCTTCACTTTACCTGTTCCGGTAAGCTGAAAACGCTTTTTAGCACCGGAGTTGGTCTTAATCTTTGGCATTTTACTTTATTGTTTTTAATTAAGATTTAATCTTATTATTTCTTTTTTGCGGGAGTGAGCATCATAATCATTCTCTTCCCCTCCAGCTTTGGCATCTGCTCTGCTTTTCCAAACTCATCTAGTTCGAAAGCAAACCTTAGCAGAAGCTTCTCTCCCTGTTCTGCGAATAAAATAGATCGCCCTTTAAAGAATACATAAGCTTTAACTTTGGCTCCCTCCTGGAGAAAAGTCTGAGCATGTTTCAACTTAAATTGAAAGTCGTGCTCATCTGTATTTGGGCCGAATCTTATCTCTTTAATGACTATCTTGGTGGCATTGGCCTTCATCTCCTTTGCCTTCTTCTTCTGTTGGTAGATAAACTTCTGGTAATCGATTATCTTACAAACAGGGGGATCTACATTTGGAGATATCTCTACCAAATCCAGCTCCATCGCCTCTGCCATCCTGATTGCCTCCATTGTAGAGTATACCCCGGGATTGGGAACATTCTCCCCAACCACCCTCACTCTAGGGGCAGTGATACTATTATTCATCCTAGGACCATCATCCGCTTTTTTTGGGGAGTAGTTTCTCCTCTCATTACTATTACTGGACGATGAGTTGGTCTTTTTTACAAATCCTCCCGGACGAGGTTTAAATGGTGTAGCGATAAGTTATTCCTCCAAAATTTTAGTTAATACTCTATTTGTTCTTTTATCTCTTTCTCTATCATTGCAACAAAATCTTGTGTGATCATCTCTCCCTTATCTCCCTCACCCTGTCTTCTTACAGATATTGTACCGTTCTCCACCTCTTTTTCACCCACAATAAGAAGGAATGGAACTCGTTTAAGCTCATTCTCTCTGATTTTCTTGCCAATAGTCTCGTTGCGCTCGTCAATTGAGGCGCGAATATCGTTATTATTCAGGAATTCTCCAACTTTTTTTGCATACTCGTTGTACTTTTCGCTAACTGGCAATATCACAACCTGCTCAGGAGTAAGCCATAACGGGAATTTCCCCCCAGTATGCTCTATAAGTACCGCCACAAATCTCTCCATAGATCCAAAAGGAGCTCTGTGTATCATAACCGGTCTATGTCTCTTATCATCTGCACCAACATACTCCAGCTCAAATCTCTCAGGTAGGTTATAGTCTACCTGAATGGTACCCAATTGCCACTTTCTGCCAATGGCATCCTTTACCATAAAGTCTAGCTTTGGCCCGTAGAAAGCAGCTTCACCCGTTTCTACAACTGTTTGTAAACCCTTCTCTTCTGCCGCTTCAATTATCGCTCTCTCTGCCTTCTCCCAATTCTCATCGCTGCCTATATACTTTTCTGTATTATCTGGATCTCTTAGCGATATCTGTGCAGTAAAGTCCTTGAAGTCCAACGTTTTGAATATATATAGTACAATGTCTATAACCTTTATAAACTCCTCTTTTAACTGATCGGGACGACAAAATATATGAGCATCGTCTTGAGTGAAACCCCTTACCCTTGTTAGACCGTGAAGCTCACCACTCTGTTCATACCTGTAAACCGTTCCAAATTCAGCCAGTCTCAATGGCATATCTTTGTAAGAGCGCGGTTTGGTCTTATAAATTTCACAGTGGTGCGGGCAGTTCATAGGTTTAAGCAGAAACTCCTCTCCCTCCTGAGGTGTATGGATTGGCTGAAAAGAGTCTTTGCCGTATTTTGCGTAGTGCCCCGAGGTCACATAAAGCTCCTTTTGCCCAATATGAGGCGTCATAACAGGAAGGTACCCGTGTCTCTTTTGAACTGCTTTTAAAAAGTTCTCCAATCTCTCCCTGAGCATAGCCCCTTTCGGGAGCCATAGTGGAAGCCCCTGCCCCACTCTTTGAGAAAATGCAAACAGCTCAAGCTCCTTCCCCACTTTTCTGTGGTCTCTCTTTTTGGCCTCCTCCAACATTACCAAATACTCATCCAGCATCTTTTTCTGAGGAAATGTTACTCCGTATATTCTGGTAAGCATCTTATTTTTTTCATCACCTCTCCAGTATGCTCCGGCTATAGATGTGAGTTTTACCGCCTTTATCACAGATGTATCTGCAAGGTGCGGGCCTCTGCACAGATCTGTAAAGGTTCCATTTGTGTAAAACGAGATTGTACCGTCTTCCAGATCTTTAATAAGGTCGCATTTATACTCATCACCTTTGCTTGTATAGCTCTCCATTGCCTCTTGCTTGCTTATCTCTCTCCTCACAAAGTTCTGTCTCTCCCTTGCAAGCTCCAGCATCCTATCTTCAATTTTTTTAAGATCCGATTCCGAAATGCTTTTATCGCCTAAGTCTACGTCGTAGTAGAAGCCGGTCTCAATAGATGGCCCTATGCCAAATTTTATCCCCGGATAGAGCTGTTCCAACGCCTCTGCCATGAGATGTGAAGAGGAGTGCCAAAATGTGCTTTTTGCCTCCTTATCTTCCCATTTATGAAGTTTTATTGAGGCGTCGGCCGTTATTGATCTGGTTAAATCGTATATTTGGTTATTCACTGTGGCTGCCAATACTTCTGCAGCCAATCTTGGACTTATTGAATTTGCAATTTCATACGGGGTAACTCCCCTTTCATACTGCCTGACACTACCGTCAGGAAAGGTAATACTGATCATCTCTTGGTTCATTTCTAAATAACTCACAAAACTAATGATAATTTTTGAAATAGCTAAATTTTGATAGGTAAGGGAATTTGTATAATTTTGATGCAGCTATTCTTAAGTATTAATACTGTTAACCAAAACACTATGCAAACAAACAA
Source organism: uncultured Muribaculaceae bacterium (assembly GCA_964469965.1). GTDB lineage: Bacteria > Bacteroidota > Bacteroidia > Bacteroidales > UBA932 > Bact-08. The sequence continues at coordinate 30,648 of CAYYAM010000006.1, read as the reverse complement.
ATGGAGCCAGGCAGCAACCAACGGTGTTCTACTGGCCTTAATCACAATTATTATCACCCTTATTCTCACGGTATTTAAGCCCGGCACCGCTATAAATCTTATCCTTTGGGCAGTAAAATTAATAGCAAGTATCTGGCTGCTCTACTATTTTGTTAAAGAGTATGCAAAAGATAAGGAGACATTCTCCTACAAAGAGGGCTTTGTATTCGGTATTATGGTAAGCTTCTTCTCATCTTTGGTATGTGCGGCCTATATGTTTATGCACTATGCCGTAATCTTCCCCGAATCGGTAGCAGAACAGATGGAGACAGCTATGCAGATGATGCAATCTTCAAATTCAGAGATGTATGATGCATTTGAAAAGGTACAAGGAATTCTACCCCAACTAGTATTTATCTTCTCTCTTATTTACTACACAATAATAGGGGTCATTGCTTCTTCTATCATTGCAAACAGCACAAAAAAAACCGATCTCTTTACAGAGACAAATGTATAGCAGCTTAAAAATCAGATATGGATCTTTCTATAGTCATTTCGGTATATAATGAGGAGGAGTCACTCGGGGAGCTGATTCAGTGGATAGACTCGGCTCTCAAGGAGAGTGAGATTACCTATGAGGTAATTATGGTAGATGACGGCAGCTCCGACTCCTCATGGTCTATTATTGAGGATCTCGCCTCAAAATATGGAATAAGAGGTATATCTTTCAGACGTAACTATGGAAAATCTGCTGCACTATATTGTGGGTTCGAGGCTGCCAAGGGCGACTATATTGTTACTATGGATGCCGATTTGCAGGATAGTCCCGAAGAGATTCCCGAATTGATGGATATGATGAAAAGGGGTGGATTCGATCTGGTTTCGGGTTGGAAAAAAAAGAGACACGACGGATTCTTCAGTAAAAATCTCCCCTCTGCCATATATAATGCCACCGCAAGACGTGTTACCAAGATAAAGCTTCACGACATGAATTGCGGGCTTAAAATTTACCGGAACGATGTAATCAAGAATATTGAGGTGTATGGCGAGATGCACAGGTATATTCCATATATAGCGAAGAACGCCGGGTTTGGAAAGATTGGCGAGAAGGTTGTAAAGCATCAAAAACGCAAGTTTGGGAAGAGTAAATTTGGGATGAACAGGTTTGTGAACGGTTTTTTAGATCTTCTCACCTTGTGGTTTCTCTCTCGTTTTGGAAAAAGTCCCATGCATTTTTTTGGATTGATTGGGTCATTAACTTTTTTGGTTGGCGCTTTCACTTCGTCGTACTTGATTGCAGACAAAATCATAACTCAATCTAAAGGTTTGCCATACAGGCCTGTAACAGACCAACCCCTCTTTTACATATCACTTTTAGCACTTATTATTGGTATGCAGCTTTTTCTTTCCGGATTTATTGCAGAGCTGGTTAGTAGAAACAGCAGTATTAGAAATGATTATAAAATAAAAAAAATTATCTGATTTTGTTCACTGTTATGTTTTTTTCATATTTTTGTATAAAATATAACAGATATGATAAAAACTTACTCATTCCCTAGTGTATACGAGTCTACGCTCAGGGATTTTGCCACAAGTAATGACCCTATCCTCGGTTTCTCTAAATTAAAATTTGATGGATCTGATTACTTGGTTGGTCTACAGGCTCTTAATGAGGGTATCTCTCCTCATAAATCTATCAATGCCTCCCCCGGAGATGAAGATTATAAGATAATAACACAATCGGCACTTCTGCTTGCAAGCAATTCTATTAAGAATGAGAGCAAAAACGGAAAATTCCCGAAAATGGTTGTTACCACCGGATTCCCTTATGCTACCTACCAATTTAACAAAGAGGAAGCAGTTGAGTACTTGAAAGACGAAAAGATCATTACATATTTATAAGGCAGACGACAACGGTTTTCTAAGTTCAGAACAGAGAGTCATATCTGTTGCCTCTGTAAATGTAATTCCGGAATTGGTGGGATGCGATATTGCTGTTAGAAAAGGAGAAGAACCCGAGAGCGGAACATTTATAATTATAAGCTTAGGATACGGAACATGCGAAGGGGCTATCAGTACTCCGGAGGGGATAAACACAAGATCGTTTTTCAGCACTCACGGTATAAGCTATCCGGTAAATGTCTTTTCACAAGAACTTTCTAAACATACATATTTAAAAATGAGAACAGAGCATCAGCTAGATCATCTGTTCACTAAAGGTTTCATGTTTGTAGATCGTAAAAGAAAAGATTTTAGTGCCGAGAAAAAGATTGCTCTAACAATGTACTATAATAACGTTGTATCTCCGGCAATTAGAAGATACATTACAGACGAGGACTTTGAGAGCAGCTCAAAAATCATACTGGCCGGTGGCGGAGCTTATCATAAAGATCTAGTAGAGATGTTCAATCGGGAGTTTCAAGATATTTGCCCTATTAAGATTTACGAAGGACCTGAAAAATGTGCATCCACCGGATATGCAATCTACTCAAAAGAGAGTGCTCACTCACAGGATACAGACGGTTTTTCAATTAATACAGAGAACAATGAGCACTCGGTATACGTAGGTATAGATATTGGCAACGCAAATACCAATGTAGCCATACTTTCGTCTAACGGGAACAGCTTTTAAAGCTCTTAATTAGAGTAAAGGGGATTATATCTGAATAGAAGTTACTTAAAGAGGCTGCTTAATAAGCAGCCTCAATTATTATACATATCACTGATTTTGAGGACTTTTTATCTCATCAAACTCATCTTCGGTTATCATTTTGCAAGATCCGGTAAATACAGCTCCCTCCTCAATAAAAATTTTATGACAAGCTATTTTGCCTCTGAATATACCTGTTTTTCTGAGTCCAAATACCTCTTTTACTAAAACCTTACCGTCAAGCTCACCCCATATATCGCAACTTTTAGCAGTCGCTTCGCCATATAATTTGGCAGACTCACCTATAACCAGTTTACCTGTTGTTATTAGCTTGCCTTCGAAATAACCATCAATTCTGATATCGGAATTTGAGTTAAGATTTCCGTGAAACTCCGATCCTGTAGATATTCTGTTAACTTCGTTAATTTGAGTTGTGATTTCGCTCTTTGACATTTTTGACTCTTTTAAACGTGAATTGCCTCGTTATGAGCAGCTGCTGCTGCCTCCATTATTGCTTCACTCATGGTTGGATGAGGATGTATTGCTCCTATTATATCTTTGGCTTTAGCTCCCAGTTTCCTTGCAACCACTATTCCCGAAAGCATCTCTGTTACATTAGATCCTATCAAATGTGCTCCAAGAATCTTATCGCTCTCCTTATCAATTAAAAGCTTCACAAACCCGTCTCTCTCTCCGGCCGCTGTGGCCTTTCCAGAAGCTGTAAAAGGAAACTTCCCAACCAGGTAGTCTACCCCTCTCTCTTTTAGCTGCTTCTCGTTCATACCCACCGATGCAACCTCGGGAGAGGTGTATGTGCAGGCGGGAATATTACTGTAATCTAATGGCTGAGGATTTAGTCCGGCAATTTTTTCCACACAGCACAATGCCTCTGCAGATGCAACGTGAGCTAGTGCAGGTGTATTTATAACATCTCCTATAGCATAAACTCCCTTTATATTTGTAGAGTAAAAATCATCTACCTTTATCCTGCCTCTCTCCATCTCAACCCCAATCTCTTCCAGGCCGATACCCTCTGTATTTGGTGTTATACCAACAGCAGAGAGAACCTTCTCTACTTCAAATGTCTCAACACCTTTTTTTGTCTCGGCAATCACCCTGCAAACTGCTCCCGAGGTCTCTACCTCCTTAACATTTGCACCTGTTATTACCTTTATCCCCATCTTTCTAAATGCCCTGCCAAGGTGAGAGGAGACCTCCTCGTCTTCCAGTGGTACAATATTGGGGAGGTACTCAATTAAATATACTTCGCAACCCATAGATCTGTAAAAGTAGGCAAATTCACTGCCAATTGCTCCCGAGCCAATTACGGCTAAAGATGCAGGAATTTTTTCAGGAACCATAGCTTGTCTGTAGGAGATCACCTTCTCACCATCTACAGGGAGAAACGGAAGAGAGTTGGCTCTTGCTCCTGTTGCAATAATTATAGAAGAGGCCTCATATGTTGTCTTAACTCCATCCTCTCCCGTAACCTCAACCTTCCCTTCAGATTCCAACTTTCCATTACCCTTTAAAACAGTTATGCGGCTCTTTTTAAAAAGATACTCTATACCTCTGCTCATCGAGGCCGCAACTCCCCTGCTCCTTTCAACCACCCTCTCTATATTGGGTATTACTTCACTATCTATGCTAAATCCATACTCCCCTGCATTTTGTGCATAGTGCATGGCTTGGGCACTTTTAAGAAGAGCTTTTGTGGGTATGCAACCCCAGTTGAGGCATACTCCTCCCAACTCTGCTCTCTCAACTACTGCTGTATTTAGTCCTAGTTGCGCCGCTCTTATGGCAGCAACATAACCACCCGGCCCCGATCCAATTATAATTAAATCAAACATATCTGCTAAATTATTATTCATTTACACCGTGACAGTTTTTATACTTTTTGCCACTGCCGCACGGACATGGCTCATTTCTTCCAACTCTCTTCTCCACATGAACCGGAGCGTTAGATTTGGGCTCACTCGAAGAGGTCATAAGATCGCTCCTAGATGTTTGCATATTGCTCAAATCGGTCTTCTTCCTCTGCTCTTGTCTTAATGCTACCGGCTCTCTTTGCGTCTCTCTTAATGGAATATGCGCTTTTAGAAGAAATCCTAAAACATCTTTGTTCACCTTATCGAGCATCGTTTGAAATAGCTTAAAGCTCTCAAATTTATAAATGAGAAGGGGATCTTTTTGTTCGTACGTAGCATTCTGAACAGATTGTTTAAGATCGTCCATCTCTCTGAGATGCTCCTTCCAATACTCATCAATCATCATAAGGGTGATACTCTTACTTAAAGATTTACCTATCTCCTTACCCTGAGTCTCATAAGCTTTTCTAAGATTAACTATCACCTGCATCATCTTTGTACCATCACTAACAGGAATTGCTATGTTGTCGTAAGCCGCACTTTGAGTTTCATATATCTGCTTTACTATTGGCCATGCCTGTAATACCAGTGTATCTATTCTCCTTTTGTAAACACTGCTTACACTCTCCATTAACTTCTCAGCCACAGAAACTGTGCTCTGATCTTCGTAATAGAGTGCATCCATTCCGGGTTCAACCGATAGAGTTCTGATAGTCTCATAAGAGAACTCCTCAAACGACAAGTTTCCATGAGATGTGTTTACCAACGACTCACAAAGGTCTGTCATCATGTTTCTAATATCTACATCTATCCTCTCTCCATATAGAGCGTTTCTTCTGCGTGTATAAATTACCTCTCTTTGAGAATTCATAACGTCGTCATATTCAAGAAGTCGCTTACGAATACCAAAATTATTCTCCTCTACCTTTCTTTGAGCTCTTTCTATAGATTTAGACAACATCGAGTGTTGCAGCACCTCTCCCTCTTTCATACCCATCCTGTCTACCAGTCCGGCTATTCTCTCCGACCCGAAAAGTCTCATAAGATCGTCTTCCAAAGAGACAAAGAAACTTGAAGAACCAGGGTCTCCCTGCCTTCCTGCTCTACCTCTAAGCTGTCTGTCAACCCTTCTGGAGTCGTGGCGCTCAGTACCTATTATCGCCAAACCACCTGCATCTTTCACTCCGGCTCCCAGTTTAATGTCGGTACCACGACCCGCCATATTGGTAGCTATAGTAACCGAACCGGCTATACCCGCCTCGGCAACAATCTCGGCCTCTTTTGCATGTTGCTTAGCATTGAGAACATTGTGTTTTATACCCCTTAGTTTAAGCATCCTGCTTAAAAGTTCCGATACCTCTACAGAGGTTGTACCTACGAGTACCGGTCGCCCTGCTTTTGTAAGTTTGACAACCTCATCTATCACTGCATTGTACTTCTCCCTCTTAGTTTTAAAGATGAGGTCGTCCATATCTTTTCTGACTATCGGTCTATTTGTAGGAATCACAACCACATCCAGCTTGTAAATAGACCAAAACTCACCCGCCTCTGTCTCTGCCGTACCGGTCATACCTGCCAGTTTATGGTACATTCTAAAGTAGTTTTGGAGTGTTATCGTTGCAAAGGTTTGTGTCGCTGCCTCTACTTTAACCATCTCCTTTGCCTCAATTGCCTGATGCAGACCGTCGGAATACCTTCTGCCCTCCAGAATACGACCTGTCTGCTCATCTACAATCTTAATTTTGTTATCCATAACTACATACTCCACATCTTTTTCAAACATGGTGTAGGCCTTTAGAAGTTGATTTACAGTGTGAACACGTTCACTTTTAACTGCATAATCACTTAAAAGAGCATCTTTTGCAGAGAGTTTTTCCTCTGGATTCAGCTCCTTTTTCTCAATTTCAGAAATCTCTGTTCCAATATCCGGAAGAATAAAGAATCTGTTGTCGCTTGCATTTCTTGCAATCAGCTCGTGTCCTTTATCTGTAAGCTCTACAGACCTCTGCTTCTCGTCTATAACAAAGTAGAGATCGTCCGTGATAACATGCATCTGCTTATTGTTATCTTGCATATAGAAATTCTCGGTTTTAATGAGAATCTGCTTCATCCCCGCCTCGCTAAGGAATTTTATAAGTGGATTATACCTGGGAAGACCCTTATGAGCTCTTAACAGAAGCTTTCCACCCTCCTCTTCGTTCCCCTCTTTTAATTTGGCCTTTGCTTCGTTCAATAGCTGTGTAACCAATGCTCTCTGTGCACTGTAGAGTCGTTCAACCATTGGCTTGTACTCATTGAACTGCTGCTCATCGCCTTTTGGCACCGGACCCGATATTATGAGCGGAGTCCTAGCATCATCAACCAAAACCGAGTCTACCTCATCTACAATCGCAAAGTGATGCTTTTTTTGAACCAAATCATCGGGATTGATAGCCATATTATCTCTAAGGTAATCAAAACCAAATTCGTTATTGGTACCAAAGGTGATGTCTGCTCTGTAGGCCAACTTTCTCTGCTCACTGTTGGGTTGATGCTTGTCTATACAATCCACCTTTAATCCGTGAAACTGGTATAGCGGCCCCATCCATTCAGAGTCTCTTCTTGAGAGGTAGTCGTTAACTGTTACCACGTGTACCCCCTTTCCGGCAAGAGCATTAAGAAACACAGGAAGAGTAGCCACCAAAGTTTTTCCCTCTCCGGTTGCCATCTCTGCTATCTTTCCTTGGTGGAGAGCAACACCTCCAATAAGCTGTACATCGTAGTGAACCATATCCCACACTATTGTGTTTCCACCCGCCATCCAACTGTTCCTCCACACAGCAGTATCTCCCTCAATAGAGATAAAGTCGTGTTTTGCAGCAAGATCTCTATCACTCTGTGTTGCATGAACCCTTATTGTGCTGTTCTCTTTAAACCTGCGAGCAGTAGATTTCATTACGGCAAAAGCATCGGGGAGCACCTCAAGCAGAACCTGCTCTATCTTCTCATCTATCCTTTTGGTAAGTTTATCTACCTCTGTTGCCAGCTCCTCCTTCTCTTTTACATCTATCATCACATCCTCCAATCTGGATCGCAAAGATTTTTTTCTCTCTTCGTCGGCAGCTATGGTGTCTGCAATGATCTTTTTAATCTTCAAGCTTTCTGCCCTAAGTTCGTCATCTCCAAGCTTATCTATCCTCTCATATGAACGTAGAGTCTTCTCTAAATAGGGCTGTATGAGTTTGAGGTCTCTTTCTGACTTTGTGCCGAAGAATTTCTTGAGCACATTTGAAATGAATGCCATTATTTAATTGAGTTAATTTATTGCCGTGTAATTTGCAAAGATAAAAAAAATGGAAGAATGAATTACATTTGCACAGTACAATATAGAGAGATGGAGAGAGAAATAATTATTACGGCAGATGGATCGTCGTCAATAAGGTTGACATCATTCCCTGAATGCTACCATTCAATAAACGGTGCTGTAACAGAGAGTATGCACATATTCATAAATTACGGCCTGATTCACATGCTTAAGTCACAACCTGGGTTTATAAATATATATGAGGCCGGATTTGGCACCGGATTGAATTGTCTGTTAAGTGTAGCGGAGTTTTTAAAACATAATGATTTAACTATCTACTACTGTGCTACAGAGCTCTATCCTCTAACATCAAATGAAGTTGAAAAACTTAATTATCGTATAGGTACAGAGGAGAGTGAGAGCGAAATACTTACGAGAATTCACTCTGCTCCGTGGGATGTACCTGTAGAGATTGTCCCGCAATTTTGGTTACACAAAAAACTCGGAGATATTAAAGATCCCTATTTAGTAAAGGGTTTTTGCAAGAGCTTTAATCTGGTCTATTACGATGCATTCTCTCCAAATATCCAGCCCGAACTATGGAGTTCAGATATTTTCAGCTCTTTAAAAGAGTGTATGAAGCCATATTCAACGCTTGTTACCTACTGCTGCAGGGGAGATCTCAAACGAACTTTAAAGGAGTGTGGGTTTATGGTTGAGCGACTGAAAGGTCCTCCGGGGAAAAGGCATGTAACTCGTGCTACGCTATCCCAAATCTAACGAGACTATCTCTTCTTAAGGAGATTCTCTATTCTGAACATTTTAGGCCAATATTTACCTGTTATGTAAATGCTCCCTGTCTCTTTGTTGTAGGCAATTCCGTTGAGAACGTCTGTTCTGGAGGTTCGCAGAGAGTGAGGAAGAAGATTTTTACAATTAATAGTGGCTCTCACCTTTCCATCCAAAGGATCAATAATCACAATCATGTCGCTGCCGTATATGTTTGCCCATATTAGGCCGTCTATATACTCAAGCTCATTAATCTCTTTGATTGGCTTCCCATTAAGAGTTACCTCCAATCTCTTAATCTCTCTGAATGTTGCAGGGTGGTGATAAAAAATGGTTGCAGAACCGTCACTGGCAATAAGGTAATCTCCATCGGTAGTCAATCCCCAACCCTCTCTGGGGTTATAGAGAGTACCTAGTTGTTTAAAAGTAATCAGGTCATAAATCAGCACCTCTCTCTCCATCCACGTAAGCAGATAGATCTTGTCGTTCATTACAACAGAACCTTCGGCAAAGTATTTTGGCAGAAGATTAAAACTTCTCAAAGATCTTCCGGTTTTTATATCTACCTCTCTAAAAAAAGATTGCCCGTACTGTCCCGAGCTTTCAAAAAGCCGGCCCTTATGAAAGAAAAGACCTTGTGTATATGCATTTACGTCGTGAGGGAGCACCTCCAACACCTTTACATTATATGCAACCGCCTTAACAGTGCCCTCCCGTACCTCTCTGTTTGTATGGGAAGCTAGCAGTGAAAAGGCAGAAGCCGATGCTAAAAGTAAAGTCATTACACTTTTTTTCATGCTGTAAAAACGTGTATATCTATTAATTCCCTGTTTTCTGCCTTATTGCGGCTGCAACAAGAGCTACAAAAAGCGGATGCGGCTTCTCAGGGGTACTTTTTAACTCGGGATGAAACTGTACTCCTATAAAGAACGGGTGAGAAGGAATTTCAACAATTTCAACAAGGCCTGTATCGGTATTCTTACCGCTTGGAATCAATCCACCCTGAGCCAACATGTCTACGTAAGTATTATTCATCTCATAACGATGCCTGTGCCTCTCTGAGATATCGCATGATTCGTATATTTTATGAGCCAGCGACCCCTCCTCTATGCGGCAGGAGTATGCGCCAAGACGCATTGTCCCTCCTTTGATTGTGAGGGATTTCTGATCTTCCATAAGATCGATCACCGGATTTTTAGCGTTACTCTTTATCTCTGTTGTCATAGCATCTTCAAGGCCTATTACATTTCTTGCATACTCAATAACTGCCATTTGCATGCCAAGACATATTCCTAAAAATGGAATTTTATTCTCTCTAGCGTATTTAACGGCAGTAATCTTTCCCTCTATTCCTCTCTCTCCAAAACCAGGAGCAACAAGTATACCGTGCATAGAAGAGAGATGAGATGCAACATTGGTATCATTAATGTGCTCACTATGAATGCTGAATACGTTTACTTTGCACTCATTACTAGCTCCTGCATGTATAAATGACTCCAATATAGATTTGTATGCATCCTGAAGTTCTACATACTTGCCAACGAGAGCAATATTAACCTCATCTTTAGGATTAAAGAGTCTATCCAGAAAAGATTTCCATCTGTTAAGCTCGGGAGGGTTGTTTATAGCAGAGAGTTTGAACTTAGAAAGCACAAGCTCATCCAGACGCTCCTTAACCATCAACAGAGGAACCTCATATATGCTCTTTGCATCTATTGATTCTATAACTGCATTTGGTCTTACACCACAAAAAAGAGCAACTTTTTTCCTTATCTCGGAAGGGAGGGGATGCTCTGTTCTGCAAACTATAACATCGGGGTGAACACCATTCTGTTGAAGCATCCTCACAGAGTGTTGTGTGGGCTTGGTTTTCAACTCCTTTGCAGCACTGAGATATGGCACTAAAGTGAGGTGAATAACAAGACAGTCCTCATCGGGGAGTTCCCATTGGAGTTGTCTCACCGCCTCTACAAAAGGGAGTGACTCAATATCTCCCACGGTACCTCCCAGCTCTGTAATAACAACATCGTATTTGCCTGTTTTCCCCAGGTGCAACATCCTTCTCTTAATCTCGTCTGTGATGTGGGGAACCACCTGAACTGTCTTTCCCAAATAGGCACCCTCTCTCTCCTTGTCTATAACATTCCTGTATATCCTTCCGGTTGTTATGTTGTTTGCTTTACCGGTATAGACATTTAAAAATCTTTCGTAATGGCCAAGGTCCAGATCTGTCTCTGCTCCGTCTTCGGTAACATAACACTCTCCGTGTTCATAGGGGTTGAGCGTCCCCGGATCGACATTTATATAAGGGTCGAACTTTTGAATAGTAACCGACAATCCCCTGGATTGTAGTAATTTTGCCAAAGAGGCAGAAATAATGCCCTTACCCAGGGAAGAGGTAACTCCCCCTAATACAAATACATATTTGGTACTCATAAAAAATTATGGATTGTAATACAGGGATACAAAGATAGTACATTCGAAGGTTTTTTCAATTTTAAATCGGTTTATAGTTCAAGGTTTCTTAAATTTGTATTCGTAATCAGCTAACTAAAAAAATGAATTCCCTAAAAGAGAGTTTTTCTGTTAAAAGCTACGATACCGACCACAGAGGATTATTAAAGACTTCTGCATTTCTAAATTTGGCACAAGAGATGGCCAATAACCACGCTCACAAGTTGGGCTTTGGCTACGATAACCTGATTGAGAGCGGATATTTATGGGTGCTCTCAAGAGTTCATGTTAAGTTTTTAAGGGTGCCCCGATGGAGGGAGTCTCTAACTATTGAGACATGGCATAAAGGCAGCGACAGACTGTTCGGATACAGAGACTATAGCGTTGAAGATATTAATGGAGAGAAGATTATTCTGGCCACCACCTCTTGGCTTGTTATTGACAGCAAAACCAGAAAGGTGCAGAGAATAAGCAATCTACTGGGAGAGACCTTCGATGGCAACTCTGTTCGTCACGCAATAGAGGAGCCGGCGCAAAGACTCGTAACACCCTATGGAGCCCCCCTCACAACTCAAAGGGTGGTCTCATACTCCGATACAGATATAAATATCCACACAAATAATGCAAGATATGTTGAGTGGGCTATGGATGCTCTTCCTCAACAGCTCGCCTATAATCTGGTTCCAAAAGATTTAAAGATCAATTTCAACAGCGAGTCTCTTCCCGGTGAGAGTATAGACCTGCTCACCTTCTGCTGTGAACCTCTTTTTATTGAGGGTAAGAGAGGTGAAAAATCTGTTTTTCAGATAGAGATATCCAGTGATTTATAAATCTATAGAGCGCCCCAAATAGTCTGAAAAGCTTTTTTTCTTGGGTCTGTAATCGCTGTCGAACAGTGGCGATGAGATTATATAGTCGGCAGAAGATCTGTTTATTGCAGTAGGGATATTGTATAGACTGGAGATCCTCAGCAGTGCCTTTACGTCTACGTCGTGGGGCTGTGGTTGCATTGGATCCCACAAGAAAAACAGCATATCAACCTCCCCCTCGCAAATGAGAGCACCAAGTTGCTGATCTCCACCCAAAGGACCCGATTTTAAAAGTGTAATATCTGGTTTTACACTCTCTTTTCCCATATTCTGCATAAGTGCCGCCTCTACCATTCTACCGGTAGTTCCTGTGCATACTAACTTATGTTTCATTAAGGTTGCTTTATTGAACTCTACCCACTCAATCAAATCTTTCTTTCTATTATCGTGTGCAACTAATGCTATTGTCTTCATTTTAATCATTTTTTATTTTTTTGCAACTCTTCTTAGAGCCTCTCCGGTTAATCTGTATACTGTCCAATCACTCATAGGTGTAGCTCCCATACTCTCGTAGAATTTAATAGAGGGCTCATTCCAATTGAGAACCGCCCAGTCGAATCTATCGCACTCCCTTTTTATTGCAATAGATGCGAGCTCTCCAAAAAGTGCCTTCCCATAACCCTTTCCCCTGTGCTCGGGCAGAACAAATATATCTTCTAAATAGAGACATGCTCTTCCTTTAAATGTTGAGAAATTGTGAAAAAAAAGAGCAAATCCAACCGGTTGGTCACCCTCCTCGGCAATGAGAACCTCTGCACTTCGCTTAACAAAAAGTGACTCCTTAAGGATCTCAGCAGTTGCTGTAACATCGTCTCTTAATTTTTCATATTCTGCTAACTTACAGATAAAGTTGAAGATAACCGTAATATCTTCAATATTGGCCTCTCGTATTCTAAAATCCATAATTAGATGGTTAAATTAAAGTTTATTACAAAGATACCAACAAAAGGAAAAGGTCAGATATAAACCTGACCTTTTTCCTTTTAGTAGCGGAGACAGGACTCGAACCTGTGACCTTTGGGTTATGAGCCCAACGAGCTACCAACTGCTCCACTCCGCGGTATATCTTTGATTGTTTAATCTTCGTGAATTGGATTGCAAAGATAGAGTATAAAACATTACAAAGCAAATTTTATTTTGCCATATTTGTAAAATAGGCCAATAACTCGCTCTTATTCAATGACATTTGCTCTCCCGACTCTAGGTTCTTTAGGGTAAACTCTCCCTTATAGACCTCCTCCTCTCCCACAATTACAAAGTAAGGAATTCCTCTTTTAGAAGCGTAGTCGAACTGTTTTTTTAGTTTTGAGCTCTCTGTGTATATCTCTGCTCCTACGTCACAAGCTCTCAGCTCTTTTAATATAGGAATTACATACTCTTGCTCTCTCTCTCCAAAGTTAGAGAATATCACCTTCGTCTTTATCATTGAGTGGTCGTGGAATTTGTTTAGTGTAAGCAGAACGTCGTAAATACGGTCTGCTCCAAATGAGATTCCAACACCCGAAACACCCGGTAGGCCAAATATTCCGGTAAGATTATCATATCTTCCTCCTCCGCATATGCTTCCCATTTCTACCCCTTTTGCCTTAACCTCAAATATTGCACCTGTATAGTAATTTAGTCCTCTTGCCAATGAAAGATCCAACTCTGTCTCCTGGTTAACTCCGGCTATAGAGATCAACTCAAACACTCTGGAGAGCTCCTCAATACCCTTGAGGCCGGTTACAGAGTTTGAAATCAATCCTCTCATTATATCTAACTTCTCCTTTGTACTCCCCTTTAAAGTAAGTATCGGCTCAATTTTAGAAATAGCATTACTATCAAGGCCTCTCTCGCTTAACTCATTTTTTACTGCATCCAGACCTATCTTATCTATCTTGTCTATTGCTACAGTTATATCTGTAAGTTTGTCGGGGTACCCAACACTTTCGGCAATTCCTGAGAGAATCTTTCTATTGTTTATCTTAATAACAACTTCAATTCCAAGAGAATCAAACACGTGGTCTACAATCTGAACCAGCTCTAACTCATTAAGGAGAGAGTCGCTTCCCACAACATCTACATCACATTGATAAAACTCACGGTATCTACCCTTTTGAGGCCTGTCTGCTCTCCACACAGGTTGTATCTGATATCTTCTAAAAGGAAAAACTATTTCGTTCTGATGTTGAACAACAAAACGGGCAAAGGGAACGGTAAGATCATATCTCAAACCCTTTTCACAAACCTTTAATGAGAGAGAGTTGCTGCTCTCCAGCTGCGAAGGCTCCACTCCGGCAAAGGCATCGCCCGAGTTGAGAATCTTAAAAAGCAGTCTGTCTCCCTCCTCGCCGTACTTGCCTAACAAAGTAGATAGGTTCTCCATTGCAGGTGTCTCTATAGGAGAGTATCCATAAAGGTTGAATATAGATCTTATAGTATTGAAAATGTAGTCTCTACGGGCCATTTCAATAGGACCGAAATCTCTGGTTCCTTTAGGTATAGAAGGTTTTTGAGCCATTGGAAAATTTAATTTAGGGTGCAAAGTTAATCATTCCCCATCAACCTGCAGATATTTATCGATTGCTGCCGCAGCTTTTCTACCTGCACCCATTGCCAATATCACAGTAGCAGCACCTGTTACCACATCTCCGCCTGCAAATACCCCTTTGCGAGATGTCAATCCATCTTCATCGGCAACAACACAACTCCATCTGTTTGTTTGCAATCCTGGTGTTGTAGAGGCAATTAAAGGATTAGGTGATGTGCCCAAAGACATTATTACCACATCTGTCTCTATGTCGAAATCCGAACCCTCCAAAGGTATCGGGGAGCGTCTTCCACTATCATCGGGCTCTCCCAACTCCATCTTAATACATGTGAGACCTCTTACCCATCCTTTTTCATCTCCCAAAACCGCCTTAGGGTTTGTAAGCATCCTAAAGATAATTCCCTCCTCTTTTGCGTGATGCACCTCCTCTACCCTTGCCGGGAGTTCCTTCTCGGTTCTTCTGTATACTATGGTAACCTCGGCACCCAGTCTGCGAGCTGTTCTGGCTGCGTCCATTGCAACATTGCCACCACCAACAACAGCTACTCTCTTACCTACATAAATTGGGGTTTCATAGCTTGTATCGTAAGCCCTCATAAGGTTGCTTCGTGTTAAAAATTCATTTGCAGAGACAACTCCGTTAAGATTTTCACCCGGAATACCCATGAACTTTGGCAATCCTGCACCCGATCCCACAAAAACAGCTTTAAATCCCTCTGAATCCATTAATTGGTCAATGGTAACTGTTCTCCCCACCACTACATTGGTCTCTATCTTTACCCCTAACGAGATTACATTATCTATTTCACTTTTAACAACCAGCTCTTTAGGGAGTCTGAACTCGGGAATTCCGTATTGAAGAACACCACCCGGTTCGTGAAGTGCTTCAAAAATAGTGACATCGTAGCCCATTCTTGCAAGGTCTGTTGCACATGCTACTCCGGCAGGTCCGCTTCCAATCACTGCAACTTTTATCCCTTTAGATGGCTCCTTATCTAGGAATCTAATTCCACTCTCCCTACTCCAGTCTGCCACAAACCTTTCAAGTTTGCCTATTGCAACCGGCTCACCTTTAATACCCAATACACACACACCTTCGCACTGAGACTCCTGAGGGCACACCCTACCACAAACGGCGGGAAGTGAGCTGTCTCTTGCGATTATTCTTGCCGCCTCTTCAAAATTTCCTTTCTCCACCTCTTGAATAAATTGCGGTATCTGAATATTTACAGGGCACTCCTTAACGCAAGCAGGGTTTTTGCAGCCAAGACACCGGGATGCCTCCAGCATCGCCTCCTCGCTGTTATATCCGTAGCAAACCTCATCAAAATTAGATACTCTTTCCAATGGATCCTGCTCCCTTACCGGAACTCTTGGTATTTTGTTTCTCATAGTTATATTCGTTAACCTAATCCTATTTTACATTTATGATCGGCCTCCTGCTCGAGTGATTTATACATCCCCTGCCTCCTCATTGCTTCATCAAAATCTACATCGTAGGCATTAAATTCAGGCCCGTCTACGCAAGCAAACTTGGTTTTACCTCCCACAGATACCCGGCAAGCTCCGCACATACCTGTCCCATCTACCATAAGAGTATTCAAACTGACTATCAGAGGCAGATTAAACGGTTTTGCCGCAAGTGTTACAAATTTCATCATTATCATAGGGCCTATTGCTACGGCCCCATCATAGATCTCTCCTCTCTCTAGCAGCTCCTTCATTACATCTGTCACTAACCCCTTTTTACCGTAAGATCCATCATCGGTACATATATAAAGATTTGAACATACCGCGCTCATCTCCTCCTCTAAGATTACCATATCTTTCGTTTTGGCTCCAATAATCACATCAATCTTGGCGCCGCAACCATGCAGATACTTAACCTGAGGATATACGGGAGCGGTACCCAATCCACCTGCAATGAAAAGAAATCTCATCGCTCTTATTTTTTCGGGATTTTCGTGAACAAACTCCGATGGTTGCCCCAGCGGACCTGCAAAGTCTATAAACCCCTCTCCCTCTTCAAGGTGGCAAATACGTCTGCTGGATGCTCCTACAATTTGGGTTACTATGGTAACAGTACCCCTCTCTCTATCAAAATCACAGACTGTGAGTGGTATTCTTTCGCCCTTATCGTGTACTCTTACAATAAGAAATTGTCCCGGTTGAGCCGATTTGGCCATTCTTGGTGCATCGACATCCATGAGGGCAATAGCGGGGGTGAGGAATTTTTTCCTTACAATTTTATACATATTCAACTACAGGATTATATGAGTATTCAAAATTACAAACGTTCAAACTTATAACCAAGTCTTTTAAGTCGTTTTACAATCTCATCCAGTCTGTTATAGAGCTTATCGCTTCTGGAATCTTCTGTTCCGGGGTGTATCAGTATCAATGCTCCGTTTAATGAGTTGCTCTTTTCGTAATCAAAAAGCCGCTCTATAAGCTCTTGACTGCTCCTGTAATTTTTCATGTCGGGCGTAGTGTAATCTGCCGGCGTAGCAGTTCCCGGGGTAAAGTTAACCGTCTTTAAGCCAAGCCAAGAGGTAACATTCACAGACTCCCTATTGTACCACTCATAGGGGGGAAGATAGTAAGGTGCCTCTTTTGCAGTGACACCGAATCTCGAAAGTTCGATATAGTTTCTCTTTATATCTGTTGCAAGACTGTCTGTGGTTACTAAAGAGTGCTCTCTGTTGTCCCATGGAGCGTAAAGAATATGTTTGTCTGAATGTGCCCCTACATAGTGACCCTCAGAAATCATCTCTCTTGTAACCTTATCCATACTCTTCATTCTAAGGAAATTACCGGTAAGAAAGAAAGAGCCCTTAATCTTGTTCTTCCTGAGTGTCTCAAGAACCTTTTGCCCCCCCTCAAACATTGAGTCGGCAGAGAAGATCAGGTAGATACTCTTCTCATTGGGATTCACTTTTATTGCAGCACCCCACTTGTCTAGTATGTACTCTCTTCTGTTTTTAGACTGCTCTCTCCCCTCCTGCTCCATTGCCGCAAAGTAGTAACTTAATCCGGCTGTACCATCCATAGTAGGTTCGTTAGAGGAGTAGTCTCCTATATCGTCGTGATATACCGCTTTTCCGTTATTAAACAGAGCGTAATCGTCTGGTTTTGTAAGCGATCTCCCCGCCCTCTCTAGAAACAACTCTCTCTCGATTGGTCCATCTACCAGGCCCCCATAAGTAAGATCTCCATTATGAACAGTATAAGATGAGTGAGGAAACATAGGGTAATCACCCCCTTCAGGGAATCCCACAATCATTGAAGTTCCCCATGGATTGCATCCGAATAGCCAATCCCTTAGAGCTGTCTCCATCTCTAAATAGCTGCTGTCTCCTGTTACTTTTCTGTATAGATGAGCGTGTGTTATGGCGGCAGAGACAAGGTTATTCGAACACCAAAGGAAAGGAATTCCATAGATAAACGGATCGTTGGCGGCTCTTCTTTTTAGATGTTCAAGAGCGTCTCTCATAAAGCCCCTATACTTGGCAGCTACCTTTGAATCTGAAGATTGCGCCAGGTAAAAGTGTCCAAGATTTAAGAATGGATAGTATTGATAGTGTCGGCCTCTTCCAAGCTCCATCCATGGAGTAACCGGTTCTAGTTGTCCCCAGTAGTCGGCCTTAACTCTCCATTCGGGCTCTTTGGTATAGTTGTACAAAGTTGCAGCAGCAAGCTCTATGTCATCTACATAGGTGTCCTCCTCGTAAAAATATGGCGACTTAAGACACGCTGTCTGCGTATTTCCCGGCTTCTCAATGGCAAAATTAAATGCTTGTAAAGATTTCTCTTTCATCACAGATGCAAATTGCGGCTCTCTATCCTTGAACAACTCATAGCCAAGGGCAAAGCTGGAGGAGAATTTGCCGGCGGTAGAGGCAACTCCTGTTGTTCTGTTTATATGCTTTCCAAGCCCTTGTGGCTTGCCTGTGACAAAATAGACCGGCCTTCCGGTTCCAGGGCCCCAGCCGTAATCTACTTTATCGTTCTGAGGTAGTCTGAATCCCGAATGATCTCTATCGTCTGCAATTTGATTAAACATCACTTTATCTTCTGGATTCATCTTAACAAGCCACTCCAGTCCCCACTTGATTTCGTCAATAATATCCGGAATTCCGTTCGATCCGGCTCTTCCTCTGTGGTCGTAAAGATCTTTGAAAACCGATTTATCTTTTTGTTGCTCCCACGCAAACATAAGGTGATAAACTGCTGTTGCAGATGTTGTCTGATACTGTAGATAGTCTGTAGCATCGTGCCACCCGCCTCTAACATCAATTTTTTCACCTGTTTTTGTTGGGTGGTCTACAATGTATCCGTCGTGTTGATGGCAAAGCTCTCCGGTATAGGGGTTGTCACCACATCTCTGTTGCCTCATATAAACAAGTAAAAAATCGGCAAGACCATTATATGAATCGGCCGAAATTTTAAAAATGGGCGATTTAACCCCATTGGATTCAATATAGTATCCCCCCTCTTTTGTTATCGGGGAAAAATCAAATCTGTATGAGCTCTTCATAGCCCAATCCGAAGCATCCATTACCCGGCCGTTACCGCTCATCACAGGTTTATTTGTGATGGCATCGTAAAGTGTAAATTTAGGGTTTGTGCTCTCTTTTAAAGAGATAAACACTGCCACTTTAATGTCATTAGGTAAGTAGCCGGCCTGATTTACTCTTATCCATGACTCACTGTTAAATGCAAACAGCGGTACATTGAGCAGAATCAACAGCAAAAACGGAGTAACTCTTTTCATCTTTATTGGTTTATCTGGTTAATACGATATTTTTTTTAATGGCCTCTCCTCATAACTTAAAAGTTTGTGTAACTTTTCATCTCTGAGAATATCTCTGTAGTCGTGCTCTACCCCGTCTATCAACACTGTGTTAGATATAAATCTTGCGCCATGACTGTAATCTACATAGGTATCTATATGAATGTTCGTGACCGGCTGAATAGGTGTGCCATTTGATCTGTGCCACCCGTAAATGGTAACATGATGTGTTCTCAAACTGTCGTCCAGTTTTGAAGATATCACAATATCTTTTTTTGTGCCTGCAACAAGAGCTGAAGGCAAAGCGCCTGCCGCCTTCATCTGTGCCTGAACAATTTTAGAGTGATCATAAAGAATATCGGGAGTCTCGTTTCGGTCTCCTCTGGGAATAAAATAAAACGGCTCTAACTTTACCAGAGACTCTCTATATATAATATCTACCACCTTAGGCGTAGGTAGAGATGAATCATATATTTCTGCTGTCTTTTGGGCAGTATATGGCCCTACAGGAACAATAAAATAGTCGTTATCGTCTCCAATAGCTAGATAGTTAGGAGATACAAAGAGCGTCACCCTCCTCAATTCTCCGGAAGAATCCCTCTCAACGCTCTCTATTGTAACAAACTGCTTAAAAAAATCGGGAATATTTCCACTTTTAGCTTCATTATACACCAGCTCCTCTCTTTCGCTAAACTTAAGCGTCCTGAATTTTTCATAAAAAACAGATCCGCCTCCGGACTGCTGAGCTTGCAGAGTACCGAAGGCGAATAGTAAAATAATTATAAAAGTGGGGTATTTAACCATAGTTTTAATCTGTTTTTGGCTCACCATTTGCCGGCTTAACCTCCTTTGCAGTATACCCGAGCTTATCGAGAGCTTTCATAAGGTTCTCTTTGTTGGTCTTGTCACTGCTATATAAAAACCAGATAGTCTGCTTCTCAAGATCTATCTTCATATCCTTAACTCCCTTTTCGTAAGGGAGCTTAGATTCTAGTTTCTTTTGACAGCTTGGGCAGTCTACAGGTATAGAGAATGTAATCTCTGCATCATTTTTCGCTTTTTTGTTCTGTGCCTCAGAGGTAAACGGTAGTAAAAGTGCAAAAGCCAATAAAGCTGTTGTGATAATTCTAACTGTTTTCATGGTTTATTCGTTGTAAAATTATTAATTTTTTTCAAGAAATGCTACTTATTTGAATATGGTAAATCTTAAGCCCGCATATACTTTAAAGCCCATTAGCGGACCCCATACTACAGTTGGGTTGAATCCTGTGCTGAATGGATTCTCGGCATTAAGAATTGCGTGTTTCTGTCTGTAATTGGTTAAATTCTCTCCACCAACATAAATGTCAAGATCTTTGAATTTCTTAGTAATCTGAGCATAGAGCATAACATATTTGGGAGAGTACCCTCCATTGTGATAAAAGTATGGCAATCTGGCGGGACCATTTAACTGAGCTGTGAAATCGAAGGTCCATATATTCATTCTGGTAGCGTACTGCAGGTTTAATACACCTTTGTATCTGCCGGTTAGTGGTTTCTCCACCAAACCTTGACCCTTTAAATCTACTTTAGCATCGGTGTAGCGTAGTGTTGCCAGAACTGTAAATCGTTTAATAGGTTCAATATTAAAATCTACTTGATAGGTATTTGTAAACGATCTCCCATCTAGATTGTATATCGATATTTTATTAAGATCGAACTCTTGATCTACAATTATCTGCTTATTAAAGTCGGTTCTAAAGTAATCGAAGCTAAGTGAAGCGTCATCTACACCTAAAGGGAAGTAACCGGTAATATTTGCTCCGTAAGTAAATGCATCTTCAATATCGAGTTTGTCCCACCTCTCAATTAATCTACCGGTAGAGAGTATTCCCATATTGTCTGGGAAAATATTTGCCGACCTGAATCCTCTTCCCGCTAAAGCCCGGAATACCAACTTTTCGTCGAAGGCATACTTAAGATTGATCCTTGGAGCTATAAGCCACTTGTGAATATTATTGTAGTCTGCTCTCAACCCTGCTACCAATGATATCTTCTCTCCGTTTGTGTAGGTGTACTCGCCGTAAGCACCTACAACACTCTCATCTCTTCCCGGAAAAAATTGGTTGTTCAGTAATCTATCTCTAAAATCCTCCTCAAAAGAGTCGGTGTGAGCACTAACTCCCAGTGTGTACTTATGTTTTTCGCTCAGCTCATTTTGAAATATTAGGTTTGCAAATATTGAGTTCTGCTCTGCGTAATAATCTTTCATTCCAAAGAATGACTCCAACTTATGGTATGAATAATCAATTACGGCGGCAATATTTTTGCTGTTATCGGAACTTAAAGGGAAACCCGCTTTAAAATAGCCGTTTACACCCTCATTTTTTATTCTTGAGCCCCAAACAGAGAGGTCTCTTGGCGAGTCCCTTCTGAAATCTTTCTCTCCGGCAAGTCTATCGTCGGTGAGTGCTTTAAAGCCGAATCTTATTTGAACTCCGTTATCTGCCATATAGAGCCATCTGTTAGACAGATTGAATTGCAATGACTGGGGTTCATCTCTAAAACCGTCGTGATTACCATCGTGATTTGCAGGATCGGTAGAGAAGTGCCCTAAAATTACCGTACTTAATCTTTTATTCAGCTGGAGAGATGACGCAATATTGGCCTCACTTCTCAATGAGTTGCTTAAAAAAAGATTAATGAAGAGCGGCTCTTCTGTTGTGGGTTTTCTGTGCTCTAAGTTTATCTGCCCGGTTATTGCCTCAACGCTATTAACAACAGACGATGGCCCTTTTGCAATTTGGATACTCTCCAACCATTGGCCAGGTACATAGGAGAGCCCGAAGGGCGCCGCAATTCCTCTCATTATTGGTCTGTTTTCATCTAACATCTGTGTGTATATACCCGAGAGTCCCAATAATCTTATCTGTCTTGCTCCGGTAATAGCATCGGAGTAACCCACCGTAACACTTGCCGAATTTTCGAAACTCTCTGCAAGATTACAGCAGGCCATTTTGCATAGACCGGCAGCAGAAATCACCTCGGTCTTAACAGGTGTGGTTTTTGATATAAAGTTGCCCTGGACTCTGGTAACCACTCTTGCTGCCTGTAACTCTGCCCCCTCTGTAATGGTGAACTCTGCTCTGTTCTCCAACCTGTTTAGAATAATAGTATCTCTTGTATGTCCCACAAAAGTTGCAATCAACGATACTGTATCGCTTCTTTTTCTATCAAATGAGAACTCCCCCTTTTCATTAGACTCCAATGAGAGTCTCCCTTCGAGCCAATATACAGATGCATGTGGCATCGGCTCTACCCCTCCGCCGGGTTTTCTCACCCTTACAACTCCGTTGACTGTTTGTGCTATTGTGATTGTAGAGGTTAATAATATGATAAATAGTAAAAATAATCTCCTTAAAGAATTCATCTCTTTTAAATATTAGTTTGAACAATTTGAATATAATAACAGTGTACATATTAAGAATTTGTACACTCACTCTATACAACAAAATGTTACAATCTTCTTATTTTGAGAAAATCCAAAGAATTGTTTATGTAGTGTGCAGCCGGAGGACCCTCCGTGTCTGAAAGCACATCTGCTTTGGCTAATTTATAGTTGGTTATCGAGTTTAAAGAGGGTAGCGTAAAACATAAGAAGTCGGCAACAAACACTTTGTTGATTGTGATTTGTCTAGATGCCTCATATCCAAAATCGAGGTGATGTATACTGGTTTCACAGCAGTTGCCGTCGTGCTTTTCACTCCCGCAGTCCAATGATGAACATCCACAATGGTCATGTATCTCCGAACAATCCCTGTCGCTCTTAACTAAAAGCACATCAACAGAGCCGTTAGCCGTGCAATGGTGAACTCCAAAACCAATGCTGGTTAACATATATGCCCATATGAGCATAAGAGTTATAGGGTATTTAACAAAATTTACCATCCGTGGCAAATATACAAAAACTCTTTAAATGGTATCAGAAACTAACTATTCTTTTATCATAAAAGAGGGCATAGAAGGTAAAGAGTACCGCCGTTCTAAAGATCGATGAAATAAGGTACATATAGAGGGCACACTCCAAGCCCAGCTCTCCTGAGCAGAGAAAAAATATATATAATATATTTATTGTTATCATACAAAAAGCTATAGACATAGAGACAGAGAGCGGACTAAGCAGCTTATCGTTAAATTGATACAGATTACTCACAAAAAGATTCATAGATTCAAACGGACTTTCATTCCGTCTCTGATGCCATTTCATTTTGTGAATAAAGAACGCAATTATGCTGGTGGTAATACCTGCAGCAAGAGAGACTATCAGTAGTATGTAAATTGCATTCATAAAATTGAAAATTAAAAATGACTCTTTAATAAATGTTTTAATGGATAGAATACCCTTTTTAGCAGTGAGAGGTTGTCTGTAACAATCTCTGCTGTTCCGTGCATCTCCTCACCAAATTGCAACTCATTTGAGTAGTTTGTAATCAAACCATTAGGAAAACTTACCCCTACAATATAGGCCCGTTCGCTTCCTATAGATGCCGGCAGAAGCGAGATACTCTCCACCTTCACCTCTACCATCCCATACTCCATGTATGGATAGTTGTCAAGTTTTACGTTCACTCTCTGACCCTCCCTTACTTTACCCGCTCCCGCAAGTGGAATGTAAATCTTCCCGGATATTCTCTTCTCATTTTGTGGTATTACCGTAAATACTACATCCCCGGTTGCAACATTTTGATTCTCCTGCCAAAAGCTGGTAAATGAGATATTCCCGTCTACCGGACTTATGAAAAGATTCAACTGCTCCCACTCAGCAAGTTTAGATTGAAGTATCGAGAGATCGGAACCCACAACTCTATCGAGTCTATTTAACGTCTCCTCTCTCTCCATCTCCAGATTCAGAATGGTCTGCTCTCCCCTGAGCACCTCTGCCCTATTCCTCTCCAACTCCTCTCTGGCCGCTTCAAGAGCTCTCTTTGCCTCTAAAAAAGCACTTCTAGACTTATCGTAATCTTGTCTGGAAATGGTTCTGTTGTCGAAAAGAGCACTCTCTCTTTTGTAGAGATTTTCGGCCAACTGCATCTGCTCTATGGCCAGAGCCTCTCGCTCTACCGACCGCTTAAGCTGCGAACGTCTTGCCTCAATCTCCTTTAAAACTGCAGAGATCATTTTACTGTGGTAGTTGAGAGATACAAAACTCCTAAACTCCTTAACACTCTTCATAAAAGCGCTATAAGAACCTTGAACCTCTCCCAGCATAAGTTTTTCGGGCAGGATATAACCAGGATTGGTATAGTTGATACAAACCTCCTTAGCTTTAACATAATCGCTGTATAAAGCCGGTGTTTCCAACATAGCTATAACCTCTCCACTCTTAATGGTATCTCCGTTCTCTTTGAAGATACTCTGAATCCTGCCCGATCTTTTTGCTACGAGCTGTGCCGGCAGATTCTCCGACGTAATCACAATGGGAGCGGTGATTATGTTGGGATATCTGAAAACCGAGGCCCCAAGAATAAGCAGCAAAACCATGCAAAGCATAATTACACTGCCCGATCTTACCATCCAGGAGGGATTCCTGGAAAGAATGTCGTTTATTTCGTCCGATCTAATCTGACAATCTTTAGACATAAAGCTGGTTTTTAACAAGTTCGTAATAGACGCTGCCATTTGCCACTAGCTCTTTATGCGTGCCTTGCTCTATCACCATACCCTTATCGAGTACAACAATATTATCGGCATTCTTAACGGTACTAAGGCGGTGCGCAACAACAACAACAGTTTTGCCTTTGAAAAACTCTTCGAGATTCTTCATGATATCTCGCTCATTCTTCGCATCCAGAGCGTTAGTGGCCTCGTCAAATATTATAAATTCGGGATCTTTGTATACTGCTCTTGCAATAAGGATTCTTTGCTTTTGGCCTTGGCTTAAACCAAGCCCGTCTTGTCCTATCTTTGTATTGTACGACAGTGGCAAAGACTCTATAAACTCCTTGATATTGGCTGTCTCTACCGCCTTAACAAGTCTCTCCTTATCTATATTTTCTACCCCCGGAGCTATATTCCGGGCAATTGTATCGGAAAAGATAAAACCATCTTGCATCACCACTCCGCATCTCTCTCTCCATCTGCTCATGCTAATGGTAGAGAGGGGGTGACCTCCATATGAGATATCTCCTGCAACGGGCTTGTAAAATCCAAGCAAAAGTTTGATTAGTGTAGTCTTTCCGCTTCCGCTCATACCAACGATAGCGGTAGTTTTACCACTCGGTATATTTAAATTTATCTTTTTTAAAACAAAAGGAGAGCCCGCTCCCTCATATCGAAATGAGAGATTATCCAGGTTGATTGGTTTGGATTTGGGGATATCTGAAAGAAGTGACTGGTCGGGGCTCTCCTCGTCGGCCTTGTCGTGCACCTCGGCAAGTCTCTCAAGACTTATTTTTGCATCCTGCGAAGTGCGTATAAATCCAAGTATGTTAGATATCGGGGCATTTAACTGCCCTATTATATATTGTACAGAGAGCATCATACCCAATGTTAGCTCTCCGTTAATTACCGAACCTGCAGCCAGAACAGTTATAAAGATGTTCTTAAGCTGATTTATAAGTGTACCTCCTGCCTCTTGGTATTGACCAAGTGCAAGACCTTTAATATTTAGTTTGAATAGTCTGGCCTGAATATGCTCCCACTCCCATCGTTTCTGCTCCTCGCATGAGTTTAGCTTAATCTCCTGCATCCCGGCAATCAACTGTATTATAGAGCTTTGATTTGCTGCGTTTTGTGTAAAGGTTCTGTTATCCAACTCTCTGCGTCTCTTCATAAAGAGGAGAACCCAGGTTACATACAGAGCAGATGCAATCAAAAAGACGGTAAAGATAGTAAGACTGTAATAGAGCAGAACCGCACCAAATATTATAATGTTCACTATAGAGAACATTACTGTTAGTGACGATCCGGTTAGAAAATTCTGTATCCTTTTGTGATCTCCTATCCTCTGAAGCAGGTCGCCTGTCATCCTGGAGTCGAAGAATCCTATCGGCAATCTCATAAGTTTACCCAAAAAATCGGATATTAATGAGATGTTCACCCTTGTTCCCAGATGGAGAAGTATCCATCCCCTTATAAAGTCAACAACAGATGCGCTTAATGTAAGCATTAGCTGCGCTATTAGAACAAGCCAAATAAATGAGATGTCTCTGGTGCCAATACCTATATCTACTATACTTTGAGTAAGAAAAGGAAATATAAGCTGTATCACACTACCGGCAATAAGCCCTGTAATGATCTGTATAACCAGCTTTTTATGCGGCTTAAGATAAGAGAGAAGAAACCCGAAACCTCGCCTGTCTGCACTATCTCCCTCCGATTCATAGAATTTTGGGGTAGGTTCCAGAAAAAGAGCAATACCTCTCCCCTCTCCCCCCGAGACGGTGCTATACCAAGATTTTTTAAACTCCTCTGAACTAAGCTTTACCACTCCCGTTGCAGGATCGGCTATATGCATAGTTATACCTTTGCCTTTACCTTTGACTGCGAAAAGGACTACAAAATGGTTCTGGTTCCAGTGTACGATTGCAGGCAGTGTAGCTTTACAAAGCTCTTCAAAAGAGAGTCTTGCACCTAGCGTCCTGAGCCCTATGCTCTCTGCTGCTTTACTTATCCCTAACAGATTGACCCCTGCCTTTCCCTTCTCGCACCTCTCCCTAAGATTCTCCATGCTGTAGTGCTTTCCGTGGTGCATTGCTACCATTCGCAATGCTGCCGGCCCACAGTCTGTGGCATCTATCTGGGAAAAGTATTTAAACTTCTTCAATTTACTACTTCGTTTTAGGGTCAATAATATCTGCAAACATAAAATAAATTATGTTCAATTCAAAGTTTAGTTGCTGATTTTCAGCAAACTATGAGGTTTATGTCAAATTTTTCTTAAGGTTCCTCAAGAAGCTTATGGTTGGTCAGAGTCTACCTGCTCTTTTATAATTATATACCAAACGTTACCGTACTTATCAGTTATTGCAACTACTCTGTCACCGCCTACTACGTTGATCATCTCTTGGTCGTTAAGTTTTTCGAATGTTGTTTCCATGGCAATTGTTTTTTTAAAATGTTAAACTTTGTTTGTTGTTGTTGTTGTTGTTTTGCACTACAAATAAATTAATAATATTTCGTAGATTTGCCCATAGAATGCTCAAGGAATGCTCATAATTTGCTCAAAATGCTGAATCGCGCACTAACTTTCTCTACAATTGCCATACTCTTCCTGCTGGGTCTACAGGCTGTGTGGCTATTCAGAATTATTGATAATGAGAAAAATAAATTCATACAGGACTCTCAAAATATTATTGAAGAATCAATAAAAAGTGAACTTGACACACGTTTAAGAAATATAAATAAGGGTAGAAATTTTAATCTTATTATCTCAAACCAAAGCTCAGATGTTAAAAATATTGATCAAAACAGAGTAGTAAATGTAGATATAAAAAACAATCAAGAACTTTTTACGAAAATATCCTTAGAAGAGGCATTACAGGAAGCATATAAAAATGATTTCCCCCTCAATCTTGACACTCTTGCTGCCTTTTTTTCAAAATCTTTAGAGGAGGCCCAAAAATCTACCGGTTTTACCTTAAAGTATATATCGCCCGATACCACTAAAAGTGTAACAGTAGATGCCGGACGGTCGAACTTTATGTTGTTCAATCCATCATTTGAGTTAAATGTACCTCTAACAGTATCTAAAGATCTAATTATATGGGCAAGTATCTACTATCCCAGATCGGTTTTCAAGGGAGATCTTTTGATTATCCTCATACTCTCATTTATTGTTACGGTATTTATTCTCTTTAGTATAGTGATGCAAACCAGAATGCTCTACAAGCAGGTTTCGCTTGCTAAGGTTAAAGAGAACATAACGCACTTCCTTACTCATGAGCTACGCTCACCTCTTCAATCTTCAATCACCAATCTTGAGGTTGGTGAGATGGCTGAGGGCCAAAACTCTAAGTACTTTCTTGGGAAAGCTAAAGAGCAGCTCTATTTCCTGAACGGGCTTATAGAAAAGATTTTGGATATCAACAAATTCGAGAAAAGACAAGCACCACTTAACAGAACTCGTTTTAATATAAATGAGGCGATAGAGCCCCATATTGTAAGACACAGTGTAGATTCGGTTAAAAAAGTGGAAATTACATCAATGGTACGTGAGGACTCTATCTTTGTGTCGGGGGATAAGCTTCACATTACAAACGCAATAGGGAACCTGATAGATAATGCAATAAAATACTCCAACGATCCTGTAATAATCGAGGTAAACGCTTGGGAAGAGGATGGAACTTTCAAAATATCAGTTGAAGACAATGGTATTGGTATTCCAAAGGATGAGCAGTCGAAGGTATTTGAAAAGTTCTACAGAGTGAGCAAAAGAGAGCACTCGCAAAAAGGTAAGGGATTTGGTCTTGGGCTAACCTATGTAATGTGGGTTGTTAAAGCTCACAAAGGCAAGGTTGAGCTCGAAAGCGAGGTAGGAAAAGGGAGCAAGTTCACCCTATCTATAAAAAATGAAGAACATGGCACAGAAGATTCTACTGGCAGATGACGAACTGAATTTTGGTTATGCAATGTGTGAGTTCCTCAAAATGAACGGATACGATCTCACATTTGTTAACGATGGCAAGAGCGCTCTGGAGCAGTATCATGTTTTTAGACCGCACCTCCTGCTTTTCGATGTTAATATGCCCGAGATAGATGGTTTTGAGCTGGCAAGGATGATTAGGGCAGTAGACAAAAACATCCCAATTATTTTTATCACCTCCATTAGTGACGACAGCAGCGTAGCCAGCGGATTTGAGCTGGGTTGCAGCGACTATCTTAAAAAACCCTTTGGGCTTAGGGAGTTGCTTATAAGAGTACAAAAGTGTCTGTTAGTTTCGTCAAATAACAACGATGTGTTCACATTGGGGTCGCTAAACTACTCCCCCGAAGATAGATGTCTATATGCAACAGACGGAAGTAGTGTCACCCTCTCTTTTTATGAAAACAAACTTCTACACCTCCTTTGCAGTAATTTCAACCAGGTGTGTAAATCTACAGATTTGGCAGCAAATATTTGGGAAGGTAAAGATGTAGATCCAAAACGCTCTCTTGAAGCATTAGCTTCGAATGTGAGGAAAAAGCTGGCAAACACGCTTCTTGCTATTGAAAGCGTAAGGGGAGTCGGGTACAGATTGAGGAAAGAGGAGCTATAATCCTGTTACACAATTTAATTATTTTACTATTTTTGTAACTTATTTTCTATTTCGTAACAAACGAATTGGTTAATTTATAAGTTACTTAAATACTATTTCATAAATTCAATGATAAAGGAGGAGACCAGAGAGAGGCTGCTCTCTGCAGCAAAAGAGTTATTTTGGAAGTACGGATTCAAAAGGGTTACCATAGATGATATTTGCAAAGAGGCGTCGGTAAGCAAGATGACATTCTATAGAGCGTTTGAAAACAAAGCGCATATAGCCAAAACATTACTTGAGAAAGTTACCTACAAAGGTATTCGGGATTTTAGAGAGATAATGGACGGTAATTATAGTGTAGAGGAGAGAATGAAGCGTCTTATTGTGTTAAAAATTGAGGGCACCAACAACATTAGTAAAGAGTTTCTAATGGATTTTTACATAGATCAGGGTTCGGAGATGAGCCGGTTTATGATTGAACTCACACAAAAAACATGGTCAGATGTTTTGACTGCCTTCAGAGAGGCGCAGACAAAAGGGCTCTTCAGACCCGATTTTAAACCAGAACTGCTTATGGCATTCACAAAACTAACCACGCTTCTTTTTGAAGACAAAGAGTTAATGGCCCTGTACAATACTCCTCAGGAGATGATAATTGAGATTACAAAACTTACGGCCTATGGCATCGGCCCTACTAAATAGAGATTTATCAACCTTAAAAGTTGTATTACTCATAATCTGCACTCTTCTTCTCTCATTAAAAGAGGGCATAGCTCAAACATCTCTCTTTAGAGGGGAGCTGAGCGGAGGATTGGGCTACTTTCCCCAAAGAGATTTACCGGTAATGCATTATGCCAGGTATATACCTCAATATAATTTAACATTAAAAGAGAGGCAAGACAGCTCGGGAGTTAGCTTCGATTCTGAGCTCTCTGCCAATCTAAGTTATAATTATCAAGCCCATCTCTTTGATAAAAACTCTCTGACGGGGGTTGCAAAACTTTACAGAGGGTGGCTTCGAGCATCTACTCATAATTCCGAACTAAGAGTTGGCCTGCAAAAGATCAACTTTGGGTCGGCCACAGTCTTAAGGCCATTGATGTGGTTCGACAGCGTAGATCCTCGAGATCCCGTTAAGTTCACAGAGGGGGAGCTCTCAGCTCTATTCCGATACTACTTTACTAACAATGCCAACCTTTGGGTATGGGCTATTT
>CAYYAM010000005.1:22715-83712 GCA_964469965.1 uncultured Muribaculaceae bacterium | reverse complement strand
GACTCTTTAAAGCTTGATGTGAATGTAGAGTCTGATGGTTTTAAGGTACTGGCTTTTGCGAAAAATGATTTTAGAAGAGTTAACGACAATTTTAAACACTCGGTATGGGAAGATGGTGTCTATATCAGAGATATAGATATATCTAAATCTTCAAAAAGTTTCATAGGGGCACATAGGGTATCGCCTTTTCTTATTACCGCTGTTTTGCAGTCGGAAGATGGTGGCTTTTTTTATCATAGAGGGTTTAATCCCGAGAGTGTAAGAGAGGCACTGATTGTTAACTTAAAGGAGGGGCGGTTCAGAAGGGGTGGAAGTACAATCAGCATGCAACTTGTAAAGAATCTGTTTCTTAACAGAGATAAAACCCTCCTCAGAAAAGCCGAAGAGGCAATAATAGTGTGGATTATTGAGAGTGGAAGATTGATATCAAAGGAGAGGATGTTTGATATTTATCTCAATATTATTGAATGGGGGCCGGGAGTGTATGGAATTGGCGAAGCATCGGAATTCTACTTTAATAAATCTCCATTGGAGTTGAATGTTGCCGAATCTATCTTTCTTGCGTACATTATACCATCGCCAAAAAGAGCACTTAGAAATTTTGATTCGCAAGGAGTAATTAAAGAGGGATTTAAAGAGTATTTCAATCTTCTGATAAAAAGGTTGGTTGTAAAGGGGGTTATGACAGATGATGAGGCAAACAACGCATCTTGGGAGGTTATCTTAAGGGGAAGGGCAAAAGAGTTGATTAAAGATGAAAAAAGGGTGCCATATATATACTTAAATGACACCCTTAATACAGATAATTAGTCTCTTATTGTTTTGTGTTATGGAAGGTTGGCAGACCAATTTTGGTTTTGTGCCACACCGGAGCCGGAGTTGATCTCATTTGATGGTATAGGGAAAACAAAATTAGACATCTTGAATGTGCTGTTACCGGCAATATTTGCCACTTCACCTGTTCTTCTTAAATCGAAGTATCTATGACCCTCTTGAAAAAACTCTCTTACTCTCTCTCTTGAAATAAAGTTGAGAAGGGTCTGTTTTGTTGATGGAAGGTCGCTCACACTATTAATGTTTCGGTCTCTTTTTGCAGTAAAGAATAGCGCCGAAGCAGATTCATCTATCATGTTCAACTGTGCTTTACACTCCGCTAATATTAAGTACATCTCAGATTTTCTGAATACAGGAATATTACTTACAGCTTGAGCAGTAGCAGTCCCATCGAATTTGCCCGGGTGAGCAAAATCGTAGTCCGGGTGTTGTCCGATCAGATTTTTTCTTATATCACTATTAGAGAATTGATTTAAGGTAAAGGATGAGAGAGAAGCTCCATACGATCCGTAAAGGGTGTTCAATGCGTCGGCAGAGAGGTTGTCGTTATCAGATTTAATGAGAGTAAAGATATCCTCTTTAGTGATTGCAGTGGATCTCCACATCAGAATATAGCTTTCGAAACTCTCCTCAGAAGATGCTCTCAAATCTATTGCTTTTTGAGCGGCAGTTGCTGCTGCGTTCCAATTGTTCATATAGAGCTTTACTCTGGCCTCTAAAGCATAGATTGCAGCTTCATTAAAATAATATTGGTTAATTTTTGCTTTAGAAGAGGCGTTGAGTTTTGACATATAGCTTTTTGCAGAGGCAATATCTTTCTCTATCTGGGTGTAGGTTTGTGCTACAGTGGCTCTGCTTACCTGCTCAAACTCTTTTATTGGCTCAGTGTCTACCAATACAATACCCGGCTGATTATTTGAGGTTGAGGGATTGTATGGAAGCCCAAAGAAATTGACAAGGACAAATGATGTAAGGGCTCTTAGAGAGTACATCTGTGAGATGTATGAGTTCAGATTGTTTATGTCTGTTGTATTCAGCGCATGTGCTTCGGGGTTTGCCAAAAGTGCAATACCTCCGTTTATCCCCCTTACACACCTGTCGAGAACACGGTATCCGGCGCTCCACAACTCCGATAGTTCTGGGGTATCTTCACTGATATTCCATCCGTTGATTGCCACAAAATGGCCGGAACTTGGATCGGCAGTAGATACATCTGAAGAGAGATCTCCAAATGCAACAACATAGGTGCCGTAGAAATCGTAATCGGCAAATGCCTGATAGGCACCATTCATTGCGTTTTGTACATCCTGAACCCCTTTAAATGCATCTTCTGTTGGGATTCCATCGTACACCTCTGTCTCAAGTGAGCAGGCAGTTAGTGCCATAGCAACTACTGAGAAAACGAAAATTTTATATAACTTTTTCATTATTAACAATTTTTAAAAACCAAAATTAAATCCAACAACAATGTTTCTAGGCAGTGGATAGTTCCACCACTGTACTCCATTAGCACCGATTCCGGAAGGGTCGAAACCTCTGTAATCTTTATTGGCAAACGTATATATGTTGTCGGCATTAACAAACATCCTTAAAGAGGAGAGCCCTACCTGTTTAACTAAGTTCTGAGGAATTGTATAACCGATACTAAAAGACCTTATCTTTAAATAGGTTGCATCCATCAGAAAACGAGAAGAGTGAAGGTTGTCGCTTCTTCCGGTCATCAAGGCCACCATAGGTACCTTTGCAATATCTCCGGGCTGCTTCCATCTGTTGTCGTAAACGTAGCTTGTAAAATTATCTCCAAGAGAGCCACCTGCGTGTTCGTCATATCTTAGATTGTTTCCATATATCTTACCGCCAATAGAGTAGTTGAGTTGCATAGAGACATCTAGGTTTTTCCATGAAAGTGAGCTTAGAATACCTCCTTGGAAATCAGGAGAGGCTTTTCCGACATATCTTTTAGCAGCCGAGTTATAGCTGGTTGTTGTCTCGTCGCCGGTAGCATTTTTATACCACTTTCCTAAGCCGGTCTGAGGGTCTACACCCGCCCACTCTCTCATTTTAAAGGTGTAGATGTCTCTACCTTTCTCAATAATTGTTGTATTGCCCTCAATAGGGAAATCGGTACTTAATCTCTTAACCTCATTTGTATTCTTAGATCCTACAAAGGTCAAATTCCATGTGGTAGCAGCTGTTTTTATAATATCTGCACCAATTGAGATCTCAAATCCTCTGTTAGACAGCTCTCCAATGTTTTTATAGTAAGACTCAAGTCCTGTAGTTCTTGAAACCGGAACTGCAAATACCATATCTTTTGTCATATGGTTGTAGTAATCGGCAGTTATATTGATTCTATTAAATAGTACAAGATCGAGACCAAGGTTGAATTTAGCTGTCTGCTCCCATTTGAGATGTGGATTGCCAAATTGTTTACGTCCGCTTCCGGGCATATTGTTGTAATTGTTATCAAATTCATACAGGTCTCTTGATGCGTACCACCCTGTTCCAACTTGCTGATTACCCGAAGTACCGTAGCTGCTTCTTATTGTCAATTCATTCATCCAATCACTGATATTGCTCATAAACTCCTCTGAAGCAATTCTGTACTTTGCACCAACAGACCAGAATGGTGCCCACCTATTCTCTGCTCCAAAACGAGACGATCCATCGTATCTGAAGCTACCGGATAGGTAATATTTATTGGAATAGTTATACTCTGCCCTGCTGAAGAAAGAGGATAGAACGAGTTCTGACTGAGAGGTCTGAGCAGAACCGGGTACCGAAGTGTTTATAACTTCGTTCATATAGTCTACTGCATAGTTTGAGCCCGATAGGTAGGTCTCTTTTAGATCTGTTCTCTGACCCTCCTGACCAAGAAGCAGGTTAATATTGTGACGATTTATCTGCTTCTGATAGTTAAGAGTATTGGTTATTGTAAGGAGTGAGTTGGCGCTATATGCGTTTTCACCCATTCCTCTCATATCTTTTCCTTGTGGTTGTAAGAAAGACCAGTAACCAAACTCATCCAAGAGATATATATCTGCACCGGCTCTGGAGAGAAGATAAAGATCTTTAGTGAAATTCAATTGAAGGTAGGGTGAGAAGATTGCTCTATATTGTTTTGCAGTGCTTTTATCTCCATATTTACTTCTCTGAGCAACTGGGTTGTATCCATTGTTAGTTGCAAAGTTCCACGATCCATCCTCATTATATACAGGAGAGATTGGGGCTTGCATAAGAGCTTGTGTTATTGGATCGGAGAAATAACCTCCTCCGGCACCCATATTTGTCTCGGAATAAGATAGGTTTGAGTTAAAACCGAATTTTACACGGTTGGATGGTTGCTGATCGAAGTTAAATCTTACCGAGTAACGCTTCATATCTTTACCTTTAATTATGGCATCGTTACTTAGATAGTCGAGTGATAGAAAGTACTTTGCCGACTTCTCACTGTCTCCTCCACCCAACACTTCAAGTGAGTAGTTCTGTATGAGTCCGTTTCTGGTTACTGCATCTATCCAATTTGTGTCTGATGTATTTGAACTGCTAACATCTAATCCAGTCCACCAACCTAGAAACTCTCTGGCTCCGGAATTGTTGTATTCAAATCCTAACTCATAAGCTTCGTTGTAATAATCGAAATACGATAACTTGCCTAAAGACCCTGCGTATTTGTGTCCGTTGAGGAGCGCCTCTTCTGATAGTTCGTAGTATTTAGCACTATTGAGAACTCTGTATGTTTTTGGAATGTAGGGCATCATCTCGTAACCTGCCTTTGCGGTAAAGTTAACCGAAAGCCCCTTTTTACCCCTTTTGGTTGTTATTAATATAACGCCGTTTGCGGCTCGGGCTCCATAGATAGAGGTTGCTGTTGCATCTTTTAAAACAGTCATGCTCTCTATATCTTCTGCATTTAAAGTAGACAAGGGAGAGATCTCTTGACCCTCTGTCTCTCTTATCCCCTTTACGGTTGTTTCAATAGGTATACCATCAATGACATAAAGTGGCTGAGTACCCGAGTTTATTGAGTTACGGCCTCTGATAAAAATGTTTGCAGGAGCTCCCGGCTGACCCGACCCTACGTTCATTTGAATTCCGGGAACTGTTCCTTGCAGTGATTTAATTGGGTTAGGGTCGAATTTGTTTGAGATATTCTCACTCGTAATTGATGAGGCAGCTCCAGTAAAGGCCTTTTTTGTTGTAGATCCGTAACCGGTAACAACAACCTCGTCTAGAAATGTCTCCTCTCTATCCAATTGCACTACGATAATAGATTGATTTCCAACTTCAACTATTTTTGTAGTATAACCAATAAATGAGAACTGAAGAATAGACCCGGGTCGTACACTCTTCAATTCAAACTTCCCATCGGCATCTGTTGATACGCCTGTGGTTGTTCCTTGAATCATAACTGTAACTCCTATCATAGGAGTTCCGTCGGTAGCATCTGTAACCACACCGGTTACCGTAATGCTCGATTGAGCAAAACAAAGTTGCATCCCCGCAACAAGCAGGAAGACAACTGCTAAGAGTTTTTTCATAGTTAAATCATTAAAATTTAGAAAAAAAATTTTACTTACACATTAGACGATGAAAGTTGTAGAAATGTTGCAAAATATTTGATATATCACACAATATTTTTTTAAAAAAAAGTTGTCTGCTTAACAGACAACTACTTAGAAGTGGAGATGGGCGGACTTGAACCGCCGTCCAAACAAACCATCCAAAGGCTTTCTACATGCTTATCCTGGCTTTGGTTTTCGACATCCGGCTGCCGTCAGGCTGGCTACCGGAGGCTTATCCTCTCTCTCTTAGCAGAGCTTAGAGGTGTCACTCTGCGCATCCTCTCTTTAATGATACCCCATTTGCCGGAACATAGAGGGCGTAAAGCCCGGCGGGATACTCGTCGCGGCCGGACCTGGCCGGCGGCGATTAAGCGTTTAAGCTAAGCTTAAATTACGCAGCGAGTGCATAGTTGTTGTTGCCAGTTATGGCTTGTATTCCGGGATTAACGAGCCGGCGATACAACTCTCGGCATGCTTACCCTCCGATTGTGAATGCTGTCAAAACCAAAACATCCCCGGGTAATTTTGTGCAAAGATACGAAAAGATTCTTAATTGAAATAGGAGTATAAAAATCTCCAGCTTCCATCCACCACAGAGATAAGACCGAGGGCCATAATAATTACACCTGCCACTTTATTGATTAGAACCAGTTGACGGAGCTTAAACTTATCCCTAAAGATATTAATTGAAACTGTTAAGACAACCCACCATGTATTTGCCCCAAGGAACACTCCTGCAAGAGCTGCAAGAATAACGTTAACAGAGGAGTTGCCATCTACATCCAAACCTACGAATGCAAAAAGACCTAAAATGAGAAATACGGCTCCGGGGTTTGTAACTGTCATAATTACAGATGAGATAAAATCTTCTAAAAGGCGTTTACCCCCTTTGCTCTGCCTTATCTGTTTTACAGGGTTAGTTAGAAATATTTTTAGTCCGATAGCAATAACGGCAAGTCCACCGTAAAATAGCACAGAAACTTCGTTGTTGGTAACAAACTCTTGAATAAGAGCAAGACTGAGAATTGCAAATGCAGCAAAAACTGTGTCGGTAAGAGAGGCCCCAAGCCCCGTTATAAAGCCGGAAAACTTTCCCTTGCTTAGTGTTTTTTGTACACACATTACCCCAAGAGGCCCCAAAGGTATAGACGCTCCAATACCCACTATAAAACCTTTTATAAGACTCTCAACTACCATTTTAAAAATCAAATTTTACCCCAACCATAAGATTCGTAGGATTATTCAATTGAGCAACACCTCTGCCGAGTGTCTCAAAGTAGAATGTGTTATATCTTGACCCTGTTATATTTCTTAAGTAGGTATAGACTTCAAAATTATAAAAATTGATTGATAAATAGGCATTAAGTGTTGAATAATAGCTTTGACTTACATCATTTTTCTCTGTCCAGTATATTTTTCCGGCACCGGAATATTGTAAAGTAGTGCGGTAACTTTTCACATAATTTCTATTTATCTCTCTATTATATGTAATATCTGCACTAAGAGTGTTTTTAGGTGCAAATGGTACATATCTACCTTTGTACTCCTCTCTTCCGTCGGAGTACTCAATAAATTTTGAGTGTGTATATCCCCAGTTTAGAGATGTTTTAAATGCTTCAGAAATTTTATAATTAAAAGAGAGTTCTGCTCCGGCGCTATATGAGCTAGCAGCGTTCCGGGCTACTCTGCCAAAGCCAGTTGTTCCTGCAAACTGAACAATTTGCTGATCTTTGCTCTTGATGTAAAAAACTGAGCTGTTAATTTGTAAATTGTTAAGCAACAAACCGGAGAAGCCAATTTCGGTGTTCCAATTATATTCGGGTTTATAAGAGATTTTATCGCTAACACTATTTTGACTTTCTCCTTCACCTCCACCGGCAGGCATGCTGCTCATTAGCTTTGTCTGGATAAGATCGGAGAACATTTGAATATTATAACCTCCCGATTTATAACCCCGTGCACTTGTAAGGAATAGCTTATTGTTTTCACTAAACTCGTACTGAAGAGCAATTTTAGGAAGTAGTTGTCCAAAAAATTGGCTATCCTCCCCTTGTATATTGGCTGGCAGGGCAACAGGAATAGGTTGAGGAGCCGGAGGGCGGGTGAATGTTAAGTTGAGTAAAGTTGAGCTGGTATACAAAAGCTTTTGTCTTTCATACTCATATCTCAAACCTAAGGTAAGAGAGAGCCCCTCTGTAAATACTCTTCTAAGAGTGGTTTGGTGAAAAAGCGCAAATCCGTACGATTGTTGATCAAACATACCCTCTACCTTAAGTGAGTTATCTTTAACTTTCATATGAAAAGGCATCTGGCCGGTTTGAAACAGCATATCAAATGTGTTTTGAAAGAATCTCTTCATACCATCTGAACCAAACTCAACGGGTGCAGCCGTAGCATTATCTTGATAAAAACCCGAAACCCCCGAGACAAACTGGTAGTTTTTATCATTCTCAGATTTAAAAACTGCCTCTTGAGTATAATTATTTTGATTTTGTTTTTGATACATAGTATAGACACTCTCGGGTGTAAAATCTTGATCTAATCTCAAAACGTCATTCATGTGTTGATATGAAGATATTAGTGAAAGCTTCCATTTAGGTGCGTTATAAATCAGATGCATAGAGTTGGTAGAGAGTAGTCTTTTGTATGAGCAGGTATCGTTATAGTTTGGCAGAGATGTGCTTTTAATTGCCCTATTATGTGTGCCGTAAGGGTAAGCGTTTTGATTGGACTTCTCTGTATGGTTGGCAAGCTCCATTGTCCAAAGTGGAGAGAGCTTAACCCCTAAGCGTATCTTGCCTCCTCCCGAATTTCCGTTATCGGAGAAACTTCCGTTATGAATATTTTTAAAGAAACCATCTTGATGAGAGAAGAATCCCGAGAAGGATATTGCAGCACTGCTCCCCAGATGGTGGTTGGTTGCAAATGCCCCTTTAAACTGCCCATAAGTCCCGCCCGAGAGATCTATAGTACTTTTCCGGGCAGCAAATGGTGAGCGACTTCTGATATGAATAATGCCACCAAGCGCATTCCTTCCGTAAAGAGTTCCCTGAGGTCCTCTGAGAACCTCTACTCTCTCTATGTCCAGAAACTCAAAATCGAAACTACTTTTATCTAAATAAGGAACATTATCGGAGTATAACCCAATAGAGGGAGAGGGGCTGAATCTAGATCCTATGCCCCTTATGTATACTGCTGAGGTTAGTTTGGAGCCATACTGAGGTATGTATAGATTAGGGATTTCGTAAGAGACATCTTTAAGAGAGCGTATCCCCGATCCGGTTATGTAGAATTTTTCCAAAATAGATACCGATGAGGGGACCTGTTTTAGTACATAGGTCTCCTTTGGAGTTGTGATTACGGCACCTTGTACGATGTGATACTTTAAAGTGTCGCTCTCTTGGGCAATCGGATAGTCAAATTCCTGTGAGTATAATGGTAAAATTGTTAAAATTGACAGAAGTAGAACAGATAATCTCATTATTTAAAAAGTTTGGAGCGCAAAAATAGTTAAAAAGGGTAGAACTTAAGTGATGGTGATGGTATGAATTCTCCTATCTCGTAGCTATCCCATTTATTATCTACAAGATCTATTGTCTCTTTTGATGAGAGAGCAATGGGAGGCCACTCTCTTACATCTGAACTTTCCGATTTGGCAGTACTGTCCATAACCAGCATATCTGATTCAAACCGACTGTCTCTGATAGGGTCGCAGTTACTACCCCATAGCCAGAGTGAGGTGTACTCATCGGAAAGATCTATTTTTTTGTCAACTACAATGTTTATAAGACCACTTGCCTTATCTCCCGGGTGAATGAACACCAAGGAGTCTCTCTCTTGATTATTAAGATTGTGGGCCCTTCCTCTCTCCTCTTTAAGTTTCGATGTTGCGTCT
The DNA here is from genome assembly GCA_964469965.1 of uncultured Muribaculaceae bacterium. Lineage (GTDB taxonomy): Bacteria > Bacteroidota > Bacteroidia > Bacteroidales > UBA932 > Bact-08. The sequence continues at coordinate 74,418 of CAYYAM010000005.1, read as the reverse complement.
ATCATCACTTTTCCTCCATATCCGCAAACGGGAGATGCATGATCTAATACATCTAGGGGACCTCTGCTAAAGTGGGTATCCTCCCTTGGAAGATAGTTCTTTTTAATGGCAGATAACAGACTCTCCCTGCTGCGAATGTCTGTATCTATGTCTGTAACTACCATGATTTTGTTAAACATCATCTGACCTGCTCCCCATAGGGCGTGTGCTACTTTTATTGCCTGTCCGGGATAGCTTTTTTTAATCTTTACAAAGGCGATATTGTGCCCAACCCCCTCTTCGGGCAGATGAAGATCTTCAATCTCTGGGACCATAGTAAATTTTATGGGGGTTAGAAATATCTTTTCGGTAGCCAGTGCTATGTATTTATCCTCCTGAGGGGGAACTCCTACAAGAGTTGCAGGGTAAATAGCATCTTTTCTATGAGTTATACAAGTTATATGAAACTTTGGATAGAGATCGCATGGAGAGTAGAATCCGGTATGATCTCCAAACGGACCCTCAATAACCGGCTCTTCACTCTTATCTACATAACCCTCTATGATAATATCGCAATCTGCGGGAACCTGAATAGGTTGTGTAAGGCAATCGGTTAATAGAACAGGTGAGTTACGAAGAAAGCCGGCAAGGATATACTCATCTATACCATCGGGGAGAGGAGCAGTTGCGGAGTAGGTGTAGACAGGATCTCCACCAAGAGCCACAGCTACAGGCAATCTGCCGCTTACAAGGGAGTCGAAGTGTCTTGCACCGGTTTTGTGTCTATGCCAATGCATACCGGTACTATCCTCTGTAAATACCTGCATTCTGTACATACCCACATTTCTTGCTCCTGTAAAAGGGTCGGCTGTGTGTACAAGGGGAAGGGTGATAAATCTTCCTCCATCTTGGGGCCAACACTTTAAAATGGGAAATCTATTGAGGTCGGGCTTAAAAAGAACCGACTCCTGACACGGCGGAACACCTTTGTATTTACGTGGCATCCAGTTTGATGCCTCTTTTAGTTGGGGCAGTAGTTTCAGCTTATTCAACAGGGTGTTTCTCTCTTTTAATATTTCACCCAAAAGCCGGTTGAAATGGCTGGTTATCTCGTCGAACGAGTTAAGCCCCAGCGCAAGGAGGATTCTTTTTTCGGAGCCCATCATATTTGTAATTACCGGAAAATTAGTTCCTGTATTTTCAAAAAGAAGCGCTTTGCCTCCTCCGGGCATCTTACTCACTCTGTCGGTTATCTCAGATATCTCGAGATTGGGATTGACGTACTCCTTAACTCTTATGAGCTCACCACTCTCTTCTAGTTTATTTATAAACTCTCTTAGGTTTTTATACATTCGGTATGGTTGAAGGTATTTAAATTCTATCTGCTGGCCTCTTCTACAAGGTAAATAACCGATGAGAAATCTATGCCACTGTGGTTAGATAGCCCAATTTCACAGGTTCTACTGGTTGCGTAACCCTCAGAACAACCTTTGCTTTGCCTTGCTAAGTCTCTTAATCCGTGTTTGTTAAGTTCGGGAAGTAGAAATCCTCTATCTCCGGCAAATCCACAACAATTACTATCTATCACCACTACTTCATCTGCACACATTTTAGCCAAATCGTATAATATTGTATCTACCTCCATCTTTTTTGCACTGCATACAGCAAAAACAGATACTTTTCTTTTTAGCTTTTTGATATTTAGTCGACTTACTAAATATTTGTGCACAAATTCTGCCGGCTCATGCAGCTTTAGCCTCTCTCCAAAATTGCTCTTCATTGTATAGAGACAGGGACTCATATCGCATAGAATTGGGATAGAGCCTCCGTTAGATGCCTTGAAAAGAGCTGCTTCCAATTTGTGAGAAGATGCCTGTCCTGCCTCTACAAATCCTTTGCTGGAGAAAGCCATACCACAACATAAAGAGTGGATATCTTGAGGATAGATAACGGTAAAACCTGCCCTCTCCAGCAAAGTCTTAGTAACATCTGTGAGGTTAGGTTTATGGGCGTTGCCTTTTGATTGTCCCATAGTTCGTGTTATGCAAGATGGGAAGTATACAACCAAGTTCTCGTCTCCTTTACCTGCTAAACATGTTTTATCACTGATCTTAATCCTTTTGGCTCCTTTTGGGAAAAACTCATTCCAAAGAGGAACTAAACCACCGGTTAGCTTGTGGACTCCGGTAGCAACTGCCCCAAAGAGTCTTTTTCCGGTTAATAATCTTAAGTAGTAGAAGGTGTTTAGGCCACCTCTCATTCCGGCCGTTATAGCAGACATGTGGTTTGAAACTTTAAGCGCAATCTTCTCCGATCTTCTTGAGTGGCTCTCATGCCTCAACTCTTTTACCAGCTTTCCGGTATCGATATCCAACGGGCATTTAATATAACAAAGACCATCGGTAGCACAGGTGTCTAGACTCCAGAATCTGTAAAGCCGATTAATCTCGGCAGCCCTGTGTGGCTCCTCACCTGATAGAGTAAGTCGCTCCATCTCTTTAAATGCCACGATTCTCTGTCTGGGAGAGAGCGTAAATCCTTCAGAAACACAAGTGCCTTCGCAGAACCCACACTCCATGCACCTATCTACGCTCTCTCTTGTAGATGGTATTGGTTTGAGATTTTTAAGGTGTATCTTATTATCGGAATTAATGATTACTCCCGGATTTAGAATCTCTTTGGGGTCGAAAATAGCTTTTATCTGCTTCATTAACTCAAAAGCCTCGGAACCCCACTCTTTTTCTACAAAAGGTGCCATGTTTCTGCCTGTACCGTGCTCTGCCTTCAACGATCCGTCATAATTATCAACCACCATGTTTACTACATCCTCCATAAAGGCACTGTACCTTGTAACTTCACTTTCGCACTGAAAATCCTGATTAAACACAAAGTGAAGATTACCTTCAAGAGCGTGTCCAAATATTACTGCCTCATTATAGTTGTGTTTTTGAAAAAGTGATATCAGCTCATTTGTACCCTCAGCAAGCTTTTCTACCGGGAAGCATATATCCTCAATTATTGGAGTAGTTCCGCTCTTTCTCATCCCCGCTATTGTAGTGAAGATCTCTTTTCTCACTTTCCACAAAGAGGACTGTTGTTTAGGATCTTTAGTAAAAATTAGTGGAAAGCTCGTTGGAATATGAGAAATACTATCAGATATTACCTTGATAAACCTATTAAGAGCTTGGTCACTTTCACCTTTTGTCTCAACAAGGATTGCGCAGGATTGATTGTCCAACTCTTTTATATATGGTGGTACCCCCTTTGCACTCTCTACAGATTTTAGCGCTGCTCTGTCCATTATCTCTACAGCAGTTACCGGTTGTCCCTTTAATACAATAACAGCTTCACATGCTGCTGCAATATTCGGGTAAATTATTAGAGATAGAGCTTTATGCGGGTGTTCGGTAACAGTATTATAGGTAATCTCAGATATAAAGCCAAGCGTGCCTTCCGATCCTATCATAAGGTGTTTTAGGATCTCAATTCCATCTTCAAAATCGGTTAGCGCATTAAGACTGTAACCGGTAGTGTTTTTTATCTTGAATTTCTTTTTTATTCTTTCGTAGAGCTCACGATTGCCTCTTACTTGAGCAGATAGATCCTCAAGAGATTTTAATACCTCTGCTCTCTCTCTTCTGAATTGATCTGTGCTTGCTTTAGATGAGGTATCCAATACTGTACCGTCTGATAATACCACTCTTATATCTGCTATGGTCTTGTATGAGTTCTCACTTGTGCCGCAACACATTCCGCTGGCATTATTGGCTGCAATGCCTCCTATCATAGCGCTATCTATAGAGGCGGGATCGGGCCCTATCTTCTTTCCGTATCTCTCTAACAGCTTGTTGGCGGCAGCCCCTCTTATTCCGGGTTGTAACCTTATTTTTTCACCGTTTTCTAGTACCTTGTGTCCTATCCAACCATGAGTGGCAATAACAAGAACAGAGTCGGTAATTGCCTGCCCGGAGAGAGAGGTTCCGGCTGCTCTGAATGTGAGTGGAATTGACATTTGATACGCCATAGACACAACTCGGATAAGCTCCTCTTCTGTGTAAACCTTTACTACAAGTTTAGGGATTAGTCTGTAAAAAGAGGCATCGGTCCCAAAGGCCAGTGTAGTTAATGAGTCGTGAAGCAACCTCTCTTTTGGGATCACCTTTATAATCTGATTGTAGAATTCGAGATATTTACCTGTTATCATTTTAGAAACTCTGTAAGTTTTATTGTATTTATTCCTTTTTTCACCACTCTTCCCTCTCTGTCTATAAGATAGGTTTGAGGTACATAATCGAGCTCGTAAGTATCAAATAACTCATACTGCCTGCCCAATCCCGCGTAAAGATTTACCCAAGGGAATCTCTCCTGCTTTTCATAATTTTTGAACTCATCGGGGTCCTCTCCGGTATATACTGAAACAACTTTTACACCCCTCCTTTTTAAGAGGCGGTGTATTCGTCTTATCTCCTCAGTGAATGGTTTGCAAACAGAGCAGCCAGGTGAGTAGAAATATAGAAAAGTATACCGGTTTTTAGAAAAATTGAGATCTCTCTTTCTACTTCGTGAGTCATAAAACTCCGTTAAGGGAAAATTAGCCCCCTCTGAATTAGATAGTGTTTTAAGAACAAATCTCTCTACGTTTGTAATATATGACGAATCGAACCATAGCTCCTTATAGGGAAGAATAAAGTTTTGCGCAATATATAGAGCAGCCCTTTTATGATATGGTTCATATCCTCTTTTAATATACTCCAAGAGATGGTAGAATACTATATTGTACATCTCTCTGTTTTGAGAGGAGAGTCTTTTAAAAAGTGGTGCGAAGGCATCAGAAAATTGAGTAGTGTCACTAAGATCGAAGAGTGAGACATATCCACGAACAAACTCTTCTGCCGTTGAGTTCAATCTAGACAGCTCCTCTCTACCGGACTTTAATAACTCATCCAAAGATTCTGAGTTTAAATTTCTACCTATAATAGTTTTGTTATAATCTAAAAGATATAATCTAGGAGTTGCTATTACATTATATAATCTATGATAGTGTGAGGTACCATTGGGGTCGTAAACAAACTTCCATTCAACACCGTATAGATGGCTTGATTCCCTATCCGGAAAATCTCCAAAATTAGATTGGATATACTGTTGGAGAGCCTTAGGTGAGCTGCCGGTATAGACAGCAAAGATTGACAGATTGAGATAGCTGTATCTCTCCGATATTATCTTCAACTCTTTAAGCGACTCTTCACACGCATTGCAGTTGTCGCTAAAAAACCATAAAATAGTATATCTGGTTTTTGAATTGTATAGATCTTCGTCTGTACCTGAGAGGGTTGAAAGTATTAAATTGGGAGCCCTCATGCCAATTAATGAGTTTTCATTAAACTCGGTATAAAATCTTAAAAGGGTAAGACTCTCTCCTCCCGGCCATTTAAGACGTTGGTTTAGAAAGTAGTTCTTTGCAATATGTACCGCTACATTTTCATGACCCATTATTTTTGACGTACTGAAGCGGTTAAACAGATAGCCGGCAATATTAGATTGTACCAATGTATCATTGCCAAAGGCAATAAAGTGATCACAGGCAACTATCAGAGAGTCATAATGTTGTGAAGAGTTTTTAAAAAACTCCTCCATATACTCCTGTAGTTTGCCTAGGTTGCTATTAGATAAAGTGTTAGAGTTTCTATTCTGCGATAGAGCAGTGCTCTGCCACAGAACCAGAATAGAGAGTAGAAAGTAGTATCTAAACCTTTTTAACATCTTTCAAATTTACACCTTCTGCCATAAATGGCGTGATATCTCCTCCATTAACCAGAACATCCCTCACAACGGTAGATGTTATAAATGAGTATTCACCACCCGATGGTATAAAAACAGTTGTTATTGCAGGAAACATCTTACTGTTTGCCTGTGCAATAACTCTTTCCAGTTCAAAGTCGGTAGTTGTTCTAAGCCCCCTTACAATAAATTCTGCACCTACTGTTTTACAAAAATCTACAGTTAGTCCTGAATAACTTAAAACTTCAACACCGATTATACCTTTTACAGACATTTTAATTATTTCAATTCTCTCTTCAACAGAGAAAAATCCGCTTTTTTGCATGTTATATCCAACAGCAATTACTATTGTATCGAACAACCTGAGTGACGATCTTAAAACATCTAAATGACCCAAGGTAAATGGGTCAAACGATCCGGGAAATACTGCTTTTTTCATCTGTTAAGTTTCAAATTTCTATTTCACACGAGAATACAAACGTTGCCGGGCCGGATAGGGATATATTTGTATATCTCTCATTTCCAATGTACCTGAATGCAACTTCAAGATTACCTCCAATAGCTTTTACTTTTGTTTTTACATCTACCGGGTAGTTATCTTCTCTTCCAAATCTGGTAATATAGCTTTTATTGAGAAGTCTGTGGTATGCTATTGCAGATGCTGTTACACCTGTTCCGCAAGCAAAGGTCTCATCCTCTACACCCCTTTCATAAGTTCTTACAGAGATCTCTTGGTCGCTTCCGGGATCCAGGGAGTGACTCCAGCCTGCAGACTCCTTTCCCCAGTTACCTTGAACAAAGTTCACGTTTGTACCCCCGTGAAAAACCGGATGGTGTCTCCAAAGTTTTCCCTGCCCTTTAACGTCGTAATCTTTGAGGTTGTCTACAAATATTACCAAATGAGGAGATCCGGTGTTTAAAAAAAAGCTCTTTGGAGAGTGCTCTTTTATCCCTGAAACATCTATCAACCCAATCTCAACCTCCGATTCAAATGGGGTCAATCTCTTTACCTTCCCTATATGTTCACCATCGGATGCATTAAATCTAAATTTTTTAATGCCCATATGTGCTGCAAAGGCAATCAGGCATCTTCCCCCGTTTCCGCACATAGAGCCCTCTTTTCCATCTGAGTTGAAATACTTCATAGAGAAATCGTGGGTTTTGCTGCCTCCCAAATACATCAAGCCATCAGATCCAATGCCAAATCTTCTGTCACACAAAAGCTTGATCTGATCAGAAGAGAGTTCAATGTCTCCCTTACGATTGTCTATTATTACAAAATCGTTTCCGGCCCCCTGATATTTATAAACCTTAATTTTCATTTTCCTCTGTTTTATTTTGGGAGAAAAGATTGGCCTCATCTTTAAGGTAGGCCTTTTCATGCTCCAGTAAGAAGCTCTTTTTCTCTACTCCTATATTAAATCCGGTTAGTTTATTCTGAGCTCCTAAAACTCTGTGACAAGGAATCACTATTAGCAGCGGGTTCATTTTGCATGCATTACCAACAGCTCTGCTGGCATCTTTGTCTCCAACTATTTTGGCAATCTCTCCATAGCTCTTGATCTTTCCAAAAGGTATTCTTCTTAATTCATCCCATATTTTAATCTGGAAATCGGTACCTGTGGGTTTAATAGGAATACTAAACTCCTCTCTTCTATTCTCAAAATACTCTTTCAACTCTCTCTCGGCATCTACAATAATTTGGGGAATCTCATTGGAATCATCACGGCTTTCGTTCTCTTTTAAAGATCTTATCTCCAGCAAAAAATCATGATTAGAGACCAGTTTAAGAACACCAATAGGGGTCTCTATAGTTTTATAAAATCTTTGTGCATCTCTCAATGAGGTATACTCTTCAACCATTGCTTTTGCAACCTTTACGGAAGCACCCTCTCCACCTAGCATCTCCCTAATTTTATCATATTTTTGTAACACCCTGGCTCTATGTTTTTCGTTTTGCAGAGCAAGCAGCTCTTTTGCCATATTTTCGGGAGTACAGGAGTGCTGAATCAGCTCCTTTACCAGAGGTTGGTCTAGAATAAGATTTACAAGACTAATATACTTAACCTTTACCAATCTTTTAGCAATTTGATATGATATCTCATTTCCTCCGTAGCAAACAACTTGAGGAGCATTTAACAAAGCTGCCTCCAGACTAGCGGTTCCCGATGCTAAAACCGTAGATTTACAATGTTTTAAAAGGGAGTAGGTCTCTCCGGTTAAAAGTTTGATAGAGGTTCCATCAATCCACTTATCATATATAGACCTCTCTATTGAGGGGGCTCCAGCTAGAATGAACCTCTCTTTAGGTAGTAATTTTGAGAGTTTTACCATTCTGGGCATCAGATAATTTATCTCACTCATTCTGCTTCCTGCAAGAAGCGCAATGTAGGGTTCACTACCCACACCCGTCCTTGTGCAAAACTCCTCTCTATCTTCTGAAGCATATTTGTGTTGCGCTACCGAGTCCAACAATGGGTTTCCATTGTATATTGCTCTTATATTGTGGTTTTTGAAGTAATCGATTTCAAAAGGGAATATTATAAAGAGAGCATCTATATCTCTTTTAAGATATTTTACTCTCCCTTCGTTCCATGCCCAAACCTTTGGGGAGATGTAGTAGAAAACTCTGAAATTATTTTTTTTTGCAAAGCGAGCTATCCTGAAATTAAATCCCGGATAGTCAATAAGTATCACAATATGAGGATTGTATTCTAAGATATCTTTTTTACAGAGATGCAGGTTATCTCTAATCTTACCCAACGATGAGATCACCTCTACAAAGCCCATTACTGCTGTCTCTTTGTAGTGACGTACCAACTCGCCGCCCTGTGCAGCCATGAGGTCGCCTCCCCATACTCTGAAAGAGGCATTTTTGTCGGCCTCTTTTAATCCCTTCATCAGGTTAGATCCATGAAGGTCTCCGGATGCTTCACCGGCAATTATGTAGTATTTCATAACAATGACCTTTTAGAGCTTCCAAAGTCTCTCCAGTCGCTCAATTTCGTTATAATCGGTAGTGTCTATCTTATGAGGTACAATGCTTATATAGTTTTTCGACAATAGGTTGTGGTCGGCAAATGTGTCTTCGGGCTCTTGATTGTAGAATTCACCTGTCATCCAATAGTAGTTAAAACCATATGGATCTTTTCTCTGTTCAAACTCCTTTATCCATTGGCCTTTACCTTGATGCGAAAATTTTATGCCGGAGATATCTTCAATCTTTACGGCAGGGAAGTTTACATTTAAAAATATATCGGGAAGAACAGGATTCTCCAGAAATTTATCTACAATAATTTTTCCGTAGTGGATGGCGGCAGAGAAGTCGGCATCGGGGTCATGAGATGTGAGAGAGAAACCGATGGAGGGAATTCCGTAAACGGTTCCCTCTGCAGCTGCTCCCAAAGTACCGGAGTAAAGAGAGGCAATCGAGGCGTTGGATCCGTGGTTGATTCCGGAGACTAAAAGATCTGGTGCTTGTTCATGAAATATCTGATTCATAGCCATCTTTACGCAATCTGCAGGTGTACCGGAACAGGCATAAACTTTAAGTCCTTTTTCTGTTTTAAGCTCTGTTAAACGGAGAGGTTTGCCTATGGTAAGAGCAGCCGACATACCGCTTTGTGCTTCAAAAGGGGCCACAACCACAATCTCGCCGTACTGACGCATCATCTCTGTTAATGCTCCAATACCCCTTGATTTTACACCATCATCGTTTGTTATCAGGATTTTTCTTCTAGACATAATAAAAATGGAATAAATATGATTTGCGAAGGTAGCAAAAATTGGCCGTAATTTATGAAAATAATTATTAACTTTGCGCCGTCTTTTAGAAGTGCAATTGTTCATTAAGGCATTCAAATTAAAATATATTCAGTATGAGTAAAATTAAAATTGGTATCAATGGTTTCGGCCGTATTGGCCGCCTCGTTTTTAGAGCCGCTCAAGAGAGAGATGACATTCAGGTAGTAGCTATCAACGATCTTATAGACGTTGATTATATGGCATACATGTTAAAATATGATACAGTACATGGTAGATTTAATGGTTCGGTAGATGTTAAGGATGGAAAGCTGATTGTAAACGGATTCCCTATCAGGGTTACAGCCGAAAAGAACCCGGCCGATCTTAAGTGGGGAGAGGTTGGAGCCGATTATGTAGTTGAATCAACAGGGCTGTTCCTTACAAAGGAAAAGTGCCAGTCTCATATAGACGCGGGAGCAAAGAGGGTGATAATGTCTGCTCCGTCTAAAGACGATACACCAATGTTTGTTTACGGGGTTAACCATAAAAAATATGCAGGGGAGGCATTTATCTCAAATGCATCTTGTACAACAAACTGTTTGGCTCCTATAGTAAAAGTTTTAAATGAGAACTTTGGCATAGTAGAGGGTCTTATGACCACAGTTCACGCTACAACCAATACTCAAAAGACCGTAGATGCTCCATCTGCAAAAGATTGGAGAGGTGGCCGTGCTGCTGCTGCAAATATTATCCCTTCATCTACGGGAGCTGCAAAGGCAGTAGGAAAAGTTCTTCCTGAGATGAACGGGAAACTTACAGGTATGTCATTTAGAGTTCCTACCGTAAATGTTTCGGTTGTAGACCTCACCTGCAGATTGGAGAAAGCTGCAACATATGAAGAGATTAAACTTGCAATGAAGAGTGCGTCGCAAGGGGAGCTCAAAGGTGTACTCGGTTACACAGAAGATGCAGTTGTATCTAGTGATTTCATAACCGATCCTCGCACATCTATCTTTGATGCAGAGGCGGGAATTATGTTAAATCCTAACTTTGTGAAAGTTGTCTCATGGTACGATAATGAGTGGGGCTACTCCAATAAGGTTTTGGATATGATTGCCCATATGGATACTGTAAAATAACAGAGCAACTAAGAATAAAAGGGGGTGTCCGGAAAACTCAGGGGCACCCCTTTTGAATTTTATTTATATTTGTCTTCTAAAGTCACATTATGGGCATAAGAAAAAAAATCTCCCTCGGCTTTGTAGTTATTGGGTCTATCCTTTTTCTGTCAAGTATCATTGCAGTCTTCGAGTTCAATAGAATGAGAAATTCAGTGACAGATTTAATGAAGGCCAATATTAACAGTATAAATACCTCCAGAAAGCTTATGGAGCTTACCGATGAGTATAATTTTATACTTCTGAGCAGAGTTATTACCGACTCGGCACTAATTGCAGACGAGATAATTTACGATAATAGGTTTGATAACTATATTTCCAGCATTAAAAACAACTTTACATCCGATATTGAGATCTCTGTGGCAGACTCTCTTACAGCTACATATGAGCACTATTTAGCTGTAATAGGAGAGACCCGAGAGGTTATGACTATGACAGCCGACGCAAGAAAAGAGTGGTATGATACAAAGCTGAAGCCGGTATATAACAATCTCAGAAAGTACAAAAAAGAGCTCGGTGCTCTTACACAACAAGCTCTTGCAGATAATACAAATGAGCTTCAAGAGGGATACTACAGAAGTATAATGCCGGGTATTATTGCTGTGAGTGCCGGTATAATTCTGGTATTGCTATTTAATTACTTTATAAACCTATATTTTATCTCTCCACTTCTGTTAATATCTAAAGGGATAAAAAACTATAGAGAGTTTAGAAAAAGCTACAACGTACAGTTCGACAACGACGACGAGATACAGGAGATTAACAGCGATGTAAAAAGTATAATTGAGGAGAATAAAAAGCTTAAGAGTGTATAATGAATCTTAAAGTAGTTTCAAGAAATATAGGAATAGCACTTTTGCTGAATGCACTTTTTATGTATATCTCGGCAATTGTATCTGCCATATATAATTTTGATGCTTCATTCTCCCCTTTGTTGTTAAGTGCTTTTATTACATCTGTTGCCGGCTCCTTTCCACTTATTTTTGTTAACAAATTTTATGAGATTAGTATAAAAGAGGGGTTTACAATAGTTGTTTTTTCATGGCTTCTCTCTTGTCTGTTCGGTATGCTCCCGTATGTTCTGTACGGGGGAGAATTTACCATTGTGGGCTCATGGTTTGAAAGTGTCTCCGGCTATACAACCACAGGAGCTACAGTTTTAAAAGATGTAGAGAGTGTCCCAAAAGGTCTTCTCTTTTGGCGATCATCCACTCACTGGCTTGGAGGCTTGGGAGTTGTCCTATTTATGTTACTTGTTCTGCCATCGGTAAGTACATTCAGAATGCGTCTCTCTAAAATGGAGATATCTTCTTTATCAAAAGAGAATTACAGATACAAAGCTCATCAAACTATTAGGATAATTTCATCTGTTTATCTTGGACTTACAATCACTGAGACACTTTTGCTCATGCTTGCCGGTATGGATCTTTTTGACGCCGTAAATCACTCATTCAGCACTGTTGCCACCGGAGGTTTCAGTACAAAAAATTTATCAGTCAGAAGTTTTGACTCAATATGGATTGAGATTATTATTATGGTATTTATGCTGCTGTCAGGAATGCACTTTGGCCTATTATACAGCGCTGTATCGGGAAAGTCTACAAACCTGTTTAAATCTCCGGTAATAAGATATTATTTGATATCGATACTAGCGGCATCTGTTTTAGTAACATTAAATATTAAAATAAGTGATATTTACAGCAACTGGGGCTCTGCAGCAAGAGAGGGATTTTTTCAGGTAATCTCTATTGGCACAACAACAGGTTTTGCAAATGGAGATTCATCGATATGGCCCGGTTTCTCTATTCTTCTAATAATCTTTTTTACACTGCAGTGTGCTTGTTCGGGTTCCACTTCAGGAGGAATAAAAGCTGATAGAGTATGGATATTTTTTTCCGCAGTTAAAACACAAATTATAAAACAGATACACCCAAATGCAGTTGTTTCGGTAAAAATAGGTTCGCAAACCTTAGATAGAGATACGGTATATAGCGTAAACCTTTTTATTGTTCTTTATCTACTTATCGTTTTTATTGTTGGAATGTTGCTAACGGCGGTTGGGACACCGATTCTGGAAGCACTTTCGGCTTCGGCTGCTTGTATGGGAAATGTCGGACCCGGGTTTGGTAGCGTAGGATCATTAGGCAACTACTCTTCAATTAATCCGATAGGATTACTTTTGTTATCTGCAGAGATGCTTTTAGGACGTCTTGAAATCTATTCGCTGCTACTCATATTTGTCCTTTACCGGTGGAGGTAGAAGCATTTCTGAAATAATGTCGTTAAATAACTATATAACTTCCAGATTAATCCACTACCTTGGATTTGAGCCCACAGATTGCCAGAGAGATCTGTTTTCTACTCTATCCGATTTTATTAACAAACAGAGTAACGAGTGTGATATCTTGGTTATAAGCGGGTACGCAGGAACCGGCAAGACATCATCTGTCTGCTCTATTGTAAAACTATTAGATGAGATTGAGATGAGTTCGGTTCTTCTTGCACCAACCGGACGCGCTGCAAAAGTGCTTAGCAACTATACGGGAAAAAGGGCCTACACAATACATAAACAGATATACAGACAGAAGAGTATAAAAGATGGGATGAGCACATTTGTGCTGGATATGAATAAAAACCACGACACTGTTTTTGTTGTAGATGAAGCATCTCTCATATCTGTATATTCAAACGAAGCCGGTATATTTGGCTCGGGACGTCTTCTGGAAGATCTTATTCTCTATATAAGGTCTAATCTTAGAAATAAGCTGATTATCATAGGAGATCCGGCTCAGTTACCCCCTGTTGGAGAGAGTATATCCAGAGCAATGGATAGGCAGTATCTATCTTCATTTGGAGAGGTTATGGAGGCGCAATTAATAACAGTGGTCAGACAGGCAAAAGAGTCAGGAATTCTTGTTAATGCAACCTCAGTCAGGAGATTGATAGAGGAGGGGAAAGACCATTATCCTCAATTTATTACAGACGGCTTTGATGATGTAGTTAAAATAGGAGGTGGCGACCTGATAGAGGAGATTTTGAGTTGTTACGATAAATACGGAGTAGACGAATGTGTTGTGCTTTGCCGATCCAACAAGAGGGCTAACAGATACAATGCAGGTATAAGGTCAAAAATCCTATACAGAGACGAGCGAATCGGCAGGGGAGATAAAATAATGGTTGTAAAAAACTGCTATCAGTTTATTGAAGACTCTCCCGAGATAGGTTTTATCGCAAATGGAGATGTTGCCGAGCTTGTTAAAATTGGCTCTTACGAGCAGAGGTACGGACTTGACTTTGCAAAAGCAACTTTAAAGTTCACAGACTATAACGATTTAGAGATAAATGCAAAAGTTATTCTCAATACATTGGAGAGTGAATCTGCCAGCCTCTCCTCAGAGCAGAGCAAATTGTTGTTCAGCGGAGTATTGGAGGACTATTCCCATATAAAGCAGAAACGAAAAAGATTATCGGCTGTAAAAGAGGATCTCTATTTTAATGCTTTGCAAATTAAGTATGCTAATGCAATAACTTGTCATAAATCTCAGGGTGGTCAGTGGAGAGTAGTTTTTATCGATAACCCATTTTGGAAAGATCAGATTGAGGTAGAAGATCTAAAATGGCTCTATACTGCCATCACACGTGCTGTAGATAAAGTATATTTTGTTAATTTTGACCAAAGATTCTTTGTTAAATAGTAAATATTCTAAACTTATGCATTTAAAACCGGTCTTAAAGATTAAGAGCTGCGCCAAAAGGGTTACTGCCCTTTTTTTAGTAGTTATATCACAGATTCTCTGCTCCCATCTATCTATAGCACAGGTCTCTCCTGTTAAGTCTATACCATTGCCTCACTCTTGGAAAGATAAAGATAACTTAACTTTAGTGCACACAATGGGAGTGAAGAGAGAGTACTACTCTTACAATGTTAGAAAAGGAGAGATGTTAAAAATTGATACTCCAGCTGCCCCAAAAGCAGCTCCCAAGGTGAGCATAAAGAGCGGAGATATATACTACACAAACTCTTTAGGAGAAGAAATTAAACTTACAACAACCCCGGAAGAGGAGAAAAACCCAACTCTTTCTCCCGATTTTAAAAGAGTTGCATTTACAAGGGAGAACGATTTGTACTCTATCGAAATTGAGACGGGGAAAGAGATTAGATACACTTTTGACGGGTCGGAACTTATCCTTAACGGATGGGCTTCTTGGGTATACTACGAGGAGATTTTTGGAAGAGGAGGAATGTACAGAGCATTTTGGTGGTCGCCCGACAGCAAAAGAGTAGCTTTCTACAGATTTGACGACTCAAATGTTCCTATGTTTCCTATCTATGATGCAACCGGAAAACACGGCAGTATAGTTAGAACAAGGTATCCCAAGGCCGGAGATCCAAATCCGGAGGTAAAGCTGGGGTTTGTAGCTGCCGAAGGCGGAGATATTGTTTGGGCAGATTTTAATCCTAAAGATGATCAGTATTTTGGAACACCATTTTGGACAAAAACCAGTGCCTCAATTCTGGTTCAATGGATGGACAGAGATCAGAGCAACTTTGTTCTATATGCGGTTAACACATACGATGGATCTAAAAGTGAGGTCTACAGAGAGTATCAAAAGACATGGGTAAACTGGATTGGAGATATCAGATTCGGAAAAGAGGGCTTCTATTTTGTGCGCGACT
This sequence comes from uncultured Muribaculaceae bacterium, assembly GCA_964469965.1. Taxonomy (GTDB): domain Bacteria; phylum Bacteroidota; class Bacteroidia; order Bacteroidales; family UBA932; genus Bact-08. Next base: position 59,061 of record CAYYAM010000005.1, on the reverse strand, counting down.
TTGAACTATGGGAGCATATATATTATCAGACATACAATGGACAAAGACTGGAGAGACTCACAGACGGGATGAATTGGGGTGTAAGAATCCTAGACTTGAATGAGGAGTCGTCTTATATCCATTTTACCGCACGAAGGGATGCCTCTGTTAAAAATGATATCTACAGGGTAAATTGGTGGGATAGTGGAAAGAGGGTGACAAAAATATCTTCTGGCGATTTTAACCACACTATGGCCATGGTCTCTCCCGATGGAAAAAACGTTGTTTCTATGAGGTCGAATTTAAGCGAACCTCCGTCGGTTGTTTTGTACCCAATAGACAGAAAAGGAGAGGTAAAGCAGGGATCGGAGAGGGTTTTGGCCCACAGCAGATCGGACGATTTTGATAAATTGAAGCTCCCGTTACCAGAGCTTATATACATAACTACACCTGAAGGTTTCAGACTTCCCGGCACAATCATATATCCCGAAAATTTTGATAAGAACAAAATATACCCTGTTCTTATAAATATTTACGGAGGTCCAAACTCGACCAACGTGATGAATAGCTGGAGGAGCCCGAGTCAGAATAACCAACTATGGGCAAAAGAGGGTGTAATTCAAGTGTCTCTAGACAACAGAGCATCGGGGCATTGTGGTAAAGAGGGCATTAACTACATACATAGAAACCTTGGACACTACGAATTGATAGACTATATTCAGTGGGCAAAATATCTGAAATCACTGCCATTTGTAAATCCTGAAAAGATAGGAATAACAGGATTCAGTTACGGAGGAACCATGACTGCATTAGCGCTTACAGAGGGTGCAGAACACTTTAAATATGGTATTGCAGGGGCGGGTGTTTACCACTGGCACCTTTACGACAGCCACTATACCGAGAGATATATGGACCACCCAGATGACAACCAGGAGGGTTATAAAGAGAGTGCTGTAATTTACAAAACAGATAAATATAGCCCCAATACCGGCTCCTTACTCTATCTTACACATGGAATGGCAGATGATAACGTACATTTGCAGAATACTATACAATTGATTGACGAGTTACAGAGGTCGGGTAAACAATTTGAGCTGATGCTCTATCCCGGAGCACTCCACGGATACAGAGGATACCAGGGAGTTCACTCAGCCGATGCCGAGGTGAGGTTCTGGAGAAAAACACTCTTGAATAAATAATAAAAAGGGGGGGCAAAATCTCTTTTGACCCCCCTTAGATCTTACCAACTTAGATACTTAAATACTAAAACTAACCAAAATTTTACTTATAATTATTTGATGTTGGATCAGATCAATAGTTTATTGCAAGCAACATAATAAGATTGTATATGTCCCAATCCGACGCTACTTTAAAATCTTTTACCATATCAGATAGTATGTCTGTAGATTTGAGCATCTCTTTTTTATCTATGTGAATTCCGTCTGCCAATAGATTTGTTACTGCCATCTGAGAGCTTACGGTGTACACGTTAGGAACCGATTTGCTGTCTTTGCTCAGGTAGAAAGAGATGTCAGATGTTGAGTAATCGAAATACCATTTATTGTTGTATTGTTTATAATTTACCACGTAGCTGGCAGATATCATGTGTACATCGCAATCTTTAGGTTTGCGTTTCATAAATTTCTCGTAAGCATATCCTCTTCTCTCGACATTCATAGAGTATTCAACTTTTGCAATAGCCAGAGATACCGGTTCGATGAAGATTTTGCCTCTAAAGAGCATCTCACCGTTTGAATATTTTTGGTTAAAATTCACAACGTAGAACATTTTTCCATTTAGCTCTTGTGGAGTAGAGTAGTCAAAATCGTAATAATCGGTTAGGTTATGAATTTCACTTCCAAGAAACGGATATTTAATTACATCTAGCTGAAGAGCCGTTACCGGGCCTCCCTGTAGTTTAATCATCAATGAGTCAAACTCGGCATTGTTTGCATTTCCTCTTATATCTCTTACAGCAACCATATCTTTTTTAGGGCTTATATAGGAGGCCTTATTAATATCAAGTATGGCTTCGTTGATTGAAAGGGCTTCATTATTCTTAATGACTCTCTCTTTATAAAAAGCGTTCATTTGATTGTCTTCCTTAGAGTAGTTTTTGTGAACACTTTTTAGCGACCTCTGAACCAGAGTGGCAGCAGTAATTTTTGGATTTTCCAATTGTGCATTAGCTACATTTTTAGCTTCTGTATTGATAGTGAATGCAAAAAGGACAAGGGCGAGGGTAAAAAATTTTGTTTTCATGATTGAGAAATGATTTTTGGTTTTTTTCTGCAATATAGACGAGGTGATATTTGAAAAAGTTGCAACTATTTATCAAAATTTTGTTATATTGTGTTATTGAATTTGTTAAACAGCTGATAATTAGCATAATAAAAAAGCTAACCAAAAAGTATTTGGTTAGCCTCAGTGAGTATTAATGGCTCTAAAAGTTAGAGAATATTCAACAGTTGCTCCTTGATTTTCTCTAACTCATCTTTCATTTGAACCACATAACGCTGGATATTTGCCTCATTGGCTTTCGATCCCAGCGTGTTTATCTCTCTTCCAATCTCTTGTGCAATAAATCCAAGCTTTTTGCCGGGGTGCTCCTCTATCTCAATTGTCTCTAAAAAGTAGCTGCAATGCTGTCTTAACCTAACTTTCTCCTCTGTAATATCTAATCTTTCAAGGTAGTATATTATCTCCTGTTCAAGTCTGTTCCTGTCTGCAACCTCTCCAAACTCCTCTATTTTAGACTTAAGCTTCTCCTTAACCAATTCGCTCCTTTGACTTTCGTACTCTTCCGAAGAGGATAAATACTTTAAAATCATTGTAACTCGCTCTGTTATATCTTCTCTAAGCTTTTTCCCCTCTGCCGCTCTATACTCCTCTATGGCATTAAGAGCAGACGACAGCGCAGTGGATATAGCTTCGTATATAGCGCTTGTCTCCTCGGGTTGTGTACTCTCCTTTGAACTCTCTATAACATCGGGAAGTTTTAAAATTGTAGAGATCAAATTTGAATCGTTGCACTCTATGCCATTCTCTGATGTTATTTCACTAATTTGAGAGTAGTAGTGATTAAATATAATGCGGTTTATTCTCTTTGCAGGTGCTGAGTCAACAACCTCTCCCGCCTCGATACTGACAAAAAGATCTATATTCCCTCTAAGGAGGCGTGATGCTATCTGTTTACGGAGCTCTAACTCTTTCTCTCTTGGAACTATCTGAGATTTTATAGAGATATCGGCACCTTTTCCATTAACCGATCTAATCTCGGCTACTATTTTGTTATCTCTGTAAAGGGCTTCTCCTTTACCGTAACCCGTCATTGACTGTATCATTTGCAGGGGGATATATGTTTAATTGTAAGTTATTGTTTGGCAAAGTTACAAAAATGGCATAAGTAATTAGTATATTTGCACGCTAAATAATTTCTTGGTATGGATGAGATTAATAAAAATTTTCTAGAGGAGATAATTGAGGCCGATTTGGCTTCGGGGTTACATAAAACAGTATTAACCAGGTTCCCGCCGGAACCTAATGGTTATCTTCATATAGGTCACGCTAAAAGTATATGTCTGAACTTTGGTTTGGCATCGAAGTACGGTGGATCTACAAATCTTAGATTCGATGATACAAATCCAACGAAAGAGGATGTTGAGTATGTAGATTCAATAAAAGAGGATGTTGAGTGGTTGGGATTCAAATGGGCTAACGAGCTTTACGCTTCGGACTATTTTGAACAGCTGTATGAGTGGGCTTGTTTATTGATTACAAAAGGTTTGGCTTATGTAGACGACCAAACTCAAGAGGAGATTAGACAAAACAGAGGAACAGTTACAACACCGGGTAAAAACAGTCCATACAGAGATAGAAGCGTAGAGGAGAACCTTAAGATTTTTGCACAGATGAGAGAGGGGGTATTTAAAGATGGAGAGAAGGTTTTAAGGGCAAAAATAGATATGGCGCATAACAATATGTTAATGCGTGACCCGATTCTATACAGAATAATACATGCACATCACCACAGAACAGGAGATTCTTGGTGTATATATCCTATGTACGACTATGCCCATGGTCAGTGTGATTCAATTGAGAAGATAACACACTCCATTTGTACATTGGAATTTGATGTTCATAGACCTCTTTACGATTGGTTTATAGAAAAACTGGAGATATTCCCGTCAAAACAGTATGAATTTGCCAGATTGAATCTAACATATACAGTTATGAGTAAGAGAAAATTACTCGAACTTGTGAGAAGAGGATTTGTCTCGGGATGGGACGATCCCAGAATGCCTACAATATGCGGTTTAAGAAGAAGAGGTTATACTCCCGAGAGTATAAGACTGTTTGCAGACAAGGTGGGAGTGGCAAAGAGAGATAACATTATAGATCTTTCTCTATTAGAGTGGTGCGTAAGAGAGGATCTAAACAAAAGGTCTAACAGGTATATGGTGGTATTAGACCCGATTAAGCTTGTAATTACAAACTATCCAGAAAATGTTACCGAAACTTTCACTCCGGTGCTTAACCCCGAAGATCCAAACAGCGAAAGAAGAGAGATTGTTTTTTCAAAAGAGCTGCTTATAGAGAGAGAGGATTTTATGGAAGATCCGCCTAAGAAATACTTCAGATTGAAACCGGGTGGAGAGGTAAGACTTAAATATGCTTACATAATAAAATGTGAGGAGGTTATTAAAGATTCTCATGGTAAGGTTATTGAGATAAGATGCAGTTACGATCCTTCAAGCAAACCGGGAGCGGGAGAGTGGAGGTCTGTTAAAGGAACTATACATTGGGTATCTGCTTCCGATGCAAAAGAGGTAGAGGTTAGATTGTTCGACAGATTGTTTACCAATCCTGAGATGGATAATTTGGAAGAGGGTAAGGAGTATATAGACTACCTAAATCCCAACTCTCTTACAACAGTAAAAGGGTATGCAGAGAGCGCATTACTTCTGGATAACTCAAACATAGCAGTTCAGTATGAACGTATAGGTTATTTTGTAAAAGACTCCCAATCTAAGGAGGGCAATCCGATATTCAACAGGACTGTGGGTCTGAAATCTACCTGGTAGAGATTCGGTGTTTTATCCAAAGACCCGATTTGTAATAGAGAACAGCTCCAATACAACCGGCGCTCCAACCTATAGGAATTGACCACCATATTCCGGAAGGGCCAAAATGGAGTGAAAGGAAATATGCCAGAGGGACTCTTATTACCCAGAGCGACAGAGTTGTGGTAAGCATTGGAATCACTGTTGCTCCTGCTCCTCGGGTAACTCCGTTAACTACAAACATAGTTGAGAATACAATGTAGAAGGAGGTTACGATAACCAGATACTCCTTGCCGATTCTCACAATTTCATCGAAGTGCGGAGAGCTCTGTTCGGTGAATAGTCTCATAATCTCTCCTCCAAATAGTACAACCACAAGGGTGAGGGCTATGCAAATAATCCAGGAGTAAATAAGGGTAGATCTCAATCCGTTTTTTACCCGGTCTAATCTCTCTGCTCCAAGATTTTGACCAACAAAAGAGGATAAAGCAGCTGCCAGGTTCATGGCAGGCATTGAGACAAACATATCTACCCTTCCTGCTGCGGTGTATGCAGCCAGAACTGCAACGCCAAAAGGCGAGACAATACTTAGTAAAGCCATGGCTCCCAATCCAACCAAAGTTTGTTGTATGCCCGATGGTAGGCCTATCTTGAGGGAGAGTCTGAAGCTCTCTTTGTCGAACTCCCACTTTTTATAGTTGAGATTGAATCTTATAATACAATCTTCACATCGGTTAAGATGGTACCAAAGCCCAATCCATGACACTACAGTTGCAATTGCAGTAGCCCATGCTACCCCCTCAACTCCCCACCGAAATATAAGTACAAATATGAGGTCTAGAATAATATTAATTATAATTGAAAGAACTACAAAATAGATAGGAGTCTTGGAGTTCCCTACGCCTCTTAAAATTGCCGACATACCAAAGAGAGAGAATGTGGGAACTGTGGTTGTAAGTATTACAATGTCGAAGTATCTCACAGCATCGGGGATAACCTCGGAGGGTATCCCCAGGAGTCTAAAAAGGTGTTCACTCAAAATAAAGAAAAGCAAAGAGAGTGCAATTGAACTTATTAGTAGAAATATTTGAAGAGTGTCGGAGGTGACTTTAACTTTTTGGAAGTTTTTGGCTCCAAAATACTGTGAGATAAGTACCGATCCCCCAATGGTAATCCCTCCTATGAGTGCAGAGAGAGTAAATAAGATTGGAAAGCTTGCACCTACAGCCGCAAGAGCAACAGAGCCCACATATTTACCAACTACTACACTATCTACAATATTGTACAACTGTTGAAACACATTCCCTATTAGCATAGGAACCGCAAAGAGGAGTATCTGTCTTCCCTCTTTACCCTGAGTTAGATCGTTCATTTAAAATCTCTTTACATAAGAGTGACAATATGGTTGTCCACCCTTTTTTAAGTAGTAGCTCTGATGGTACTCCTCTGCCTTATAGAAAGTTTTTGCGGCTGTAATTTTTGTAGCAACATTGTACCCTCTCTCTCTTAAGATTTTTATTACCTCTTCTGCCGCTTTTTTCTGTTCATCTGTTGTGTAGAAGATTTCTGATCTATATTGATCACCAATATCTGGCCCCTGGCGATCTACTTGTGTGGGGTCGTGAATCTCCATAAAAAACTTGGTAAGATCGGTATATGAGATTTGGTTGGAGTCGAAGATTACCTCTACGGCTTCGGCGTGTCCTGTATCTCCTGTTGTGACATCTTTATAGGTGGGGTTACTCTTTTTACCACCCGTGTAACCGCTGATTGCAGAGATTACTCCAAATTTCTGCTTAAGTAGATGTTCCACACCCCAAAAGCATCCGCCTGCAAATATTGCTCTCTCCCTCTTTTCAGGTACAAAGTCTAACGACACCGAGTTTACGCAGTGTCTTATATTCTTCTTTGTAAACATCTCCCCAGTAAACACATGGCCGAGGTGTCCGTCACATTTTGAGCAGATTATCTCAACTCTTACTCCATCTCTGTCACGCACTCTGGTCACTGCACCCTTAATCTCATCGTCGAAACTAGGCCATCCGCAATGGGAGTCAAACTTATCCGACGATCTGTAAAGAGGAGCGTTACAGTTTCTACAGTGATAGGTACCCGCCTCGGAATGTTTGTAGTACTTCCCGGTGAATGGTGCCTCAGTCCCTTTTTCTAAAATTACCCTTCTCTCCTCTGCAGAGAGCTCCCTTCTGTTTTGCGACATTGCCATGTTGGAAATCATTAAAAAAATTATCAAAGAGTGTATTCTTATTAACATAATGTATAGTGTTTTAGCCCCTCTCCCATGCACGTAGCATCTCTATCTCCTCTCTCCAGATCTGCTCATTTGGTGTCTCAAGGATAAGGGGTATGTTATCAAATCTGGGATCTTTCATAAGAAGCTTGAATGTTTCTATACCAAGCTCTCCGTTTCCAATAGAGTCGTGTCTGTCTACTCTGGAATTGAGTCCCTTTTTGGCATCATTTAGGTGCATCCCTTTCAAATATTTAAAACCAATCACGCTATTGAAGTGTTCGAATGCTTTTTCAAATCCCTCTTTGTTGGAGAGATCGTAACCTGCTGCAAAGGAGTGACATGTATCTATACATACGCCAACTCGACTCTTATCTTCTATGTAATCTATAATATAAGCTATCTGCTCAAAGGTGTGCCCCAAGTTGCTGCCCTGGCCCGCAGTGTTTTCAATAACGGCTGTGACCCCTTTAGTTTTGTCCAGAGCTATGTTTATAGACTCTGCAATGGTTTTAAGACAACTCTCTATATCTATTTTGTTAAGATGGCTACCAGGATGAAAATTGAGTCGGTCGAGACCCAGCTGCTCACATCTCTGCATCTCATCTAAAAATGCCTCTCTTGATTTGTTCAAACCCTCTGGTTCGGGGTGTCCAAGGTTGATTAAATAGCTGTCGTGAGGCAGAATTTGTGCCGGTGTGAAGCCGTATTGTTCGCAGTTTTTCCTAAATGCTGTTATGCTCTTGGATGTTAAAGCAGGGGCAACCCACTGTCTTTGATTTTTTGTAAATAGAGCAAAAGCATTTGCCCCAATATTGTGTGCATTAATTGGCGAATTTTCTACTCCCCCCGATGCACTAACGTGTGCTCCAATGTATTTCATAATAATATAAAAATATTCTAACTAATCATAGAGTAGTCTTGCTGCTCTCTTTTTAGATGTGACAGTGAAACCTTTAGCTCTATATTTTTTGATGACTCCAGCAGAGGATCTTGCTCAAGTACAGTAGAGGCATATCTTCTGCTCTCCTCAAGTATCTGTGAATCTTTGGAGAGATCGGAAATTCTCAAATCTACCGGTAATCCACTCTGTTGTGTACCCTCCATATCACCCGGCCCCCTCATCCTTAAGTCTGCCTCTGCAAGTTCAAAGCCATCATTAGTAGAGCACATAAGCTCAATTCGTTGCCTCGACTCCTTGCTCAATTTAAATCCTGTCATAAGTATACACCATGATTCATCGGCACCCCTTCCCACTCTTCCTCTTAACTGGTGAAGCTGTGAAAGCCCAAACCTTTCGGCGCTCTCAATCATCATTACAGATGCATTAGGAACATCAACTCCAACCTCTATAACGGATGTAGATACCAGAATGTTCGCTCTCCCGGAGGTAAACAGATTCATATCGTAATTCTTGTCTTCGCTCTTCTGTTTACCATGCACTACTGCCGTAATAAACTCAGGAGCCTTAAATACCTCTGTTATGTGAAGGTACCCCTCTTGGAGATTTTTATAATCGAGCTTCTCACTCTCTTTTATAAGAGGGTAAACAATAAATACCTGCCGCCCGCTTTTGATCTGTTCTTTGATAAATGAGTATATTCTTTCTCTTTGATATTCAGTAGCATGGATTGTTTTTATGGGTTTGCGTCCCGGAGGTAGTTCGTCTATCACAGAGATGTCGAGGTCGCCATAAAGTGTCATTGCCAAAGTTCTAGGGATAGGGGTTGCCGTCATCACCAACACATGGGGAGCAGATGCTCCCTTATTTCTTAATTTTGCTCTCTGCTCAACACCAAATCGGTGCTGTTCATCTATTACCACCAATCCCAGATTCTTAAACCTTACATTCTCCTCTATAAGCGCGTGAGTTCCGAATATTATGCTAATCTCTCCATCTTCCAGACCGGCATGTATCTCTCTTCTCTCTTTAATCTTTGAGCTGCCGGTAAGAAGTGCTATTTTTACTCCGGTGCCCTTTAATAACTTTGTGGCACCTGTAAAGTGTTGGATAGCCAATACCTCTGTAGGAGCCATTATACAAGACTGATAACCGTTGTCATTTGCAATAAGGGCAGAGAATATTGCAACCATTGTTTTTCCACTCCCTACATCTCCCTGAAGCAATCTATTCATCTGCCTTCCACTTATAATATCTGCCCTAATCTCCTTTATAACTCTCTTCTGTGCATTGGTTAACTCAAAGGGAAGGGAGGAGAAGCAATCGTTAAATGAGTTTCCCACTTTGCTCATTATTATACCTTTAACGGCTCTCTCCCGAATAGATTTTTGCTTTAAAAGTGAGAGTTGAAGATAAAGCAGCTCCTCGAATTTAAACCGGTATTGGGCAAGAGCAAGAATTTTAAGGTCTTTGGGAAAGTGAATATTTTTGACAGCTTCGGAAAAAGAGATTAATCGCTTATCTTCAATAATATATAGAGGTAGGGGTTCGCCTAAATAAGGAGAACACTGCTTAAGTGCAGCAGAGATTAATTTGGCTATCTGCTTATTTCCCAAGCCATTATTTCTAAGTCTCTCTGTAGAGGGGTATATACCAATCATACTCCCTATGTATGCAGGACCCTCCTCTGATGCCGACTCAATTTCTGGATGCACAAGATTCAAAGAGTGGTTAAAGAGAGTTGGCTTCCCAAAAACTATATAATCTTTGCCAAATTTCAGCCACTCTTTTATCTGCTTTATACCTTGAAAGAAGATTAGCTCAATATTGCCGGTAGTGTCGGCAAAAGTTACTACCAGACGCCTGGAGCGGCCTTTTGCTGCCACTTCACTCATCTGCTTAACCCTACCCCTTATCTGGATGTAACTCATTGATGGCTCCAGTTCAGATATTGAGTAGATTTTTGATCTGTCTACATATCTGAACGGAAAGAAGAGAAGAAGGTCCCTGAATGTTTTTATATTGAGCTCTTTATTAAGTATCTCTGCTCTTTTGGGACCAACTCCCGGGAGAAATTTAATCTCACTATCTAGGATTGAGGCCATAATGCAAATATACGAATCTTGGCGAAATTTTGTATCTTGCAAAAATTTAGCGAGAATATAGTATATGAGTAATAAAGTTATAGTAGGAATAACTCAGGGAGACACTAACGGCATTGGTTATGAGATCATTATTAAAGCTCTTGCCAACCCTTCAATCCTTGACATTTGTACACCCGTTATTTACGGTTCATCTAAACTATTAGCATATTACAAAAGAGGGATACCGGAGGCAGAATCACTCTCTGTTAATGCCATCAGCAGAGCCCAAGAGGCCCATCCAAAGAGAGTTAATATAATAAATTGCGTCCCCGAGTCGTTCGTAGCAGAGCCGGGAAGGGAGAGTGAAGAAGGTGCAAAAGCAGCTCTTATTTCACTTGAAAATGCTGCTAAAGATCTGAAAGAGGGGAGTATAGATGTTCTCGTAACATCTCCCTTCGATAAGTCGGGTGTTTCTCGGGAGGGATTTGCATTTCCCGGACATACAGAGTATCTCACCAACCTCTTTGGATTGGAAGAGTCACTTATGTTTATGGTCTCGGAGTTCTTAAAAATCGGCTTAGTAACAAACCATCTTCCACTTTCACAGGTTTCAGGGAAAATTTCAAAAGAGCTGGTTCAGTCAAAGATTAAGATGATGTCGGAATCTCTAAAAAGAGATTTTGCCGTAGACAGACCTAAAATAGCGGTACTTTCACTTAATCCTCATTGCGGAGACCATGGGCTTCTTGGAAACGAAGAGGAGGAGATAATTAAACCTGCGATAAAAGAGTTGTTTGAGGCAGGAGAGCTGGTTTTTGGGCCTTTCTCTCCAGATGGATTTTTTGCATCGGACTACAGAAAGAGGTTTGACTCAGTTTTGGCTATGTATCACGACCAGGGACTTATTCCATTCAAAGCATTATCGTTTGAAAGTGGAGTGAACTTCACGGCTGCTCTCCCAATTGTTAGATGCTCTCCAGACCATGGAACTGCCTTTGATATTGCCGGCAAATCTATAGCCGATCACAACTCGATGCTTAGCTCAATCTATTATGCATGTGATATTTATAGAAACAGAAAGAGCTACGATCTTTTAAGGGCCAATCCCCTTAAGGTAACAATGCCAACCTCTACAGGAGAAAATGATTGATCTGTTCACAGATGGCTCGGCAAGAGGAAATCCCGGCCCCGGGGGCTATGGAGCGATTCTTAAATCGGGAGTTCACTACAAGGAGATTTCGGGAGGTTTCGTTTGCACAACTAATAATAGAATGGAGCTTCTGGCCGTGATTAAAGGGCTTGAGGCGGTTAAAAAGCCCAACTCCAATATAACGGTTTGGTCTGATTCAAAATATGTTTGCGACTCTGTTATAAAAGGATGGCTTTTTGATTGGGAGAAAAAAGGTTTCGCAAAAAGAAAGAACTCCGACCTCTGGAGAAGATTTTTGGCAGTGTACAGAAGACACAACGTAAAATTTATCTGGATTAAGGGTCATAGCGGGCACCCTGAGAACGAAAGATGTGATAAGCTGGCAGTTGAGGCGTCGTCTCTTCCAACTCTTGATATAGACGAAGGTTTTATTGCAGAGAGCGACGAGTGTACTCTTGACTCCTCAACCACGGATCAAACCCTGCATCTTTTATAACTCTCTCCATCTCTTGGGGGGTCAGTCTGAATGAAGCCCCTGCAGAGGATACCACATTCTCCTCTATCATAACCGAGCCCATATCATCGGCTCCGCAGTGCAGGGCAATTTTAGCCAATTCAGTACCGATTGTGAGCCAGGAGACTTGAATGTGAGGAATATTGTTAAGAGCTATTCTGCTAATAGCAATCATCTTGAGGTGTTCAAGCGATGATGGGTTCTTAAGATTGAACTGTTGGGCAAGTTTTGTCCCTTTAGTTTGCATAGGCCAGCATATAAAGGCCCTAAAACCGGGATTTGTATCGCCTTTTCTCTTTTGCAACTCTCTTAACAATAACAGGTGTCTGATCCTCTCTTCAACGGTTTCGATATGCCCGTATACCATTGTTGCAGTAGTACCAATTCCAAGAGAGTGTGCACACTCCATAACACTTAGCCACTCATTAGTTCCCGGTTTTCCCGGAGAGATTATTTTGCGAACCCTATCACTGAGTATCTCTGCCCCGGCTCCGGGTAAAGTTGTCAATCCTGCTTTTATCAACCTGCTCAAAGTCTCCTCTACAGAGATTTTGCTTATTTTGGCAATATGATGTATCTCCGGTGGACCCAGAGCATTAAGTTTAATTTCTGGCATAATACCCTTGATTAAGCCAAACAAAGATTCAAAAAAAGTGATATCGTAGTGAGGATGGAGACCCCCTTGAAGCAACAGCTGATCGCCACCCATACTTACCATCTCCTCTATCTTTGCCTTGTACTCCCGGGGAGTTGTAGTGAACGCTCTATCTTTTTGAGAGAGTCTGCAGTGAAAGTTACAAAAAGTACATCCCGAAATACATACATTGGTGTAGTTTACATTTCTATCTATCTGCCAACTAACCTCTCTTTTGGGGATGACATAAAACCTGATATCGTTTGCTAAAGATAGAAGTTTATTGGGAGGGTAATAGGTATAGAGCTCAACTATCTCACCCAACTCAAGATCTTTACCACTCAACGCTTTATCTGCAATGTGCTCTAAATACATTCCAATCCACTTTTTGAAGATAGAGGCAAAAGTAAGGGTTTTATTTATATAATGTTACAAAAAGGGTATATTTGCGGAGTAAATCTAAACCATAATCCTGTTTACTATGGATAACTATTTTGAAGGAGAGAATCTGCGATATGCAATGATTGGCAGCGGCAGCTGGGCAACGGCACTCTCCAAACTCCTGTTAAATAATCAGGAGAAGATCTCATGGTATGTAAGAGATGAAGAGATGATAGATCAGATGAAAAAATCTGAGCACAATCCCTATTATCTTCCTGCAGTAAAATTTAATCCGGAGAGGATTCACTTTAGCTCAAACATTAACGAGGTGATTGATTCGGCTGATGTTTTGGTTTTTTGTGTCCCTTCGGCATACTTTCTGGCAGAGGCAGAGAGAATCTCTACCAGTATGAAAAAGAAGTTTATCATAAGTGCAATCAAAGGGATAATTCCTGTAGACAACATCACGGTGGCAGAGTACTTCAACCAGAAGTACGATATACCCTTCAGTAGAATTGGTGTAGTGAGCGGCCCCTGTCACGCAGAGGAGGTGGCTATGGAGAGACTGTCATACCTCACTCTTTCGAGTAAGCATATAGAGGTAGCCAGATCTATGTGCGATGTTTTTGCCTGCAATTACATAAAGACTGTCCCCGGTACAGACATATACGGTGTTGAGTTTGCTGCGGTATTAAAGAATATATATGCAGTTGCAGCAGGAGTTTGTCATGCTCTCTCTTATGGAGACAACTTTATGGCCGTGCTTATAACCAATGCATTTCATGAGATGAGAGACTTCCTGCATGCAACCCATCCCGATATAAAAAGAAAGACTTCAACTTCGGCATACCTTGGAGACCTCTTGGTTACATGCTATTCACAATTCAGCCGAAACAGAACATTCGGCAGCATGATAGGTAAAGGATACTCGGTACAATCGGCACAAGTTGAGATGAATATGGTGGCCGAAGGGTACTATGGAACCAAATGCATTTATGAGATTAACAAAAAATACGGTGTACATATGCCAATTGCAGAGGCAATGTACAAAATTCTTTATGAGCAGAAATATCCTGCATATGTTATAAAACAGTTAACAGAAAACCTACAATAGTATGAGCAGAGCAGAAAATATAACTATAAGATTAAATGGTATTGAACCTTTTGTTACAGCAGAGGAGAGAGAATCATTCGTACATAGAGCACTATGCGCATTTGATACACTTACAGGCAAAGAGGGCAGAGGAAATGATTTTTTGGGATGGATTGACTTGCCTGTTAATAAAGAGGTTACAGACATAGAGAGGGTAGTTGAGATTGCTGAAAGGTGGAGAGAGAACACAGATGTTGTTGTGGTGGTTGGAATAGGTGGGTCTTACCTTGGTGCAAAGGCAGCAATTGAGGCGTTGGTAAACCCTTTTTCTCTCTTTTCTGAAGTAAAAACATCTCCCTCCATAGTATTTGCAGGCCATAATCTGTCAGAAGAGTATATGGGTGAGCTACTAGAGATGCTGGAAATGAAGAGGGTGGCTATAGTGGTAATCTCAAAATCGGGAACAACCACAGAGCCGGCTGTAGCATTCAGAATTTTAAAGGGTTTTATGGAGAGAAAATATGGTAAAGAGGGAGCAGGGGAGAGGATTGTATCTGTGACAGATGCTTCAAAAGGTGCTTTAAAAAGAGTATCTTTAAAGGAGGGATACCATACATTCACTATTCCAGACGATGTAGGTGGACGCTACTCCGTGCTCACACCGGTGGGGCTGCTTCCAATGGCGCTTGCCGGGATAGATGTACGTTCTATCTTGGAGGGGGCTATGGATATGAGGAGTCTGTTATTGAGAAAAGAGAGAGAGAATCCTGCTGTGATGTATGCTGCTGCAAGAAACCTCTTATACTCAAAAGGCAAAAAAACAGAGATACTGGTTAACTATAATCCAAAATTTCAGTATTTATCGGAGTGGTGGAAACAGCTGTTTGGCGAGAGTGAAGGAAAAGAGGGGAAGGGCATATTTCCGGCATCTGTTAATTTTACAACAGACTTACACTCAATGGGTCAGTATATACAGGAGGGGGAGAGAACCATTTTTGAAACATCTCTGATTGTAGAAAATTCTTTAAAATCTGTAACTATAACTAAAGATGAAGATGATTTGGACGGATTGGGATTCCTCTCCGGAAGACACATTGAGGAGTGTAACAAGATGGCAGCAGCAGGTACTATGCTGGCTCATATAGATGGAGGGGTACCCAACTTAACCATAAATATACCACAGATAGACGCCTATACGGTGGGCGCACTCTTCTATTTCTTTGAATTCTCATGTGGTGTAAGTGCATACATGTTAGAGATAAATCCTTTCGACCAACCGGGAGTTGAGGCATACAAAACAAATATGTTTGCCCTTTTAGGTAAGCCCGGATACGAAGATCTGGCATCTAAATTAAGAGAGAGAATGAGATAATGGAACTCCTCCGTAAGGTTGCAGAAGAGTTTTATAGACGCGAAGGTGTATCTATAAAGGAGCTCTGCTTTGTTTTTCCTAACAGAAGATCGGGCCTTTTTTTTAAAAAATATCTCTCCCAAATTGCCGATAAAGTATTATTTCTCCCCTCAATCACAACATTTAAGGATCTTATAATTACTATGTCGGGTAAGAGAGAGGCCGATAAAATTGAGCTACTCTTTGACATCTATCAAGCCTACTGTGAAGTGTCTGGCAGTGGAGAGTCTTTTGACGACTTCTTATATTGGGGAGAGATCATACTTTCGGATTTCGATACTACAGACAAGTATAGGGTTAACGCCTCTAAACTCTTTGCCAACATTAAAGAGATTAAGGAGATAGAGAGCGACTATAGCTTTTTATCGCCCGTTCAGCTAAGTGCTGTTAAAAGTTTTTGGGATGGTTTTTTACCCGAGGGAGAGAGTGAAAGCAAGAGAAAGTTCAGATTGGCATGGGAGACCCTCTGGCCTCTTTATACTAAATTTAAAGATAGACTTAGTAAAAAAGAGGCAGGATACGAGGGTATGCTCTACAGGCAAGTGGCCGAAACCGAAGAGAGCTATAATCTCCTCTCTCAGTATAAATCGGTGGTCTTTGTTGGGTTTAATGCTCTAAATGAGTGTGAAAGAGAGATTATGAGCAGAATCCAAAAGGATGGATTTGCCGATTTCTATTGGGACTACCGGGGAGAAATTTTAAATGACTCCAATAACAGAGCTTCACTTTTTATAGATAGGAACTTAAAACAATTTCCATCAAAAATTGATTTAAACTTAACAAGAGAGAGCTTGCCTCAAACAGAGGTGATTGGCGTTGCCTCATCTGTAATGCAGGCAAGAGTCGTAGGGGAGATACTTAAAGATATTGAGGGAGATATCGAAACGGCTGTTGTTCTTCCCAGGGAGGAGCTTCTTCTGCCGCTATTAAGCTCTGTACCCCAGAGCATAGAGAGAGTAAATATTACCATGGGTTATCCACTTGCCGGAACCCCTTTACTATCTTTAATCAAGCTTTTAACTGAGATGGAGTGGGATAAAAGAGGGATTTATCACAAAAGGGTGATTCCGATTCTTAACCACACGTATGTGAGAAAACTAGCACCTTTCAATTCTGAAACTTTGCGCCAAAAAATAATTAATGAAAATATTATTTATGCCCCGGTAGAGATGTTCAGTGGAGACGATTTTCTAAAAACTCTATTTGAGAAGATAGATGATGGGGCAGAGGCACCAGAAAAATTGTGCGATAAATTAGAACAAGTCCTTGAGATTTTGTCGCAATCTGTTAATATAGGAAAGATTGAGAAGGAGTTTATATACCATGTTCAAAAAGCTGTTAATCAAATTAGAGAGGTAATTATTCCTATGTCTCTGAATACCTTTGGAAGACTCCTTTCTATCATTACCGAGGGGTTGACTATTCCGTTCAAGGGAGAGCCACTCTCGGGGCTACAGATAATGGGTATGCTTGAGACAACAGCTTTAGACTTTAAGAATGTTATTATCTGCTCAGTTAATGAGGGCTCGCTTCCTGCAAAAGAGATTCAAAACAGCTTTATACCTTACAATCTTAGAGTAGGTTTTGGTCTACCTGTAAAGGAGAGTGAAGATGCCGTCTCCTCTTACAATTTTTATAGATTGATTCTTGGAGCAGAGAGGGTCTATCTTCTGTATGATACAAGAACAGAGGGTCTGAAAAGTGGAGAAGAGAGTAGATTTATAAAGCAGCTGAGATATATATACAACCTGCCTTTAAAAGAGCGAATAGTAAATTTTAAAGTTGAACCCGAAGTAAGAAAAGAGATAGTTGTAGAAAAGTCACAAGAGATTTATGAATCGCTGATTAATATGTTTGGAGAGGGTGGGCAAAAAACTCTTTCTGCTTCCCTTTTAAACACCTACATAGATTGCCCACTTCAATTTTATTTAAAAGCAGTTAAAGGTGTAGAGGTACAAGAGGATGTATCGGAGGGTGTTGAGGCAGATGAGTTTGGATCGATTTTCCACTTGGTAATGGAGGGTCTATATAAGCCCTATATGGGAGAGACTATAACATCTGAGATAATTAATACGATTATTAGAGACAACGAGAAAATTGACTCATTGATCGACAGTGGTTTTAAAAAGTATAAAAACATCTCACATCCTACAGGTTACTCCTTGCTGGTAAAGATAATGATTGCCAAGTATGTAGAGATTACATTAAGGCACGATCAAAAAGTAGCTCCATTCACCTTTATTGAGGCCGAAAAGAGAGTGAAAGAGGATGTGAGAATCTCGGAAGGTTTGGTTGTAACTATAAAGGGGATAGTAGACAGAGTGGATACAAAGAATATATATAGAATTATCGACTACAAAACCGGTAAAGGAGATCTAAAATTCAGCGACATAGATTCGTTGTTCGACCCCTCAAATAGAAGGAGAAACAGCGTTGCCTTTCAGATGTTTCTATATGCAGCTCTATGTAAATTCGGAGAGTCTGTAGAGATTGAACCCTACTTTATTAGAGAGCTGGCAAAGGGAAGCTCACAAACTTTGACAATATCAGAAGAGCAGACAGAGCAATTTAGGATAAGATTAAACGAGCTGCTTGAAGAGATCTTCAACCCCTCTGTCTCATTTACGCCGGCTAAAAATATAGAGAAATGTAAATGGTGCCATTATAACGCCATTTGTTATTAATCTCCTCATTATGTTTGGATTAAAAATAATAAAAGCATCTGCAGGGTCTGGAAAGACACACACTCTTACAAAGGAGTACATGGATCTGCTCTTTAAAAAGGAGAGGGCTCACAGGCATATTCTGGCAGTTACTTTTACCAATAAAGCCACAGAGGAGATGAAACGCAGAGTGGTTGAGACTCTTTTTCAAATGAGTAAAACCAATCCTGAAGCTTTAAAGAGACTAAACGAGATACTACACGACTACTCCTCTTTCTCTATAAGCACAATAGATAGGTTTTTTCAACAAACAATGAGGGCCTTCGCCAGAGAGATTGGAAAAAACAGTGCTTATAAAGTTGAACTAGACGAAGATCTGGTTATCTCTGAAGCAATAGACACTCTGGTCTCTCAATTAGATAGAAAAGAGAACCAAGATCTTCTAAATTGGCTGATATCATATAGCAGTGATACTATTGAAGAGGGAGGTGCCTGGAACTTTAAATCCAAGCTCCTGAGTATGGGAAGTCAGATCTTTAAAGAGTCTTATAAAAGAAACAGAGAAGAGGGGGTTGATAGCACATTAACCAAAGAGAGGTTAAAAGAGATTATTTCTCATACACAGAGGGTTAAAAAAGAGTTTGAAGAGAGACTGAAACGGATCTCAAAAGATGCACTTGAGTGCATGGATAGACACAATTTGGCTCCCGAGGATTTTACAGGGGGCTCAAAGTCGGGAATGCGATTTTTTAGAAGTGCAGCACTATCTGTTCCCGATAAACTTCCCAACTCATTTTTGCCATTTCTGGAAGGTTATGAAAATCTGGCTGCAGAGAGTACGAAAAAGAAAAATCCAGCACAGTTCAACTCACTTATTAACTGTTTTAATGATGGCTTGGAGGAGTTAATCCATGAAGTATTTTCTCTATACCAAAATGAGTTAATTTGGTATAAAAGTGCAGTGGTGATCTCTGAAAACATTCATATTGCAGCTCTTCTAACAGATATTGAGAAGTTTGTTTGGGAGTATACGCAAAAAAACAATGTTGTTCTTATCCCTGAAACCACAGATCTGTTGAATAAAATAATAGATGGCAGCGATGCTCCCTTTATATATGAGAAGTGCGGAACACGTATAGACAACTTTATGCTGGATGAGTTTCAAGATACCTCTACACTTCAGTGGCAAAACTTTAAACCGCTAATACTGGAGTCAATCGCGCGAGGTGAGAGAAATCTTATTGTAGGTGATGTAAAACAGAGTATTTACAGATGGAGAGGATCGGACTGGTCACTTCTCAACAACGGAATCTACTCCCAAATACCTAAAGAGCAGGTAGAGGAGAGTGAACTGACCTTTAACTGGAGATCCTCGTCTGCTATTGTAGAGTTCAACAATCGGTTCTTTCCTATTTTGGATAATAGATGCAGAGAGTTCTTAAACTCCGGAGATCTTAATGTTTATGACTCTGTTGAACAGACTCTTCCCGAGAGTAAAAGCCCTCAAACAGGTTTTACAAGGGTAGAGTTTATAGAGAACGAAAGAGGAGGCGAAAATTGGAAGGAGGTGGCAATGGATAGAGCTTGCAGTTTTATAGAGAGCCGCCTTGAAAATGGATACTCTCAGAGAGATATCTCACTTCTGGTTCGTACAAATTTAGAGGGAAGAGTGTTGGTTGAGTATTTATTGAATAGAGGATACAAGGTGATATCAGACGAAGCTCTGTTAATCTCATCTTCTCCTGTGATAAAAAGAGTAATATCCTCTCTTAGGTTTATAATTAATCCAAACGACGGCATAAATAACACAATAGCTACATTCTTGAACAGCGACACATCTTATGCCGATTCTCTTGACGCATCATCACTTTTTGAATTGTGTGAGCTTATATTAAAAGGGATGAACAGAGTGTTCAGCGAGTCGGAATCTCTTTTTATAAACTCCTTTTTAGATCTGGTTATAGAGTGGGCAAAAGGAGAGAGTGCCCACACTGCAGCTTTTTTAAAGTGGTGGGATGAGAGCGGTTACAAAAAGAGCGTCCCTGCTCCCACGGGTCAGGATGCACTTAAAGTTATGACAATCCATAAGGCAAAGGGGCTTGGAATTCCTATTGTTATTTTACCATTCTTCGATCTGACTCTAGACCACTCCAACCATTCAGTTCCCATTCTTTGGTGTAAAGCCCATGACAAACCCTATAACTCTATCGGCTCTATTCCTGTTAAGTATTCTCAATCACTTGTTGGAACAATATTCGAAAAAGATTACAGAGAGGAGAGGATTAAAGCATTTATAGATAATATGAATCTTGCATATGTATCTATGACAAGAGCAGAAAGCCAAATGGCAATTTATGCTCCACTTCCTCCAAAAAGTTCCACCTCCCTATCTGTATCAAAAGTGCTTTACGAGGTGCTTCTTCCCGATTTGCAAGATAACATACACCAGACAGGAGAGGAGAGATTATTGGGCCAAGTAAGAGAAGAAGAGAGTGCCGAAGATGTTTTGGGTGTTCCGATATACTCTCCATACATCTCTCCCGAAAGATTAAAACTCTCACTCAGGGGAGAGGATTACTATAGCGAATACGGCAGTAGAAGGAGAGGTTTAACCATGCATAGAATAATGGAGTTTATAGAGGTTGAGAGCGATCTCAACAGAGCATTGGAAATTGTTGCATCGGAGGGGCTTTTAAAACCCGATATGAGAGATGAGGTAGAGAAGACCATCCTTTCAATGTTTTCAAAAGTGAGAGATATGGGTTGGTTTAGCGGGATATACAGAGTATATAGAGAGTTAGAGATAATAGAGCCGGGTGGAGAGATGCGTCGCCCCGACAGAGTTCTTATGGGGGCAGAGGCCACTGTTATAGACTTTAAGTTTGGCAAAAAGAGAGAGAGCTCACACATCTATCAGGTAAGAGAGTACATTTCGCTTATAAAAAGAAGCGGAGTTGCTTATGTTAAAGGTTATGTGTGGTACCCCGAAGAAGATGAACTAATCTCTGTACAGTAACGTCGGGCATTGCATCTTTAAGAATTACGGTTTTTCTTTTGTCCAGCAGATAGATAGATGGAGATGCTCTTCTATCGTAAAGCTTACCGTAGGCAATTTGCATATCTATATCTTTTGCAACACTCCAGTAGTGTGGAAATTTTTTGGAGCTTTTATACCACAAATTCACATCGTCGCCCGTATATACCGAAATAAAGTGGACTCTATTTTCTAGATCAAATTTACCAAGCTCTCTGTTAAGATACTCAACAGCTGCTTCGCAGGAGTGACACTCCGGTTCGTAAAACATTAAAACGGTATAGGGAGCGTTAATCGAGAAAAGTGTGCCGCTCTCACCTTTAGTAGTGATATAATTAAAGTTCTCTGCCCTTTCACCTGGTCTGTTTTTTTGAGCAAGGGAGAGTTGTGCATATAACTTTTCTTTTACATACTCGGGGATGCTGTTCGATTGAATAGCAGTTTCTAGCAGTATTATATATAACTCCTCATCTCTTAACGGTGAGTTTGGGTGGTACAACATCTTATCGGTTAACTCAAGTACCTTGTCTCTAAATTGGCTGTGGGCACCCATAGCGTCTCTGCAAAACTCTAAAAAAGAGGAGTGGGAAATGTCTGGACTTACTCTATTTAATAGGGACAGATACTGAGCAAAAAATCTTTCAAGTTCTTCTTCTCTCTCGAGGTAGGAGGAGTCTTGGAAGCTTATAGAGTCCCAATAGTGTTTAACCAGATACACCATTCGGGATTTTTCATCGGAGAGCACCGAAGGTACATTAGGGGTTGACAGCTTAACCGTATGTTCACTTTTCCCGCTCTCTACCACTCTCTCTCTGCACGAACTGAGTGAGAGAAGAGCCAAGTTAAGGGCAAAAAATATATTGAGAATATTTTTAATCATAACGGTGGTAGGCATATTAAGATTGGATTGTACAAAATTATAAAACTTGTTTGAGTTTGAATTGTTTATTAACTTAACATTTCAAAGATTCTTAATTGAATTACCTAAGATAACAATAACATAGATTACTATATGAATAAAAACGAATTATCTCATATTGCCGTGGTAGGACTTGCCGTGATGGGTGAAAATCTGGTGCTTAACATGGAGAGCAAGGGTTTTAGGGTCTCTGTTTATAACAGGACGCCCTCTGTAACAACCAAATTTACACAGGGAAGGGCAAGTGGAAAAAAAATAACAGGATTCGAAAACCTGCATGATCTGGTTGAATCTCTTCAATTGCCAAGAAAAATTATGTTAATGGTAAGGGCCGGAAGAGCAGTAGACGATATGATAGAGCAACTCACTCCTCTTCTCTCGAGTGGAGATATAATAATTGATGGCGGTAACTCCGATCATAACCACACAACCGAAAGATGTGAGAGGTTGGAGAGTATAGGAATTCACTATATTGGAGCAGGGGTATCGGGGGGTGAAGAGGGGGCACTCAAGGGTCCCTCTATTATGCCCGGGGGGTCGGCAGCTGCATGGCCGCATGTAAAACCAATTTTTGAATCTATTGCAGCCAAGGCAGATGATGGATCTCCCTGCTGCGAGTGGATAGGCCCCGGAGGTTCGGGGCACTTTGTAAAGATGGTTCATAACGGCATAGAGTACGGAGATATGCAATTAATATCAGAGGCCTATATGGTTATGAAGGAGATGTCGGGTATGGACAATGGATCTATGAGTGATATTTTCCAAACTTGGAATAGTGGAAAGCTAAGTAGCTATTTAATAGAGATTACATCAAAAATTCTTGCCTACAAAGAGCCCGACGGCAGTTACCTCATAGATAAAATTGCCGATACGGCAGGTCAAAAAGGCACGGGAAAACTCACGGTTGTAAATGCCATGGAACACGGAGTGCCTCTTAATCTAATCTCTGCTGCAGTATTTGAAAGGTCTATCAGCCATAGAAAGAACTTAAGGGCAGAGGCATCTGAGATATATAAGAGATCTCACGGCAAGTTTGCAACACCTGAGCCACAAGAGATTCACGATTCTCTCTACGCTTCAAAATTGGTCTCATATGCTCAAGGGTTTAGTCTTCTAAAAGATGCATCAGATGCATATAGTTGGAATTTAAATCTCTCGTCAATAGCTCGAATATGGCGCAATGGCTGCATTATAAGATCGGTGTTTTTAAACAGAATCTCCGATGCCTATCAAAAGAGTATAGATTTAAGCAATCTTTTACTTGACACCTATTTTAAAGATGAGATATATAGGGCTTTACCTGCCTGGAGCTCACTAACAGCAAAAGCGGCTGTTGGTGGATACCCCTTACCGGCATTCAGCTCTGCCCTCAACTATTTTTACTCTATCACCACCAAAAACTTGCCCCATAATCTTTTACAGGCACAGAGAGACTATTTTGGAGCACATATGTTTGAGAGAACCGACAGACCAAAAGGTGAGTTTTTTCACGAAAACTGGACAGGTGAGGGCGGTGAGACAAGCTCGGGAACCTACAACATTTAGAGTAAGAATTCATGGAAAAATACGCAATAGTTATATTCGGGGGCTCAGGAGATCTTGCCTCCAGAAAATTGATGCCCTCTCTTAATAACCTATATAAAAAAAGAGGAGATTCACTAAATTTTGAGGTTATATCAACTGGACGAACCCTGTTTGGCAAAGCAGACTATTTGGAGAAGATAGACCGGCAGGGGGAGTATAAACAGAGCGGCTTCTACTCTAGAGTAGACTATTTACAGCTAGACCCTTATATTTCGCAGGAGTACGAAAAGCTGGCAAAGGAGTTTAAAAAGAGAGATGTTACTCGGGTTCTCTTCTATCTTGCTACACCACCATCACTATATCCTATAATAACGGCAAATCTACAGAAAACCAATCTTGTAGACAAAATGAGTCGAATCATAGTAGAGAAGCCGTTTGGATACGATCTTAACAGCGGTAGAGAGATGAATACCCTACTAAACCAAGTGTTTGAAGAGGATCAGATATACAGAATAGATCATTACCTAGGAAAAGAGACTGTGCAGAACATTCTTGCGCTCAGGTTTGCAAACACAATCTTTGAACCTATTTGGAATAGACACTACATAGATAGAGTGGAGATTACAGCAGTAGAGAATATGGGAATAGAGAAGCGTGGAGGGTTTTATGATGGTGTGGGGGCTCTAAGAGATATGGTACAAAACCACCTTATACAACTGCTGGCACTTGTTGCTATGGAACCCCCGGTCCACTTTTCACAAAAGGAGTTCAGAGATGAAGTGGTTAAAGTTTACAACTCATTGAAACCGCTGCAAAAAGCCGATGTTCCAAAAAATGTTATAAGAGGCCAGTACATAGAGGGAGAGAGAGGTGGAGTTATTGCCAAACCATACAGGTTAGAGGATGGAGTAGCGCATAATTCATCAACAGAGACCTTTATAGCAATGAAGGTAAATATCTCTAACTGGAGATGGGAGGGCGTGCCGTTCTATATAAGAACGGGCAAGCAGATGCCTACAAAGGTTACCGAGATAGTTATACATTTTAAACACACTCCTCATAGACTATTTAGCTGCAGGGAGGAGTGTCCCGAGCAGAACCAGCTGATTATAAGGATACAACCAAACGAAGGGATGGTACTTAAAGTAGATATGAAAATACCGGGAAGTGGATTTGATGTTGTTCAGGTTCCTATGGAGATGACATATAGTACAATAGGAGAGAGTGTTCAAGACGACGCATACGTTAGACTCATAGAAGAGGCAATGTGGGGCGATGCTACTCTATTTACAAGAAGCGACGCTGTAGAGTCTAGTTGGAACTACTTTAATCCGGTGTTGGAGTTTTGGAGGGAGAACCCCTCCACACCACTTTATGGATATCCGGCAGGTAGTTGGGGCCCTTTGGAGAGCGAAGAGATTATAGAGGGAGGACATAAATGGACCAATCCGTGCAAAAATCTTACTAATACTAAAAATTATTGTGAGTTATGATTAAGGGTAAAACCGAGCTCGTAAATGAGATGATGGAGATGATTGAACGAAAAGAGGGCTATTTTAACCTAGCCATATCTGGAGGTAATAGCCCTCTTTACCTCTTTGAGATTTTAAGGGAGAGATATTTCAACCCTTTTATTTGGAGAAGAGTTCGCCTTTTTTGGGTTGATGAGAGATGTGTACCGCCCGATGATAGTGAGAGTAATTATGGAAATGCCTCAAACCTCCTATTGAAACCACTAGCAATTCCACCCTCAAATATTTTCAGAATCAGAGGAGAGGAGAATCCATCTAGCGAAAGCTACAGATATTCGAGAGAGGTAGAGTCTCTTCTGGAGCAAAAGGGGGGAGCTCCCTCTTTTGACCTTATGATTCTTGGAGTTGGAGAAGATGGTCACACTGCATCAATCTTCCCATCTCAACACCACCTTCTCAAAGGTAAAGATCATTACCAAGAGTCGGTAAACCCCATTACAAATCAAAAGAGAGTTACTGCTACGGGAAAGACAATACTAGCGGCAGAGAGATTGATGTTTTACCTTAATGGAGAGGGTAAGCTCCCTCTTATCCAGATGTCGCTTAATAATGAAAGTGTAGATAGATTCCCATTTTTGTATATTCTAAAAAACTCATTAAATGCCTCTATTTTCTGGGATAAATAGAGTTTAACATACCTTAGAAATAAAATCTATTTCTAACTTTGTGAAAGAGGTATAATAATTCAACAGAGCAACTCTAAATGGAAGAGAAGTTAATGGATGAGGGATTTGGAAGGGAAGAGATAACAGAGACACTGGAGAGGATGATAGACAATCTTCCGGGTTTTGTTTACAGATGCCTAAACGACTTGGAGTGGACAATGATTTATGTCAGCAGGCAGATTATTGATGTAACAGGGTACTCGGCAGAAGAGGTTATAAAAAACAGCTCGATATCTTTTGATTCGATAATTCACCCCGATCACAGAGAGTATCTTCACCAAAAATGGATTGAGATTCTGGGTAACAAAAGCGTCTTGAGAGAGGAGTATAAAATCATTAAAAAAGACGGATCTATCGGCTGGGTGCTGGAACAGGGCAGGGGTGTATTTGACAAAGTTAACGGAGAGCTTCTTTATTTAGACGGTTACATTGCCGACATTACGGAGCGGGTTAAATCTTTTGATGATTTAACTATTAAAAACAGAGAGCTAGAAGATGAGAGGAGAAAGAAGGAGGAGGCGTACAGATTAAAATCGGCTTTTCTATCGAACCTGTCACATGAGATAAGAACACCATTAAACGCTATTTTGGGCTTCACAGAGATTGTAAATGAAGACGATCTTTTGCCGGATATTAAAGGTTACTATCTGGATATCATAAGAAGAAGCGGAAGCGATCTGATGCGTACAATAGACGATATTGTGATATCTTCAATGATAGAGACCAACCAGATTGAGCCCAGGTTCTCCATAGTGAATGCAAACAATATGTTTACATTAGTTTCCGAAGAGATCAAAGATTTGTTTCCAAAAAATGGCAAAGTAACTCTCTCAATCAGTTTGTTTAACCTTTCACACAACCTTTATATCAATACCGATATCAATCTTCTGAAGGATATTATACTAAGACTTATGTCTAATGCAGTAAAATATACTGTATCGGGATCTGTAGAGGTTGGTACATGTATTGGTCAGAGGTTGTGCATTTACATAAAAGATAACGGCATAGGAATAGAAGATGAGTATCGGAGTAAGATTATGGAGAGCTTTTACAGAATTGACAATCAAATCAATTCCGATACCAGAGGTGCCGGGCTGGGTCTTTTTATTTGCAAATCATACGTAAAACTCCTGGGAGGCGAGATCGATTTTGTATCTCAAGCCGGAAAAGGGAGCACATTTTATATCTATATCCCATTATAAATACAAACTAAAACTTATGCTTATATGAAAAAAATCCAAAAATTTGTCATAGCAATCTTTGCTCTGACCACTCTATTCTCATCCCCGCTAATCTCGCAAGAGAATATCGGCTTTCAAAAACCACCAAAAGAGATTCTCGATTTGGTAGAGTACGAAAGGGCACCTACTGTAAGGATGGACTCTAGCAAGGAGTATATGTATCTTACATATCGCGACACATACAGCTCTTTGGAAGAGTTAAACCAGGAAGAGATGAGACTTGCGGGCTTAAGAATTAACCCTATTACAAATATTGCAACAGGAACCGCGTACTCGAACAATTTGAAGGTTAGAAAAGTGAGCGAGAGAGAGGAGGTTCAGGTAATGGGTCTTCCGTCTAATCCAAAAATTGCAAACATCTCATTCTCTCCCGACGAGAGGTTTTTGGCATTTACCAACACCACCGATACGGGAGTTGAGCTTTGGATAGTAGAGGTTGCAACCGCTCAAGCCAAAAGAGTATTTGGTGCAGTTTTGAATGCCAACCTTGGATCGCCATACAGTTGGCTTAAGGATAGTAGGTCGTTTCTTATTAAAACGCTGCCTGCAAACAGAAAAGCTCTGTTAGATGAAAGGAGAGAGCTGCCTAAAGGTCCCATAATCTCTGAGAGTGAAGGGAGAGAGTCGCAGAACAGAACTTTTCAAGATCTTCTTAAGAATAAAAGAGACGAAGATAATTTTGAGATTCTTATTAAATCGGAACTAAAGATTGTAGATTTCGACGGAGCTACTAAAGAGTTCATGAAGGCGGGAATGTACACAGAGGAGAGCATCTCGCCAGATGGAAACTATGTAATGATATCTACAGTAGAGAGACCATACTCATACATTGTTCCAATGAACAGGTTTCCGCAAAGAAGCGTAGTTTACAATTTACAAGGAGAGATGGTTAAAGAGGTGAACTCTGTTCCGCTGATGGAGATTATGCCAAGAGGGTACTCTGCATCGCGTCCCGGAAAAAGGGCCATGCAGTGGAGAGCCGATAAGCCTGCTACACTGTTTTTTGTAGAGGCGCTTGACGGTGGAGACCCATCTGTTAAGGTAGATTTTAGAGATGAGATGTTTCAGTGGGTTGCCCCTTTTGACTCATCACCTATCTCTATGGGCAAAGTTCCTCAGAGGTTTGCAAGGGTGTTCTGGTGCAACGACACTAATGCTTTTTTTGCAGACGGATGGCAGGAGACAAGAAACTCGAAGAGTTATCTCTTTAACCCTTCTAACCCAAATGTAAAACCTATAGTGTTAAGTGACAGGAATATGCAGGATGTATACTCCGATCCCGGAGCGCTTCATATGACAAGAAATCAATACGGAAGATCTGTAGTAACATTGGATAAAGAGAGTGTCTTTCTGATTGGCGATGGATTTACAAAAGATGGTCAATTTCCGTTCATAGATGAACTAAACCTAAAGACAGGCAAAAAGAGGAGAGTCTATACATCTCTATATACAGATAAAAAAGAGGATATCTTATCGATTGAGGATATTAAGAAGGGGATAGTGTTAGTGATGATACAATCTAAAAATGAGTTTCCTAACTATTTCTTTAGAGATATTCGTAAAAAGGGGGAGCACCTTACTCAAATTACTTTCTTTAAAAACCCGTTTGAGAGCATAGCAAATGTTCACAAAGAGGTTATTAAATACATGAGAAAAGATGGCATTGAACTTTCTGGTACGCTCTATCTTCCTGTTGGTTACGATACAAACAAAAAGGAGAAGTTGCCGCTGTTGGTGTGGGCTTATCCTAGAGAGTTTAAAGATGCATCATCGGCAAGTCAGTCAACTCACAACCCTAACCTGTTTACGGCACCCTCTTATGGCTCTTTCATCTATTGGGTTACTCGCGGTTATGTTGTACTGCACGATGCGGCATTCCCTATAGTGGGAGAGGGGAAGGCAGAGCCGAATGATACCTTTATTGAGCAGTTAATAGCCAATGCAGAGGCGGCGATTGATGCAGTAGATAGATTGGGTTACATAGATAGAGAAAGAGTAGCTGTTGGGGGACACTCATACGGAGCGTTTATGACAGCAAACCTGTTGTCGCACTCAAATCTTTTTGCATGTGGAGTTGCAAGGAGCGGGGCTTACAATAGAACACTCACTCCATTCGGGTTTCAGAATGAGCAGAGAAATTATTGGGAGGTACCTGAGGTGTATACCCGTATGTCCCCTTTTATGAATGCTCATAGGATGAAAACCCCAATTTTATTGATTCATGGCGAGGCAGATAATAACCCGGGCACATTTACTCTTCAAACAGAGAGATATTATCAGGCACTTAAAGGGCTTGGTGCTCCTGCCAGAATGGTTATACTACCAAAAGAGAGCCACAGCTACGTGGCAAAAGAGAATATTCTTCATCTGCTTTGGGAGCAGGATAGATTCCTGGAAAAGCACCTGAAAGGTAAAAAATAAAAAAAAAGGGTCTCAACAAAAATTGAGACCCTCATTTTTTCTCTCAATAACTATGTTTTAGAGTTAGCAACCTGATCTAAAATCTCTTGGATGTCGTCTATACACCCACCGCAAATTGTACCTGCACCGGTTGCCTCTCCTACATCCTCAACTGTTTTGCACCCTTTCTCTTCAATAGCTTTGAGAATTTCATTTTTGTAAACTTCATTGCAATTGCAAATAATAGTATCTCCGTTCATATTTATTAGGTATTTGTTAATCTTTATACACATTAGTAACAAACCAATCAGGGAATTGTTGTTAAGGAGCTATGTTTTTTAAGTTCTTCTTTCATCTTTTGGTATCCCTGCCAAAATATAACATCAACTTTATTCAAATCAAAGGTTCGGTATTGCATTACACTCTCTACCTCAACCAAAACATCGCACATCCTTTTGTCTTCTATTGTATTTGCCCTGAACATAAAGTGATAGCTCCTCTCGGCAATTCCCACGATGTTTTTAGAGTATTTTTCCGATACCAGAGGGCTGGCGTTTATTCCAATAACGGTATTGCAAATCTCTCTGATTGGTGATACGGGAAAGTTCTTAAATATACCACCATCTACATATTTCACACCATTAATATCTATAGGGTTAAATAGTACCGGAACACAGGCCGAGGCCATAACACGTTTATGAAGCTCACCCTCCCTGAAAATCATACTCTCTCCTATGTCAAGATTGGTAGCAACAACAAAGAGAGGTATAGGCAGATCTTCCAGATTTTTATATTTGATATTATCTTTTAAAAATTTTAAAAAACCTGCAGTAGAGAAGATGCCGCTTTTGGGAATGGTAAATTCAACAAAGTCGTTAAACTCCTTATTTTTAAATAGATTACAAATATCTACCGGGGAGTGCCCGGCTGAGTAGAGTGCTCCAACAACCGCACCTGAGCTTGTTCCCGAAATTATATTTGGTTTTATCCCCTCCTCCTCAAGAGCCATCAGAGCACCTGCATGGGCAAAACCCTTTACGCCACCTCCCGATAGTGCAAGCCCAATATTGTATTTTGCAGCCATCGATGCATTGTTAGTTTAGTGTAAAGTAGAATGTAGAGCCCTTTCCCGGCTCCGACTCTGCCCAAATCTCACCACCATGCTTCTCTATAATCCTCTTTACAGTTGAAAGGCCCACGCCTGTGCCACTGTACTCAAGACCGGAGTGCAACCTTACAAAAGGTTGAAAGAGCTTATCTGCCTTAGACATCTCAAATCCGGCTCCGTTATCTTTTACATAAAAAAGGTCCTTCCCAAAATAATCTTTTTTACCAAGCTCAATTCGGGGATTCTCCTTTTTTGAGCTGTATTTTACCGCATTTCCCAACAGATTATCTAGTACAACCCTTATTAACTTATTGTCGGCCTTAGTATTCAAACCTTGTTGAATATTGACTATAGGCGAAGTTCCGGGATATCTGAGAAGTATACCGCTTAATATATCATTTGCAATGTCGCTTAAATCCAGCTCCTCCTCCTCTATTTCAAGTCTCCCCGATTGTGAGAAGGCAAGCAGATCCTTTATAAGCTGAGTCATCTCTTCTGCAGATTCGTGAATGAATTTAACATAGCTCTTCTCCTCTTCAGATACTGTGGTGTCTGGGTTGTCAAGGATTGCGCTTGTAAAGCCGATGATTACCGCCAGAGGAGATTTTAGGTCGTGCGAAACGGTTCTGGAGAAGGCATCGAGGTCTTCATTTGCCTGGATAAGATTTTTATTTGCCTCCTCTAACTGTGTTTTGATTGCAATCAACTCCTCATTTCTTTGAATAGCAGTGTCGTAAACAGATATTAAAAGATCTAAAATCTGTCTTCTCCCCGAAGTTATCTTAAAGCTCTCTCCACGGTATTTAAGATCTATAGGGCTATTTTCATATGTTACCATCTCCTCTTTAGTGACATTACGGTTGTTGAGAAGGTGATCTATTCTGGACAACAGGTACTTTTCGTCGTATGGTTTGGTTATAAAGTTATCTGCACCTGCCTGCAGCCCTCTAATAATATCGTTTGGATCTTGAAGAGAGGTCAATAGAATAACCGGAATGGTTTTGGTGTCGGGGTTCTCCTTTATTTTACGACAAAAGAGATATCCATCTATTCCCGGCATTATTATGTCGCTGATTATTAGAACCGGCTTCTTATTTTTAATATAAGCGAGAGCATCTTCTCCAGACGAGAAAATCTTATAGTCTATATTGTATTTCTTAAAAAAATACTCAAGTCTCTTTGCCTGAACTAGAGAATCCTCAACGGCAAGTATGTAGTTATTTTCAACTCCCTGTATCATACGGAATTAAATATTTAATAGTAAATTAATCTCATCTGCTATCTCTTCGGGGTTAAGTTTTTTTGCATTAACACCAAGCTTTACTGCTTCACCCGGCATACCATATACCAGGCAGCTCTCCTCATCTTGCAGGAAAACTATCCCGCCCGAATCACTGATTGCCTTAATACCCTCTGCTCCGTCTTTGCCCATGCCCGATAGAAGGATTGCAATACATCCGCCCCCGTATAACTGTTCTATACTTTTGAACAATACATCTACAGAGGGGGCATGTCCGTTATTTTTTACCTCTGCCGACAGTGAGGCCACACCATTTCTGGTTACCCTTAACTGCCTTCCCGATGGCGCAACATACACTGTTCCCTCTCTCATTCTCATCCCGTTTTCTAATACAACTACGGGATTTTTAGAGTAAGAATTCAGCCAGTTGGCAAAACCATCTACAAAGTGATGGTCTATATGTTGAACAATCACAACAGGAACAGGAAAAGCCGGTTTAAGTCTACTCAATATTAACCTTATACCCTCAGGCCCCCCTGCAGAGGCCCCAATGGCAACTATCCCAATCTTTTTAAGACCCTTCTCAGTGTTGTCATTTAATGTTTTGTCTCGCTCTTTGTTTAAAAGATTACTGAACTCTCCTTTTGAAAGAGCCCTTGTTCTTCTTACAACTTTAATCTGAGACATTATTCTAAGTGTCTTTTTATACTTTTCAGAATCGGCTTTAAACCCCGGATCGGCAGGCCCCGATGGTTTTGGCAATACAGCAACAGCTCCCGCATCAAGTTCACTGATAGCCATCTCAATATCTTTTGAGTTATAAATACTGCTAACAATTACTATAGGTACGGGCGATCTCTGCATTATCTCTCGAGTAGCTTCTAAGCCGTCCATAATGGGCATGATTAAATCCATGCTGATAATATCGGGCTTATATTTTATAGTGTAGTTTACAGCTTCTGCCCCATTTTTTGCTTCGGCAACAACATCAAACAGAGGATCTTCTGAGAGTATTCTCTTTAAAAGATTGAGATATACCTGAGAGTCCTCTACCAGCAAAACCCTTATCGGCCTGTTTGTATTTCCTGTTTGTTGCATCAATTGAGATTAAATAAACCTTTTTATTGTTTCAAGCAGATTGCTCTGCTCAAAGCTGCTTTTTACTATATACGCATCTGCACCCGCCTCCATGCCTTTTTTCATATCATCTCCACTCTCAAGTGCTGTAACCAAAATAACAGGGGTGTCTGATAAGGCGGAGTTAGATCTTATCTTTTTGGTAAGTTCAAAACCATTCATGCGCGGCATCTCTATATCTGAGACTACAACGTCAAACTTATCGTTCTCCAGTTTATTGAGCCCGTCTATACCATCAATGGCGGTTGTTGCAATAAATCCCGCCCCCTCCAGAAAACTTCTTAACATAGATCTGATGGTAATGGAGTCTTCTACAACAAGTACCCGCTTGGCTCCGTCTGCTTTACCCTTTTTAGATGTCTCATTTACACCTTTAGATGATTTAGATGCAGATCTTTCAACAGCACTTTGAATAAGCTCTGTGACATTTATAACAGGTACCAATTTGCTGTTCTCTATGAGAGTAACACCGGCAATGTTTCTAACATACTTAAGCTGAGGGCCAAGATCTTTTACAATACCCTCATGCTCTCCATAAACTGCATTTACAACAAACGCGAGTTTTGTTGGATTATGACTTAGAATCATAAGTTTTATAGAGTCTCCTTTAGAAGAGGAGCTCTCTTTTGCAGGAATTCCAAGGACCTGAGAAAGCTTCACTACTCCTACGCTCTCACCATCTAAAAGCTTGATTACATTTTTATCTCCAATAGATTGTATTGAAGAGATTGGAACTTGAATTGCCTTCTCTACAAACCCCGAAGGTATAATGAGGTGCATGCCCTCACACTCAACCAATACGCCTCTAAATGTAGAGATAGTTTGCGGAAGAGTAACCGTAAATGTTGTTCCTTTGCCCTCGGTTGACTCAATGGTAATTTCGCCCCCTAATCTGGAGACCTTTTCTGCAACAATTGTCATTCCCAGGCCCCTCCCCGAAATATCGGTTACAAACTTCCTGGATGATATACCCGATTTAAGAATCAAACTGAGTATCTCCCCTTTGGTTAATGAAGAGCCGGCATCGGGGGTAATTGCGCCATTCTTAATTGCACTCTCTAATATTTTGGATTCATCTATACCCGAACCGTCATCGGTAATAGAGATTCTAACCTTTCTCTCAATAAGCTTCTCTACTTTTACCAAAATGTTACCTTTTGGTTTTTTGCCTAGTTGTTGCCTTATCTCAGGTTTCTCAATACCGTGATCTATACAGTTCCTTATTATATGAAGCAGAGGATCTTTAAACTCATCCAGAATCCTTCTGTCTATCTCTGTCTCCTCCCCCGAAAATAGAATTGAAATATCCTTTTCTCGCTCTTTGGAGATGTCTCTCACCATCTTTGGCAAAAGTTTGAACAGTGTTCCAAAATTAGACAACAACGAGTATTTGATATTGGAGACAAGATCGTCTATCATTCTGGAAGAGACCGTCTGGAATGAGATAAGATCTTTAAGCATGTTGTATATGGAGTCGTCGCGATATTTCATGTACAACTCCTCCAGCCCTTTTCTGTAGAAGTCGAGAGTAGTTTTTATTGTGATAAAATCTTCCGACTCAGATAATATTCTGTTTAAATGCTCTGTTGAGATTCTAACCGAGCTCTGGTCTGCCCTCTCCTCTTGAATTTTTCTTGTAGAAGTAAGCTCCTCATCGGGTTTTACAGATTGAGGAGATATTTTATCGGAATTCTTCTCTCTATCCTCAATCTCCGATATCTCTCCAGACTTTGTATTCAACTCTTCCGGAAAACTCTCCTTTGCCTTAGCCCACCTCTTTTTAGATGCCTCCAGCGATATCTTGATGATGTATTCAAGATTTTTGATGGTCTGGTTAAGATTGTTATTCTCATTGGACTCTCTACCTTCTATCAACCTTTTAATGAGAGAATCCAGCATATCTGCAGATTTGTGAAGTGTGTCCAGCAGTTGAGGGGTCAATGATATCTCGCCTCTTTTAAGGTGGCCGAACATGGTCTCAAGAGAGAAACAGAGACGCTCTATATCAGGGAGATTAACCGCCCTTGCAGCCCCTTTCAAACTATGAGTACTTCTGTAAATGGTCTCTATTACCTGTTGTCTGACATAGTCTTCCTCTTTCGACTCAAGGTCGAGTAGCCCCTTCACTATGGTCTCATAGTGTTCAGATGCTTCGTTCCTGAAGTCGTTAAGCAGCTCTTTATAGAAGGCCTCTTCGGAGTTGTCAAACATAGTGCCTACAATTTATATTTATTCAGAATCTCTTTGATTGAGAGACCAATGCTATGTATGCTCTGTGTTGCATTCTGAGTAAGGTGCAACCCTTTTACATTCTGTTCGGTAGCTGTCTTTATGTTCTCCATAGCCGGAACTATCTGATCCATACCAGCCATCTGCTGATGATTAGAGGATGAGATTTGAAGAGAGACTTCACCTGCATCCTCTATATTGTGCGCAAGAAGGTCTATTATGTCTTCACTCTGAACCACCAACTCTTTACCGGTCTCTACGGTTTTTGCTGCCTCAACAGTAACTCCTACGGCGTTGCTTACAGATTTGTTTACCTCATTTAAAATCTCCTTTACTTGTTGAGTTGCCCTTTTTGATTGATCGGCCAAATTTCTTATCTCCTGAGCAATAATTGTGAATCCTCTTCCGTGCTCTCCGGCTTTTGCGGCCTCTATTGCTGCATTAACAGCCAAAAGATTAGATTGGTCTGCAATATCAGATACAGTAGATGTAATGTCGCCTATTCTCCTGTTTTGCTCAGAGAGCTTCAGTACTGTATCGGAGATCTTTTTCATATGTAGATCGATATGCTCCATTCCATGAACAATCTCATTTAGGGAGTTCCTTCCCTTCTCTACAGATTCAGCAACACGTTGTGAGCTGTCAATTAATATTTTAGCTTTTTGATTTGCAACCGAGGCGGTTTGCCTCACCTCCTCTATGGTAGCAGATGTCTCTGCTACAGCAGTAGCCGTCTCTGCCGCTCCTGCAGAGATCTCTGCTATTGTAGAGAGTATCTCGGCAGAGGAGGTAGAGAGAACCTCTATGCCACGTCTGAGTTCAGATGAGATTTGAGAGAAGATTCTCACAATGTATATGGCAATTGTAACAATTATAGAGGTAAGCAGAATTGCAAAAAGAACACCCATCTTCTCCAATCTCCCTTTGAGATACATCACGTGCCCTCTTAGGTTTTTTGAGTCGAGTCTTATACTGTCTTCCAACTTCATGATATCGTCACGAATTTTATCGTACTTATCTATCATTTGATCGGAAAAGGAGAGAGCTTCACCAACCCGTCCTTCACTCATGGTTGTCATCAAACTTTTTCTGAATGTTACATACTCAATTATCTGTGCTTTTAAATAATCAATTTCTGACTTTATCTTTGGGTATTTGTGTATGTAGCCGCCAACCTGATCGAATGTTTTTAGTGA